>NZ_JABZED010000004.1:11854-232302 GCF_013416675.1 Salinispora sp. H7-4
TGGAACCAGGTGTCCGGTGCCGCCTACGGCGAGATCTCGCTGAAGTAGAACTGAGCTTCAGCAACCTGATCCAGCCAGTGTGGAAGGGGTGGCAGCAGCCGTGGATCGCCCCGGAACGATCTCCGGGTCGAATTCCAACGGCTGCTGCCACCCCGACCCCGGGGCGACAACGGCGAGGCGGCCCTGGTCGGTGAACGTTCACCGACCAGGGCCGTAGTGGTAGCGATTGCGGATGACCCCGTTCCCTTCCGGCGACGATGCGAAATTCACCGGTCCCGAGCGCGTTCTGGACCGTCGGGTACACGCGTGGCTCGAGCACGCTCCGCGTACCGGCTGGCGAGCCTGGGCGGTTGAGCTCGTCGCCTTCACCGCCAAGCAGGCCTGGGCCTGCGTATTCGGCGCCGCGATGCTGGCGGTGGTCGTCGCGGCCCGACTGTGGTGGCCCGACGACGCCGTGCTGGCGCGCAACGACGCGCTGACGCTCGCGGCGCTCGCGATCCAGGTCGTCATGGTCACCACGCGGCTGGAAACCCTGCGGGAACTCCGGGTGGTGGTCCTGTTCCACCTCGCGGGTACCACCATGGAGATATTCAAGACCGAGGTCGGTTCGTGGGCCTACGCCGATGATGGCGTCCTCCGGCTCGGGCAGGTGCCACTCTTCTCCGGCTTCATGTACGCCGCGGTCGGCTCCTACCTGGTGCGCGTGTACCGCCTGTTCGACCTACGCTTCGACCGCTATCCACGGCAGTGGCTGACTGCCGTGGCGGCGGCGGCGATCTACGTCAACTTCTTCACCCACCACTATCTCGCTGACCTGCGCTGGTTGATCACGGTCGGGGTGGTGGTGGTCTTCGGCCGCTGCGTCATGCACTTCCGGGTCTTCCGGCGCCGCCTGCGGATGCCGGTGCTCTGCGCGTTCGGGCTCGTCGCAGTCTTCATCTGGCTCGCCGAGAACATCTCCACCTGGGCGCACGCATGGACCTACCCCAACCAGGCCGAGGGCTGGCATCCGGTGTCCGCGAGCAAACTTGGGTCGTGGTTCCTACTAATGATCATCTCGGTGGTGTTGGTGGCGTGGGTGTATCCGCCACGACCCGTCTCCGGCTTGCCCGGTGCCGTGGGGGAACGGGGAGAGCCGGAGGTGGGAGTACCCGGTCACCCGGGCTCCCGCCCAGCCTCTCCGGAGACGCCCAACGCGATCAGACTGGACTGATCAGTCGAGATCAACCCAGTTGAAGGTACGCTGCACCGCCCGCTTCCAGCGGTCATACCCGACCTCGCGCTGCTCCGACGACCAGGTGGGCTGCCAGCACCGGCTCTCGTTCCAGTTCTCGCGCAGTTCGTCGGTACTGCGCCAGAAGCCAACAGCCAGGCCCGCCGCGTAGGCGGCGCCGAGCGCGGTGGTCTCGGCGACCGTCGGGCGACTCACCGGGACACCGAGGATGTCGGCCTGCAGCTGCATACACAGGTCGTTCTCCGTGACACCCCCGTCAACCTTGAGGCGCCCCAGCGCCACCCCGGAGTCCTTCGCCATGGCCTCGGCGACGTCTCGGCTCTGGTAGCAGATCGACTCGAGGGTGGCGCGGACGATGTGGGCGTCGGTGTTGAACCGGGAGAGGCCGACGATCACGCCGCGGGCGTCGGAGCGCCAGTACGGGGCGAAGAGGCCGGAGAACGCGGGCACGAAGTACACGCCACCGTTGTCGTCCACCTGGCGGGCCAGGGTCTCACTCTGCGCCGCCGAGTTTATGATCTTCAACTGGTCGCGCAACCACTGCACGGCCGAGCCGGTCACGGCGATCGAGCCCTCCAGCGCGTACACCGGCGACTGGTCACCGAACTGGTAGCAGACGGTGGTGAGCAGGCCAGCCTGGGAGCGGACCAGCTCCGTACCGGTGTTGAGCAGCATGAAGTTGCCCGTACCGTAGGTGTTCTTGGCCTCTCCCGGGGCGAAACAGACCTGGCCGACGGTCGCTGCCTGCTGGTCGCCGAGATCCCCGGTGAGCGGGACCTCGCCGGTGAACGGGCCGTGGGCGGCGGTGACACCGTAGGAATCCGGATCAGACGACGGTCGGATCCGCGGCAGCATCGCCCGCGGAATACCGAAGAAGGACAGCAGTTCGTCGTCCCAGTCCAGCGTCGCCAGGTTCATCAGCATGGTGCGACTGGCGTTGGTCGGATCGGTTACGTGCACGCCGCCCGCGGTACCGCCGGTCAGATTCCACAACAACCAGGTGTCGGTGTTGCCGAAGATGGCCTCGCCGCGCTCGGCCGCCTCCCGCACGCCGTCCACATTCTCCAGGATCCACTGAATCTTGCCGCCGGAGAAATATGTCGCCGGTGGCAGGCCCGCCTTACGACGGATCACCTCCCCCTTACCCGAACGCTCCAGGGCGGCGGCGATCCGGTCGGTCCGGGTGTCCTGCCACACGATGGCGTTGTGGTAGGGCCGACCGGTCCGGCGATTCCACACCACGGTGGTCTCCCGTTGGTTGGTGATCCCGAGGGCGGCGAGGTCGGTGACGGTGAGGCGGTGCTCGTACAGCACGGTCCGGATGACCGTCTGGGTACGCTCCCAAATCTCCACCGGGTTGTGTTCGACCCAGCCGGGCCGCGGCAGGATCTGCTGGTGTTCGAGCTGGTGGCGGCCCAGGTCGTTACCAGCGTGGTCAAAAATCATGAAGCGGGTGCTGGTGGTGCCCTGGTCCACGGCGGCAACGAGATCGGCCATTCGGGGGCTCTCCTTCGCAGATCGTCCGGATGAGTCGATCAGACGTGGAGCGGGTGAGGTACCGCAAATCGGTCGACAAATCGGACAGAAAACAGGTCTGGTTCTGGCGGAAATGATGCATAGGTGCTCCCGGGGTGGCGGAACGGCACGCCCGACATGAATGCCGAACAGGCGGGCGCCCCGGCGCACATCGTTCTCCCCGACGTCGATACGCCGTGCATCTCCCAACCGCCGCGGAGCCGGCCGCGCCCCCACTACCGTCCCTCATGTGACTATCCGTCGAATTGCCGTGCCAGCCGTCGTCGTGGCGGTAGCCGCCGTCGTCGTATCGCCCGCCGCACCGGTCACGGCCCGAGACCGGACAGCCAGCACCGGAGCACAGCCGTGCCCCACTGTGGAGGTGTCGACCCGGCCGGCCGGCACACCCTCGCCGCCGCCGGTCGGCAAGACCGAAGCAGCTGTCGGCGGTGCCGCGCTGGCCACCACCGGGCTGGTCGTGCCGGCCGGAACCCCGACAGCTCCGGCCGTCACCGCGACCTCCTGGATCGTCGCCGATCTCGACAGTGGCCAGGTCCTGGGGGGCTGCGGCCCACACGAGCACCGCACCCCCGCGAGTGTGCAGAAGCTTCTGCTCGCCGCGGCCCTGCTGCCCCGGCTCGACCCGACGACTGTCGTCGAGGTAACCCGCGACGACCTGGACGACCTCGACCCGGCGAGCTCGCTGATGGGGGTGGTCGCGGGCGGCCGGTACACGGTTGAGGAGCTGTGGCTGGGGCTGCTCCTGCAGTCCGGTAACGACGCGGCCAATGTACTGGCCCGGCTCGGTGGTGGTGCCGCCGGCCGACCGGGTGGGGTGAAGGTGATGAACGAGGAGGCGGCACGACTCCGGGCCAACCAGACCCACGCGGCGACACCCTCTGGCCTGGACGGACCGGACCAGTACACCAGCGCCTACGATCTGGCGCTGATCGCGCGGGCCACGTTCGGACGCGAGGACTTCCGCCGGTACATCGCCACCCGTGCGGCGAACCTGCCGTCCGCGCCGGGCCGCTCCGCACTCGCCCTCACCGGCGACAACACCCTGCTGGGCAGCTATCCGGGGATGCTCGGCGGAAAGACGGGCTTCACCGACCTGGCCCGGCAGACCTACGTCGGCGTGGCCGAACGCGACGGCCGTACGCTCGCGGTGACCCTGCTCGGTGCGGAGAACGCGCCGCTGGGCAGCCTGGGTGAGGCGACAGCGTTGCTGAACTGGGGTTTCGCTCTCGCCCCCGACGAGACGGTCGGCGAGCTGGTCACCCCGGACCAGGCGAAGAAGGACGAGAACAAGGACAAGCTGGTCGCCGCTGTCGGCGACGAGGGCGAAACTGGTGCCGGACCCGGGACGCTGGTGTCGGTCCTGATCGGCGGCGTGGCTGCCCTGGGGACCGTCCTGGTTGGCGTCTTCGCCGGATGGCGCCGGGCAAGCCGACGGATGGCCGACTGATGACGCTCAGGTCACCCGCGACAGCGCCGCGAAGAGCTCCAGGTGGTTGGCGGCGTCGCGCGCGAGGAGAAAGCCGATGATGCCCACGATCCAGCCGGTGGTCCCGGCCGCGTTGCGGACCATCCACCGGTTGACCGCCGCAAGCACCGGCTGCACCCGCCCGGCTGCGACCAGGCGTGCCGCCAGCAACACCAGTGCGGGCAGCACCATGACGACGCAGTAGCCGGCGAGCACGGCGACGCTCCCGGGTAGCGTCAGCGCGGAGGCGCCGAGCAGCCCGATAGCGGCGAGGTAGGGAAGCATCGTCGTGGCCTCCAACGTCACGGCGGCCAGGGCCAGGCCGACCAACGCCGCGGCGGATTCGCCCCCGGTCATCGCCCGCTCGCGCCAGCGCAGCAGGCGGCCCGGCTGGGAGTCACCCGACGCTCGCTTCCGGCCGATGACCAGGCCGAGACCGAGCAGGCCGATCCCCACCACGAGTTGCACCACCCGGAACGGCGTAGTTTCCAGCACGGGACGCACCTCGTCGAGCAGGGCCGCCGCACCGACGAGCAACACCACGCCGAGCACGAGATAGCAGGCGGCGACCGTGGCGAGGAAGACCAGCAGCCGGCTCGGGCGCAGCCGGCCCGGCGCCAGCATCATCCAGATCGGGATGAGCAACGTCCCGAAGCTGGTGCTGTCGATCAGGGCCAGGACGACGAGCGATCCGATCAGGGCCAGGTCCACGGTGCGCTCCCCTCCGGGTCACGGGTGCAATGCCAGGGCGGTCGCAACAGGGCTGTTCTGGGCTCACGCCCTGGGTGCGGCCGGTCTTACCGACCCATGTTGCACCACCGCAGGAGGGGCATATCGACCGCAACGTTTACTGAAATCACTTCATCAGCTTGTCAGCTTCAAGCCAGGTGAACCTGATCAGTCGGTCGTTACAGGTGAAGAGAATTCCGACTCGGATCAGATCCATGTCCTCGTGCTCGCCCATGAGCAGGACCCGCAGCTCCCCCACCTCGGGATGCGCGGCAGGGATGAAGAAATTGGACCCCTGGAAGGCTGACCCGCCGATCGGGTGGTCCTCCATTACTGGAATATCCACATAGTGACGTGCCGCCCTTTCCGCCAACCCTGACGACCCGAGGGCATAGCCGTCACCCTGATGCGCCATCACATACATGAACCCGGAGTGAGTCACGTAGACAATGAAGTCACAGTCGGTGGCTGGCCATCGGGTCCGCTGCTCGTCGGTCCATTCGGCGACCACCAGCAGCTTCTCTCCTGGCGGAGGTCCCGTAGACGGGAACGAGTGTAGCTCAGCCCACGCCTGCTGGGCCTCGTCGGCATTCAGCACACGAGCTGAATAGGCACCCTGAATTCGAACGTCAATGGTGGACCAAGCACCGACCCATCCGACCACCGCGACGACGGAGGCGACAACCAGCGTGGCGATCACTGTTACCCAGCATCGTTGCGCATGCACGGCGGAAGTCCGTTCCCTGAGGTTCCCATGGCTCGCGGTTGGGGACCCTACATTGATCTACACACGCAGACCACCCCGGCACATGGCCGACCGGTCGCACAGATCTTGGCCGCCGGTGCGGCCAGCTACTCGAAGCGGGACGGGTCGCCCGCGCCATGACGTAGCACCGCTGGCTCATCCCCCGACAGGTCAACCACGGTGGTCGGCTCCTTGCCGCAGTCGCCGGCGTCCACCACGCCGTCGAGCACGTGGTCCAGCCGTTCCTTGATCTCCCACCCCTGGGTCAACGGCTCCTCCTCCCCGGGCAGGATCAGGGTGCTGGAGACCAACGGCTCATCGAGCTCGGCCAGCAACGCCTGGGCGACGGCATGGTCGGGCACCCGCACCCCAACGGTGCGCTTCCGCGGATGCAGCATCCGGCGCGGCACCTCGCGGGTGGCCGGCAGAATGAAGGTGTAGCTACCGGGGATGCAGGACTTGACCAACCGGAACACCGCGTTGCTGATCTGCACGAACTGCCCCAGCTGCGCGAAATCCCGACAGACCAGCGTGAAGTGGTGCCGTTCGTCGAGCCGGCGAATGTCCCGGATCCGGTCCAGCCCATGGCGATCGCCCAACTGGCAGCCGAAGGCGAAGCAGGAGTCCGTGGGGTAGGCAATCAGGCCACCGTCCCGGAGCAGCCCGACGACCTGCCGCAGGGTCCGGGGCTGCGGGTTGTCCGGGTGCACGTCGTAGTACCTCGCCATGGGCCGAGCTTAGTGGTGACCCGAGCGGGCCGCCGCTGCCACCCGCTCGTGCAGGCCGGCCAACTCGGGGCTGACCGTTACGGCGGGCGGCACCGGTGTGATCAGCCGTCGGGCCGGCTCGGGCAGCCACGCCAGGTCCGCCTCGAATCGGTCCCGCGCCACCCGTACCGCCTCGGCCGCCCCAGCGGTGTCCAGCCGCCGTCCGGCGCGCATGACCGGCACGAGCAATGACTCCCAGCCGGGCGGCGACGCTTCGGTGTGCCGCGCGAGGAGGTCGCCGTCGGTGCCGGCGGGGTCCCGGAAGACCTGCTTCGCGCCGGGCAGGGTGGCCTTGCCCGACGACAGCTTCACCACCGGTCGGTCGCCGTAGCTGACCAGCTTGTACGCGCTGTCCAGGGACGGCGCGTCCGCGGAGACCCCCATCCGGGTGCCGACGCCGTACCCGTCGATCGGGGTGCCGGCTGCGACCAGCCCCGCGATGACCTCCTCGTCCAGGCCCCCGCTGGCCATGATCTTGACCTCGGTCAGGCCCGCCGTGTCGAGGATCTCGCGGGCCTGCCGGGCCAGCGGGGCCAGGTCCCCGGAGTCCAGCCGGATCCCCGCCGGGCCGTTCCACCCCAGCTCGGTGAGGACATCCACAGCGGCCCGTACGCCGGCGGGCGTGTCGTAGGTGTCCACCAGGAAGATCGGATTGACCGGGAAGTCGCTCGCGAAGGCGCGGAAGGCGGCCCGCTCGTCCGGGAACGCCTCCACGTACGAGTGGGCCATCGTGCCGGACGGCCGCAGCCCGTACCGACGGGCTGCCTCCACGTGACTGGTCGCGGCGAACCCCACGATCGCGGACGCCCGGGCCACGCCGGCACCCGCCGCCAGCCCATGGGTACGGCGGAACGAGAAGTCGACCAGCTCCGCGTCACCTGCGGCGAGCCGACACCGGGCCGCCTTGCTGGCGATCGTGGTCTGGAAGGTGATCAGGTTCAGCAGACCGGTCTCGACCAGCTGCGCCTCGGCGAGCGGCGCCGTGACCTCGAGCAGCGGCTCGTCGGCGAAGACGAGCCGCCCCTCCGGCACCGCCCGCACGTCCCCGGTGAACCGGAGCGGGGCCAGCGCCGCCAGGGCGGACTCCTCGAATCCATGGACATCCCGCAGGTACGCCAGCTCGTCGTCAGCGAACGAGAAGGTCTCCAGGAACGTCAACGCCTCGTCGAGTCCGGCGGCCACCAGGAAGCCACGACGGTCCGGCAGCCGGCGGGAGAAGAGGCTGAAGGTGGCGGGTGCGGTCAGGTCGTGGCGCAGGTAGCTGGCGGCCATCCGAAGCTCGTAAAGGTCGATCCGGAGACCGGTCATGTCGCCTCCTCCTCCACGGGGTGTCCGGACCGTCCGGCGCTGGGCGGTCCGGACACCACCAACTCTGGTCGAAGGAGGGTCGGCGGGTGCCGGGAACGGAACATGCACCGCCAACGGGTCGCGCAGCTCCGGATCAGCGCAGTCGGCGGGCGGTGAAACCCGGCGGCGGGCAGGCGATCGACTCCTGGGCCGCGACCAGCTGAAGCTCCCGGGTATCCGCCGCCAACGTGGCCTCGAAGATCCGAAAGATGCTGGCGCTGGTGCGCTCCAGCGCGGTCGCGGGCGATTCGGTGGTCCACAGGTGCGCGAGGTAGAGCGCGGCCGTGACGTCACCGCCACCATTCGGCGTGATCGGCAGCATCGGTGTGGTCACCGCCCAGGCGCCCTCCTCCGAGACGGCCACCAGCTCCAGCTGCTCCTCCGGCAGGTCCCGGTGGAGCACGCTGGTGACCAGCACGTGCCGTGGACCGGTCGCCCGCACCTTGTCCACCGCCGCGAGTAGCTCCGCCAGCGTCTCGGTCCGACCGCCGGCAAGGTACTCCAGCTCGAACTGGTTGGGGGTGATGATGTCCGCGTTCGGCACGACCGCGTCACGCAGATACTCCGGGATGCCGGGACGGGCGAACATCCCCCGCCCCACGTCCCCCATCACCGGGTCGCAGCAGTAGACGGCGGCGGGGTTCACGGCCTTCACCTGGCGGACCGCGTCGATGATCACCTCACCCATCGCCGGGTCGCCCTGGTATCCGGAGAGCACCGCATCGGCCTGGGCGAGCACTCCACGGTCGCCGATGCCCGCGATGACCTCGGCGACATCCGCGGGTGCCAGCAGCGGCCCACGCCACGACCCATAGCCGGTGTGGTTGGAGAAGTGGACCGTCAGTACCGGCCACACCTCGTGCCCGAGGCGTTGCAGGGGAAAGACGGCGGCTGAGTTACCGACGTGACCGTAGGCAACCGACGACTGGATAGACAGGATTCGCACCCGACCATCATCGTGGTTGGGGTCGCGCCAGTTCCCACTACCCCCGCCCCGGCGTGCCCGTTCAGCAGGATCGGCGCGGAGTGGAGGTAGTATCGCGGCAGCTCAGAAGGGGGACCCGAGATGTCCGATACTACCCACGACCGGCCCACAGCCGGCGCCGGCCGCCCGGACGACGTGAGCGACCCGCTGCTGTGGGGGCTGGCCCTCGGCGTGGCGGACGCGCACCAGCCGGACGCTACGGGCACCGACTGTGTGAACCTGCTCTGCACCGGCCAAAGCTGGCCCTGCACCGCCTGGCAGTCCGCCCAACGCGCACTCCGCATGGCCCAGACCCCACCCGGGCAACGACCCGTCGACGGGTCGGAAGGGCGGGCGGACGAGTGGAACGCGCCCCACCCCCGCCCGCCGTGGCCCACCGCGCCGGAGCAGCAACACCGCGGCGACATCGCCGCCTGAGCACCGGCCACCGCGCGCACCGCTACCGGGAGGGCGTCGGGAACACCGACGCCCTCCCGCCGGATCAGAGGGTACGAGCGAGACGCTCGGCGAGGATCCGAGTGAAGCGGGACGGGTCGGCCAGTTCGCCCCCCTCGGCGAGCAACGCCATTCCGTACAGCAGCTCGGCGGTCTCCTTCAGCGACTCCTCGGTGACACCCTGCTCCCGGGCCTTGCGCAACCCACTGACCAGCGGGTGCGTCGGGTTCAGCTCGAGGATCCGCTTGACCTGCGGCACCTCGTGCCCCATGGCGCGGTACATCTTCTCCAGCGTCGGCGTGATGTCCTGCGCGTCACCAACCACGCAGGCCGGTGAGGTGGTCAGCCGAGCGGAGAGGCGGACCTCCCGGACCTGGTCGGCGAGGGTACTGCCCAGCCAGGAGAGCAGGTCGGCGTACTCGGTGCGCTGGCGCTCCCGTTCGGCCTCGGCCGCCGAGCGCTCCTCCTCGGTGTCCAGGTCAACCTGGCCCTTGGCGACCGAACGCAGCGTCTTGCCCTCGTACTCGCCGACCCGCTCGACCCACACCTCGTCGACCGGGTCGGTGAGCAGCAACACCTCGAAGCCCTTGGCCCGGAACGCCTCCATGTGCGGCGAGTTCTCGATGGTGGTGCGGTTCTCGCCGGTGGCGTAGTAGATGTCGGTCTGGCCGTCCTTCATCCGCGTGACGTAGCCGGCGAGGTCGGTCGGCTCGGCCGAATCGTGGGTGGAGGCGATGGAGAGAAGTTCCAGGAGCGAGTCCCGGTTCTCCGTGTCGTCGATCAGCCCCTCCTTGACCACCGCGCCGAACTCGGTCCAGAAGGTGCGGTACTTCTCCGGCTGGTTGGCCTTGAGGTCCTTGACGGTGGCGAGGATCTTCTTGACCAGGCGGCGGCGGACCACCTGAATCTGCCGGTCCTGCTGGAGCAGCTCGCGGGAGATGTTGAGCGACAGGTCGTGCGCGTCCACCACGCCCTTGACGAAGCGCAGATAGCCCGGCATCAGCGCCTCGCAGTCATCCATGATGAAGACGCGCTTGACGTAGAGCTGCACACCACGTCGCCCCTGCGGGGAGAAGAGGTCCAGCGGTGCGTGCGTGGGCAGGAAGAGCAGCGCCTCGTACTCGAAGGTGCCCTCCCCGCGCATGTGCACGACCTCGAGCGGGTCGGCCCAGTCATGGCTGACGTGCTTGTAGAACTCGTGGTACTCGGCCGGTTCCACCTCGTCGCGGGACCGCGCCCAGAGCGCCTTCATCGAGTTGAGCGTCTGCACCTCGGTGGTCGGCTCGCCCCCGTCGGTGCCGGGCTGCTCAACCGCCATCCGGATCGGGTGGGCGATGAAGTCGGAGTACCGCTTGACGATCTGCCGAATTGTCCACTCGGCGGCGTAGTCGTGCAGGTTGTCCTCGGAGTCGACCGGCTTGAGGTGCAGCGTGACCGCCGTACCCTGCGGAACGTCCGCGGCTGAGGCGATCGTGTACGTGCCCTCCCCGCTCGACTCCCAGCGGGTGCCGTCGGTGGCCCCCGCCTCGCGGGTCACCAGGACCACGCGGTCGGCGACCATGAACGCCGCGTAGAAGCCGACGCCGAACTGGCCGATCAGCTCCTGCGACGCCTCCGCGTCGGCTGACTCGCGCAGCTTGCGGAGCAGCTCGGCGGTGCCGGACTTGGCGATCGTGCCGATCACCTGGACGACCTCGTCCCGGGACATCCCGATCCCGTTGTCCCGCACGGTCAGTGTCCGCGCGTCCCGGTCGACCTCGATCGCGATGTGCAGATCGGCGGTGTCGACGTCGAGGTCCTTGTCCCGCAGTGACGCCAGGCGCAACTTGTCCAACGCGTCGGAGGCGTTCGAGATCAACTCGCGTAGGAAGACATCCTTGTTCGAGTAGATCGAGTGAACCATCAGCTGGAGCAGCTGGCGTGCCTCAGCCTGGAACTCCAACGTCTCACTACTCACGCCGTGTCCTTTCGTCCGCATATCCGGATCGTCGGCGGACGGTGACGCCCCCGACGACGTGTCGCCCGAAAGGATACGAGCACCTCCGGCGGGACGGGGCGGCGACGCCCCGTCCGGCCCGTCGGGCCTGATCAGGCCCGACGGCGGCCCCGCCCACGACGACGCCGCCCCGGCTCACGACGTGGGCGACGGGCCAGGCGCACGATCAGCGCCGCCAGCCCACCAACCCCGACCACGGCCCCGACCAGAAGCGGCCCGGGTCCGGTCAGCCCTTCCGGGAGCGAATCGTCGGCAGCGGGCCGGGCATCAGCGGCCGAGGGGACGGCGGCCGGCACGGCCGTCAGCTCACCCGGCTCGACGAGTCGGCCGACCGACGGCTCCCGCGGCAGCGCGAAGCCCCAGTCGAGCAGGGCAGCACCCTGCTCCCAGCCACGCAACGGCCGCGCCTCGGCGCCCAGCAACGTCACCACCAGGCGCCGGCCCGCACGCTCGGCTGCGCCGACGTACGTGTGCCGGGCCAACGTCGTGAAGCCGGTCTTGCCGCCCAGCGCCCCTGGGTATCGGTCGAGGAGGGAGTTCCCGTTCTGGATCTGGAAGCCCTTCCTACCGAGCGCCTCCTGATCCGGGATCTGGTGGGTTTCGGTCAGCGCGTACCGCTGGAAGGCCGGCTCAGCGAAGCAGGCCCGGGCGATCAGGGCGAGATCGTACGCACTCGTGAACTGGCCCGGCCCGTCCAACCCGGACGGGGTAACCGCGTGCGTCTGCCGGGCACCCAACTCCGCAGCGAACTCGTTCATCGCGCGGACGCCCCCGGCCCGGCCCTCGGCACCGCCGCCGAGGCGGGCGAGGACATTCGCCGCGTCGTTGCCGGATTGCAGCAGCAGGCCGAGCCAGAGCGTCTCGACCGGATACTGCCCGCCGGCGAGCAGGCCGACCGCCGACGAGCCGGGCTCGATGTCCAGATCCTCCTTCGTCACCGTGACCACCTGCTGCGGGTCAAGGTCCGGCAGCAGGGCGGCGGTCAGCAGCAACTTCTGCACACTGGCCGGGGTGGCGTACTCGTGCGGGCCACATGCACCCAGCACCTCACCGGTGTCCAGGTCCGCGACCAGCCACGAGCTCGCGGTCACCTCGGGCGGCTGGGCCGCACCATCCGGGACCACCAGGCCAGCGGTGGCCAGTGCCGCCCCGCCGACCACCTGGTCCTCAGCCACCGCCGGCGGCGGGGAGGGCCGGGACGGCGTCGATGCCGACCCGCTGGCCCGCGGGCACGGCACCACCGTCGGCGTGGGTACGGCGGCGGCCGACGCGGGCACCACGACAGGGAGTAGCAGGACGCTTGAGGCAGCGGCCAGGAGCCGATTTCTCACGTCCGGGATCCTAGCTAATAAAGATCAGCAAACCGGGCACGGGCACCGTACCGCCGTCGGGAGGTGCGCCGCCCGTGCCCGGCCTCAGGCCAACGGCCGCTTGAGGTGATAGCGGTGCACCTCAGTGCTGCCCTGGACGTTGTTCACGTCCTCGGCCGCGGCGACCAGCTCCCACCCCTCGCGCCCGACCCGGTTGAGGTGGGCGATCGCGGTGTCGCCGAAGCTGGTGACATCTCGGCGGGATCCGTCTGGGCCGTACCAGACGAAACTGACGTGAAAGCTGCGGCCCTGCCCTTGGTAGCGGCGGACCAGCAGTGCGTATTCCCAAGCGACCATGGACTCCATTATGGGTGTCCATCGAGGACCACCGGCAACGGGGTAGTCACTCCTTGCCATTCTGTGAACGCGAAGAGTCAACCCAATTCGGCCGGGACCGCTCCAGGGCCAGGTGGAAGCCGGCGGCGCTCGGCGGCAGGTGGCCCGGGTCGCCGACCTCGTTCTCCAGCACCAACCGGCAGCCGTCCCCCCTGCGGGCTGAGCAGCCAGCGGAAGGCGTCGCCCTCGCCCGGGTCCAGGGCGCACGCCGCTACCCTGCCGTGACGCTGGCACCCGCCCTGCCCGTCGAGGCGACAACCGACGCGTCGGGCCGCGCGCCGGCCGGGCACCCCGCACCAGCCAGGGTGCGGGATGCCCGGATGCCGTCAGGGCAGGGTCGGAGTCTGGGCAAGAATGTGGAAACGCAGGGAGCGGGCATCGGTGAAGCACTCCCGCATCGGGCGGACCAGGTCGCGGTGCTCCGGGCTCCGTTCCCACGCCTCGAAATCCGCCAGACTCGCCCACTCGCTGGTGATCAGCCACTGCTCCGGGTCCACCGCCGACCGGCACACCTGGTCAACCCGGTGTCCCGGCACCCCGTCCGCGACGAGGTGCCGCACCGCCTCGTACGCGGCCAGGAACGCCTCCGTCCGCTCGGCCGGCACCCGTACCAGGAACACCACCCGCCCCCCGGCCGGACCGGCACCAGGCCGGACCGCCGCCGTTCGTTCGTCCAGTTCGGTCACTACTCACCGCCGTCGCTCGGCGCCGCCCCCAGCAGGACCAGCGCACTGTTGAACCCGTCGAAACCACGGGCGCAGACCAGCGACAACCGGTTCACCGGCTGTCGCTGCTCCCGCAGGAAATCCAGCTCGCACCCCGACGCGACCTCCTCCGGTCCCGCGGACGCGGGCAGCGTGTCATGGGCGAAGGCGAGCAACGCGGTCGCCACGTCCAAGGCGGCTCCCCCCTGGTGGGCCCGCCCGGTCAGCGACTTCTGCGTGGTAACGGGGGGTAGCCGGTCGCCGAAGACAGCGCGCAATGCGATCGCCTCGCTGCGGTCATAACGCGGCACCCCCAACGCGTCGGGTACCACCACGTCGACCGCATCCGCGCCGACTCCGGCCCGGTCCAGCGCCAGCCGCATCGCCCGGGCGTACTGCACCGGATCGCCCGCGGTGTCCGCGGTGGTGTGCGCGCCGTCGTGGGTGGCACCCCACCCCATCACCTCACCGTAGACCCGGGCTCCGCGGGCCAGGGCATGGCTCAACTCCTCCACCACGAAGACCGCACCCCCCTCGGCCGGCAGGTAGCCACTCGCCGCCGCGTCGAAGGGTTGGTACGCCCGCTCCGGGTCCGCCCCCTCGCTGAGCATCCCGGAGGCGAGCTGACAGGCGAGCGCGTACGGGCTCAACGGGCACTCGGTCGCCCCCGCTATCACCACCGGGGTCCCCCGACGGACCGCCCGGGCGGCGTGCGCCAGACTGTCCAGCCCACCGGCGGTCTCGGACACCAACACCCCGCACGGCCCCTTGAACTGGTGGTGGATCGAGAGCTGACCGACGCTGGCGGCGTAGAACCAGGCGATCGACTGGTACGCCCCGACCGTCCGGGTGGACCCGCCCCACAGCCGTTGCAGCTCCCGCTGCCCGAACAGGTTCCCCCCGGACGAACTGGCCAGGGCGACCGCGTAGCCGTACGGGTCCGGGGCCCGCAACGGCAGCCCCGCGTCGGCCAGGGCCAGCCGGGTGGCGGCGAACCCGAGGTGCGTCCACCGGTCGGTCTGCACCAGCCGGCGGTTGTCGGCGTAGGCGCCGGCGTCGAACCCCGACACCTCACCACCGAAACGGGTCGGATAGCTGGAGGGGTCGAACAGGGTGATCGGCCCGGTACGCCGGGTTCCGGTGAGGACCGTCTGCCAGTGTGCGTCCGCGCCGACACCGCTCGGGGCGACCACCCCGATCCCGGTCACCACCGCCCGCGCGGTCACGACGCCACCACCGACAACCTCCGGAACACCATCGCCGACTGGAAGCCGCCAAATCCACTGCCGACCGACAACGCCACGTCCACCGGCAGTTCCCGCGCCTCGTTCGGCACGTAGTCCAGGTCGCACTCCGGGTCACGGGTCGCCCAGTTGGCCGTCGGCGGTACCACCCCGAACTCAATGGCCAGCGCGCAGGCGGCCATCTCGATCGAACCGATCGCACCGAGCGAGTGCCCCACCATCGACTTGATCGAACTGATCGGCACCCGGTACGCGGACTCCCCGAGCGCCCGTTTGAACGCGGCGGTCTCATGGCGGTCGTTCTGCCGGGTTCCGGAACCATGTGCGCTGATGTAGGAGACCTGGTCGGCCCGGATCCGCCCCTGGCCCAGCGCGTCGGTGATGGCGAGCCCCATCTCCAGCCCATCCGGACGGAGCCCGGTCATGTGGTAGCCGTTGCTGCGGCTGGCGTACCCGGCGACCTCGCAGTAGATGTGCGCGCCCCGCCGCCGGGCCCGCTCCTCCTCCTCCAGCACCAGCACCGCGGCGCCCTCGGCGAGGACGAAGCCGTGCCGGTCGGCGTCGAACGGGCGGGAGGCGTGCTCCGGGTCGTCGTTGTCGGGGCTGGTCGCCTGGATCGCGTCGAACGAGGCGACGGTAACCGGGGAGATCGGCGAGTCGGCGGCACCGGTGAGCACCACGTCGGCCTCGCCGTCAACGATGAGCTGATGGGCGTAGCCGATCGCGTCGATGCCCGACGTGCAGCCGGTGGAGACCACCTGTACCGGGCCGTGCAGCCCGTACCGGCAGGCCACGTCGGCGGCGAGGCTGCTCGGCACCAACGCCTGATACAGGTACGGGCCGCCGAGGGCGGCGTCAACCAGCCAGTTCCGGCCGCCGTCGCTGACCGTGACGTACTCCTGTTCCAGCGCCATTGTCCCGCCGACGGCGGTGCCCAGGACCACGCCGGTGTGTTCCCGGAGCGCGTCGGTGAACTCCAGGCCGGCGTCAACGACGGCCTCGGCCGCGCAGGCGAGCGCGAACTGCACGTACCGGTCAGCACGCCGCTGTTCGGGAATGCTGAGGCCGGCGGCAACCGGCTCGAAGTCGCACTCGGCGGCGATTCGCGACCGGAACGGCGACGGGTCGAAGAAGGAGATCCGCCGGGTCGCCGTACGCCCCTCGGTGATCGTCTTCCAGAACCTGTCCCGAGTGGCGCCACCCGGCGCGACCACCCCGACGCCGGTCACCACCGAGCGGCGCCCGGTCACGGTGCCACTCCGATCTGCACGCTCATGACCCACCTCGTTGCCCGACGAGTTCGGTGTCGACGTGGCCCAGTTCGGGGCGCGGGGCGAGCGGACCGAGGTGGAACACGACCTCGGCGTCCACGGTGCCGGTGTTGCGCAGCCGATGCCGGACATTGATCGGGACGAAGAGCGCCTCGCCGGTTGCCAGCGAGACCGGCGCGTCGTCCAGGTCCACGGTGATCGCACCCCGGGCGACGTAGAGGAACTCCTCGCTGTAGGGGTGGTAGTGCTCGGCGATCCGCTCCCCCGGTCCCAGCGTCGCCACGCCCATGAACCCCGAGGTGCTGCCGACGGTACGCGGACCGAGCAGTACCCGCAGCTCGCCACCGCGGCGGGTGTCGGCGGCCACGTCCGCCGCGGCCACCACCCCGGGCTCCCGCTCACTCATCCCCGACTCCCGTCTCCTGCGCGGCCCGCCGCTCGACCTTCTCCTTGATCACCGCGAGCTGCACCGCGCTGTTGGTGTTGATCCGATCGGTCATCTCGGCGTTGTTCAACGGGGCGGTGGGCTTCATGGCGAAGTCCTGCGTCCAGATCATCCGGGTACCGCCGGGCTCCTCGACGTAGCGCCAGTGGATCCGCATGTACTCGAACGGCCCCGGCTCCACCCGCTGCGCGTGGACCTCCCGCCCCTCCGGGTCGGCCGTGCGCTCGCTGACCCAGCTCCAGGCGATCCCGTTCTCGTCGGGGTGCATGGTGAGCCGGAACCGGACGGTGTTCCCCTCCTGCTGCAGGATCTCGGCCACCGCGTACTCGGTGAACAGGTCGGGCCAGCCGGCAACGTCGTTGGTGACCTTCCAGACCAGCGGTAGGGGGGCGGCGATCAGGATCTCGTTCTCGGTGTGCCCGGCCGGCTCGACGCGGCGGGCGACGAGATCCGCGACGCCCGCGATGCTGAGCTGCCCGGTCTCCTCCGGGATGCGCACCTGCCAGCGGTCGGCGACCACGGCGGAGAGCTCGAGCAGGGCGAGCGAGTCCATGCCCAGCTCCTCCAGCGAGGCGGCCGGGGTGCGGGCGGCGTCGTCGGGGTTGAGCCCGCAGTGGGCTACCAGGATGTCGGTGATGTCGGCGGCCAGTGGGCGGCCGTCGGTGACGGTCATGCGTTCCTCCTCGAATGGGTGGGCAGGTCAGCGAGTAGCGTCTCGACCAGACCGGTACAGTGGCGGCCCTTGCGGAAGCCGGCGTCGTCGAGCACCCGCCGGACGAACGGGATGGTGGTGTGGACGCCGGGGCCGGCGACGTCGAACTCGCCGAGCGCACGTTCCAGCCGGTTCAGGGCCAGCTCCCGGTCCGGGGCCCAGACCGCCACCTTGGCCAGGAGCGAGTCGTAGTGGGGGCCGACGACGTAGCCGGGATACCCGTGGGTGTCAACCCGGGTGAAGGGGCCCCCCGGGGGGACGAACCGCTCCAGCCGGCCGGGGGTCGGTACGAAGTCCCGATCGGGATCCTCGACGTTGACCCGGCACTCGACCGCCACCCCGTGCGTCACGATCTCCTCCTGCCGCCACCGCAGCGTTCCGCCGGCGGCCAGGTGCAGCTGCTCGTGCACCAGGTCGATTCCGGTGACCATCTCGGTGACCGGGTGCTCCACCTGGATCCGACAATTGATCTCCAGGAAGTGGAACTGTTCCGCCGGGTCAACCAGGAACTCCACCGTCCCGGCACCGGTGAAGCCGACCTCCAACGCGCCGCGTAGCGCGCTGTCGGCGATCGTGTCCAGGGTTGTCGTGGACAGGGCGGGGGCGGGCGCCTCCTCGACAAGCTTCTGGTGTCGGCGCTGCACCGAGCAGTCCCGGGTCCCCAGGTGCACTCCGTTGCCGTGGGTGTCGCAGAGCACCTGCACCTCCACGTGCCGGGCGTTGCCGAGGTACCGCTCGACGTACACCCGGTCGTCGCCGAAGGCCACCTGGGCGGCGGCCCGGGTTCGGGCGTACGCCCGCGGTAGCTCGGCCGGCGTGGAGACCACCGTCATCCCCCGGCCACCGCCCCCGGCGGCGGCCTTGACGATCACCGGATAGCCCACCTCGGCGGCGACCCGGGCGGCGTCTGCGGCGGTCGGCACCGGTGCGATGCTGCCCGGTGGCAGCGGCAGGCCGGCGCGGCTCATCAGCGCCCGCGCGGACGACTTGTCGGCCAGCGCGGCCATCACCTGCGGCGGCGGACCCACGAAGACGAGACCGTTGTCCGCGCAGATCTCGGCGAAGTCGGCGTCCTCGGAGAGGAAGCCGTAGCCGGGGTGCACCGCCTGCGCCCCTACCAGGCGGGCGGCCTCGACGATGGCCGCGGGGTTCAGGTAGCTGCGGCGACTCGCCGCCGGTCCGATCAGGACCGCCTCGTCGGCGAGCCGCACGGCGGTCGAGTCGGCGTCCGCCGTGGAGTAGACCACCGCGGTACGGATGCCCAACTCGCGGCAGGCGCGCAGCACCCGCAGTGCGATCTCGCCCCGATTGGCGATGAGTACCTTGCCGAACATCAGCCCACCCGCCTCAGATCGGATCCACCGCGAGCAGCGGCTGGTCGTACTCCACCGGTTGACCGTCGTCGGTGAGGACCTCGGCGATTCGCCCGGCCCGGTCGGCGGTCACCTCATTCATCAACTTCATCGCCTCGACGATGCCGACGACCTGGCCGGGGTGGACCCGGTCGCCGACGGCGACGAACGGCGCCGCGCCGGGCTCCGGCGCCCGGTAGAAGGTGCCGACGATCGGTGACCGCACCGCGTGCCGAGCGGTGGGCACGGCTGCTGGCTGCACGGGGACGACCGGTTGCGCGGCGAGGAGCGGGTGCGCGGGGACGACCGGCGGCGCGGCGAGGACCGGGTGCGCGGGCGGTTGCCCGCCGTCACCCACCGCGTGCCACTCCACCTCCAGGACCGCGTCGCCGCTGCCCAGCCGGATCCGCCGGATCGGCCCGGCCAACTCGGCGAGGAGTTCCCGGGCCTGACGGCGCAGGTCGGTCAGCGCGAGGTCCGCCGGAACGTTGGCTACCCCGGCCGCGGTCGCGTCGAAGGCCCCGCCGGACCGTGGTTCCGGGTCCGCCGTCGCGTCACCGTTGAGGGTCGTGACGCCGGTCGGCGCCAGTTCGGCGCTCATCGGGCACCCGCCCTGGCTCCGCGGCCGGCGGCACCGAACCGACGGAACCGTCGCCTTCGGCGGCGAACCAGGGTCGCGGTGGGCACGTCGAGCAACGGCACCAGGTGCGCCAGCACCGCCTCCCGCACCGCCTGCATGGCGGCCGGTGGGTCGTGGTGCGCGGCCGGCGCCGGTTCCGGTACCACCGCGTCCACCACCCCGAGCTGCCAGAGGTCGGCGCTGGTCAGTCGCAGCGCGCGGGCCGCCTGCGGGGCAGCGGACCGGTCGGGCCAGAGAATCGCGGCGCACCCCTCCGGGCTGATCACCGAATAGACGGCGTGTTCCAGCATCAACACCCGGTCGGCGACCGCGAGCGCCAGCGCACCGCCGCTGCCGCCCTCGCCGGTGATCACCGCTACGACCGGGGTCGGCAACATCGTCAGGGTCAGGATGTTCTCGGCGATCGCCGCGGCCTGGCCCTGTTCCTCCGCACCCACTCCCGGGTCAGCGCCCGGGGTGTCCACGAGGGTGACGACGGGCAGCCCCCACCGCGCGGCCAGCCGGACCAGGCGGAGCGCCTTCCGGTGCCCGGCCGGGCTCGCCATTCCGAAGTTGCGGGACATCAGGTCGGCGGTCGTGTGGCCCTTCTGGTGGCCGACCACCAGGACCGGCCGGCCAGCCAGCTCGGCCAGCCCGCCGACGACCGCCGGGCAGTCCGCACCCAGCCGGTCACCGTGCAACTCGACGAAGCTGTCGAAGGCCGTCTCCAGATAGTCCAGGGTGGTCGGCCGACCCGGGTGCCGGGCCAGCCGGACCGTCTCCCAGGCGTCCCGCTCGTTCGCACCCTGCGCCGGCGGGCTGCTCCGGCCTGGGCCCTCCGGTTCGGGCCCGGCACCCACCGGTTCACGCCCGCCGGCTGCGGCGGCGAGCAGCGTGGCGAGGCAACCGCGCAGGGCGTGCCGGGGCACCACCAGATCAACCTGGCCGTGCCGCAGCAGAAACTCGGCGGTCTGGAACCCTTCGGGCAGCTCCCGGCCGGTCACCTGGCGAATCACCCGAGGACCGGCGAAGCCCATCCGGGCACCGCTCTCGGCGACCACCACGTCGGTGTTGGTGGCGAACGAGGCGGCCACCCCGCCGTAGGTGGGGTCCGTGAGCACGCTCACGCTCGGCACCCCGGACTCGCGCAACGCGGCGACGGCCTGGCTGACCGTCGCCATCTGCATCAACGACAGCACCCCTTCCTGCATCCGCGCTCCGCCGGAGGCGGTCACCACCACCAGCGGAACCCGGTCGGCGAGGGCACGCTCGGCGGCCCGGGTGATCAGCTCCCCGACCGCGCACCCGAGGCTGCCACCGAGGAAGCGGAAGTCCATCACGGCGATCACACAACGGCTCCCGGCCACCGTGGCGGTGCCGCAGACAACCGCCTCGGCCAGCCCGGTGCCACTGCGCGCGGCAGTGAGCCGATGGGGGTAGGGGAGCACGTCGACGAAGCCGATCGGATCCACCTCCGGCGCCTGGTCGCCGAGCGCGGAAAACGACCCGGGGTCCACCAGCTGCGCCAGGCGGGCCGGCGCGTCGAGCCGGGAGTGCGCGCCGCACTCCGGGCACACGTCCAGATTCCGCCGGAGCCGCTTGCGATACAGCAGGCTGGCGCAGCCGCCGCAGCGGGACCAGAGCTGTCCGCCACGGGGCGTGGTCGGGTTCATGGCCGGTCTCCGGGAGCGTCGAACCGGTACACGCACCGGGCCATCGCGTCTCGTGGTTCCCGCCAGGTCGGCAGGTACGGCGAGACGTACGGACGCAGCCGCTCACTGACCCGGACGAACTCCGGGTGGTGCCGGGCCCCGGCGACCGCGTTCTCCCCCGGCAGCTCCGTCTCCAGGAGGTGCAGGTACAGGTCTTGTAGCCGGTACAGCGACCGGTGCTGGACCCCGGCCAGGCGAGGCAACTCGGTCGCGTCGGACTCGGCGAAGATCTCGGCGATCCGCTCCTCCGCGCTCGGGTCGACCTTCGCGACGATCAACGAACGCTCCATCGATGAACCTCCCCTAACGGCTGCGGACGCCGGCGGCGCCGTACGCCGAAAAGCCGGATGACTATGCGCACCATGGCCGCACCACCGTCACCGGCGCGTCACCGGAGCCGTCCCCGGCCCAGAGTTTGGTGACGGTGCGTTGACGCTGACTGTGTAGGAGCTGTGACATGCAACCTGCACATAGTTGCCTATCCCCAGTTCAGAGCGGGTTTCATAGCAGTTACACACCGATCGAGATGTTGACGGTGCGTGACTGAATTGATAATCTCCGTCACGGTTAACCCGGTGGCCGTGACCCGACGCCGTGCCGCGGGACCAGCTACCCGACCCGTGGGGTCACGGGAAGCCGCGCCGGGAGACACCACCGAGGAACATTCCGCAGGGGGTCCGCCATGGCCGCTGGTCCGTCCATGCCGACCGCCGGGGACCGTCCGGGTACTCCGATCCGGCTGCACCTGCTGGGCGGGTTCCGGCTGTTGCACAGCGACGCCCCGGTGGTCGTACCGCGCGGGCTCCAACGCGTACTCGCGCTGGTCGGCCTGCGCCCCGGCACCACCCGCAGCCACCTCGCCGGGCTGCTCTGGCCAGACACCCCCGAGGAGCGCGCCCTCTCCTCACTCCGCACCGCCCTGTGGCGGTTACGGCAGGACCCCTACTGCCCGCTGCATACCAGTGGGGACACCCTCCGGCTCGGGCCCGCCGTCCAGGTTGACGTGGATGCCCTGGTCGGGATGGCCGCCCGGGTCCGGGACGGGGACGACCCGAACACCGCGGCGGCCGTACTCGCGAAGGGCCGCCACGACCTGCTGCCCGGCTGGTACGACGACTGGGTGTTGGCCGAGCGGGAGCGGCTACGCCAGCTGCGGCTACACATGCTCGAGGAGCTGGCCGACCACTATCTGGCAGCGGGCCGGCACGGTGAGGCGCTCGAAGCGGCGTTGGAAGCGCTGGCCTCCGAGCCGCTCCGCGAAACACCCCACCGCCTGGTGGTCCGCATCCACCTCGCCGAGGGCAACGCCTTCGAGGCGGTGCACGCGTTCTACGTCTACCGCGACCTGCTGCGCCGGGAGTTACGGCTGGAGCCGTCCGCCGCGATGACCGCCCTACTCGACGAGACGCTCCGGCCGATCCGGCAGGCCAGCCGTGACCCCCACGGACGTCGGCCGCCACCGACCCCCCGCGTCACCAGAACGGACATGGATGTGACGGGCAGGTGACAGGGGGCTCGGCAGCGTGGAGAACGGCACGCGCCCCGGACCGGCCGCACGGGGCACCACGGCGGAAGGAATCCCAAAATGAGCCGACTACTGATCGTCAGCAGGATCGTCCCCGGTGCGGAGGGACGGGTGGCACAGATCTTCGCCGAGTCCGACGCCACCGAGTTACCCAGCCTCACCGGCGTCCGGCACCGCTCCCTGTACTGCCTGCATGACCTGTGCATCCACCTGATGGAGACCGCCGACGTAGACCCGGACACCCTGGCCGGCGCCCGGAACCATCCGCTCTACCAACAGGTCAACGAGCGACTCTCCGCGCACACCTCCCCATACCTGCCGACCTGGCGCTCACCGCGCGACGCCATCGCCGGCTGCTTCTACCGTTGGGACTCCACGGCTGCCGCCGCGCCCCACGTGGCGGGCTGACGCACACGTGTCCCGCGACCAACCGCACGTTCTGATCATCGGGGCGGGGACCGGTGGGCTCTGCCTGGCGCAGGGACTGCGCCAGGCCGGCATCGCCGTGACCGTCTATGAGCGGTACCGCACCCGAGGCGATGGCCTACTCGGCTACCGGGTCGGCATCGGACCAACTGGCAGCCGGGCGCTGCGCGAGTGCCTGTCGTCCGAACTTTTCCACACCTACCTGGCCACCTGTGCGAAGTCCCCCCGCTACTTCAACGTCATCACCCAACGGCTCCGGCAGACCGCGTCCTTTCCGCTACGACCGGAGACCGACGGGGTGAACACCGAGCGATCCGTCGCCCGGATGACCCTGCGCCAGGTCCTGCTCACCGGGCTGGAGGACGTGGTCCACTTCGACAAGTCCCTCACCCACTTCGAGCAGCGCGATGACGGCACCGTCACCGCGTACTTCGCGGACGGGGACAGCGCCACCGGCAGCCTGCTGGTGGGCGCGGACGGCACCCACTCGGCGGTCCGGCGCCAGTATCTGCCGCACGCCGTCACCCGAAACGCGGGCACCATCAACATCGCCACCCGGATCCCGTTCACCGAGGAGGTACGGGCGCTGCTGCCGGAGCGGATCGAGAAGGGCATCTCGCTCATCTTCGGCAACGGTGGGGTGATGGGTGTCCTACATGTCATGGAGTTTCCGTGGGACCGCTCGGGCGCACTCAAGGACGGCCTCGATCCGGCCGATGTGGCGCTGTTGAACCGCTGGCCCGGCCGGGCGCACGACAGCACCCGCGACAACGTGAACCTGGTGGTCTGGAGTACCGCCCGGCGGTTCCCGCCGGACATCATGCGCCAACGCGGCGAGGAGCTGATCCGGACCGCGCTCGGCCTGACCCGCAACTGGCACCCGAACCTTCGCCAACTGCTGGACCTCGCCGACCCGGCCAGCGCCCTGCCGGTCAAGGTCTCCACCAGTGAGCCGGTGCCACCCTGGAAGAGCAGCACGGTCACCCTGCTCGGCGATGCCATCCACACGATGACGCCGGGGCGCGGGGTGGGCGCGAACACCGCCCTGCGGGATGCCGCCCTACTGACCCGGCAGTTGGGCCACACCGCCGCCGGGGAGAAGACGCTGTTGCAGGCGGTAGCCGACTACGAGGCAGCGATGCTGCCGTACGGCTTCGCGCGGGTGGCGGACTCGTTGAACCGCAGCGGCACCAGCGGCGACGACCCCATGTACAAACCGGTCGTCGGGCGGCTCGCCCTGCTCGGGGCCCGTGGTTACTTCGGCATCACCAGCCGGGTGCCGCGCCTCGCCCGTCGGTTTGTTGATGACTTCTACAGCTACCGGGGCGAGGAGGAGGACTGACCACAACGGCCGGACCCCAGCTCGGGGGTCCGGCCACGCCTCCCACCGACCCTTCCGGCGACGTTGAGTCGCGCCATGAACACCGTGGGTGTGATCCGATCCGGTTGCGCGCTGTGTTACCAGGCCATGCTGTCGTACCGCACCGGGAATGTGGCAAGCTGCGGCGAGCTTTCTCGACTAACTCGCTAATCGAAAAGGGGAGGTCTGCCGTGGCGTGGTCGGACTGGCCGTTGATTGTCGTGGCCCTGCTAGTGGGCGCCGCCGCCGGCTGGGCGGTCCGCGGCCGGCGTAGAGCCGCGCGGGGTGGTGGCACCACTGGGGATGGTACGCCGGCACCCACGACGAGGACCGTCGGAGGAGCGCCCGCCCCCACCGACCGCGACACCAACACCAACGCTCCCAGCGTGACCGAACCGGCTCCGACCTCGACTCCTACGGCGTCAGAGCCCACGCCGGAACCCACCTCAGCGCCGGAACCCACGTCGGCGTCAGCGCCAGAACCGGCGTCAGCGCCAGAACCGGCGTCAGCGCCAGAGCCGGCGTCAGCGCCGGAGCCGAGGTCGGCGCCAGAACCGGCGTCGGTGTCGGAGCAGGTCGACCTGGGGCCAGCGGCCCGGGAGCATGCCCCGGCGGCCGACCGCAGCCCGGCCGAGGAGACAGCCGACGCCGACCCGACGGCGCCCCCGGTGGTCGCCCCGCACCCGGCGGCGCCCGACGCCGAGCCGGTGGACCAGGCCCCGGTTGCCGCTGAGTCCGGACCGGAGCCGGACGCCAAGGACGACTTCCGTCGAATCCAGGGGGTCGGGCCGAAAATGGCCGCGGCGCTCCACGCCGCCGGCATCCGCACCTACCGGCAACTCGCCGAGTTGGACGAGCCGGCGCTGCGGGAGATGATTCGCGCCGCCGGCCTGCGTGGCGCGGCGAGCCTGCCGACCTGGCCACAGCAGGCGAAGGCGCTGGCCAAGGCGCCCGAGCCAGCGGGTGTGCTGCCGACCGAGAGCGGCTCGGGCACCTGACGTCGCGGGCCCCGGTCGACGGGTATCCGACCGCACCGGGGACGGCGCTGCCGTCCCCGGTGCGGTCGGATACCCCACCTGGTCGCGAGTGGTGTTACCGGAAGCAGTTCAGCACCGGGCCGGTGCTACCCAGACAGTTGGTCTGCTGGTTCTCCCCGACCACAGTCTGCGAGTCCAGCGTCGCCTGCGCCTTGTCCACCAGCAGGCCGCCCGCCGGCAGCGTTGACTGATTCCCGGTTACCTGACTGCGGTAGAGCGCGACCCGGCCCATGCTGACCGCGATCCCACCGCCGGTGGACTTCGCTTCGACGGCGCGGTTGCCCTGGACCGTGCTGCCCCGGACCAACAGGTTCGACTTGGCTGCGTGAATGCCACCGCCCGAGCCGTGTGCCGTGTTGCCCGCCACCACGCTGTCGTCCAGCGGCACGAGGCCCTGGGAGGTGGAGAGGCCGCCGCCGTTGCCGGTGGCGAGGTTGTCCCGGATCTCCATTCCGCGCAGGAAGATCAGCGCGTCCGAGTTCGCGATCCCGCCCCCGGTTCCCGCCTGGTTGCCGACGACGGTCGAGTCGGAGACGCGGGTACGGGCCGAGAAGCTGGCCAGCCCCCCACCCTGCGCCGCCGAGTTCTGCTCGAAGGTGCTCGTGTGCACCTCCGCCGCGGCCTGGTAGTTGCCCAGCCCGCCACCGTAGGCGGTGGCGCTGTTACCCGTGAAGGTCGATGAGTGCAGGGCCAACACCCCGTTGTTGAGCAGGCCCCCGCCCTTACCCGCCGCTCCGAGGGCGTGGTTGTTGATGAGCGTGCTGTCCCGGACGACCATGTTGCCGTCGTTGAACAGGGCTCCCCCGCCGCCCTCCGCCGAGGACGAGGTGTTGTTCATCGCCGTCACCTGCTCGATCAACGCCGATGCGCCATGCACCACGTGGACGGCGCCTCCCTCGGCGTCGGAGTGACCGCCGACGAGCCGGACGTTACGCAGAGTTAGCTCACCGGCGTCACGGACAGTGAAGAAGCGGAACACTTCGGCATCCTGCGCACGCTCGATCGTGGCCTGCTCACCTTCGATGGTGACCGGGTGGTAGATGACCGGCAGTCCCGCCTTGTCATCGGCCGGGTTACGCGGCGGCTTCTCGGCCGCACCCGGGTTCTCGGCCGCGTCCGCCGCCTCCCGCGCGTCCCGGATCCCGCCGTCGTACAGGTCGGGCTGCTGGAAGGCGTCGGTGAGCGTGTAGGTGCATCTCGGCGCGAGCCGCAGCACCCCGCCGCCCTCGGCGTTGACCCGGACCAACGCGGCGACCAGCTGGGCGCTGCCACAGGGCACCGGCGTCCCGAGGGACTCTCCGCCGACCTCACCGGCGGAGTCGCCCTGGGTCACGGAGGCGTTCTCGCTGCCGTACGGTCGCTCGTGAGCCGCGGCCGTGCCGGCCAACCCCGCCGCTCCGACGACCAGGCCACTGGCCACCAACCCGCCGGCGAGCAGCCGTCGGGGCCGGCGCCGGCCCCGCGGCGGTCGCTGGCTGTCGTGATACGTGGACATCGTGCTCTCCTGCCTTCCCCTCACACCTGAGCCGACCGGACGATTCCGGACGGTAGGGCACCGACCACGTGGTCGTCACCGAACGTCACGGTACGGACCCAAGAGGGGGCAGGCGCGCCAACGTGAATAAATCACCTCTTTACCTCACATTCTGGAAGACAGCGCCGATGGTTGGCATCGCCGGGCGTTCGCACCTCGCCGCTCCAATGACTCACTGGCAACCAGGACGGCACTACTACCCCGTTTAGGGAGATCTTCTCGTATTCATGCCTGTTTGGGAATTATGTCGGTTTAGCTCGAGGGGATTGCTACCGCCTACCTGGTAGTCGAGGAACAGCACCCGGCCCTACCACCCGGGTGACCTGCTGCTCGTCCGCGACGGGAAGGACACCGAGACCGCGATGAACCATTCGCACCACGACCACGACCACGACCACGACCACGAACCGAACCAGCCAGGTGGAGGCCGGACGAGGGGACGATGGTGGACCCTCGGGCTCGCCGGGGTGGCGGGCCTGGCCCTAACCGCCGCCGCCGCCACCCCGGCCGCCGACGCCGTCGGGCGCACTCCCACCGCCGGCGACCGGTCCTCCGCCGACGGGCATCGCGAGGCGGGTAGGGGCGACGGCAAGACAGGCAAGGAGGACAAAGCCAAGGGCACCCCCGTCCCCTGCAGCGCGGACAAACTCATCGCCGCGATCACCCTCGCCAACGCCCGCGGCGGCGGCATCCTCGACCTCGCCAAGGACTGCACCTACCTGCTCACCACCAACATCGATGGCAGCGGCCTTCCCACGATCACCACCCCAATCACCCTCAACGGCAGCAAGCACACCACCATCGAACGCTCCACCGCCGCCGATCAATTCAGAATCCTCAACGTCGACACCGGCGGCAAGCTCACCCTCAACAAATTGAAGATCACTGGCGGTGTCGCTGAGGAGGACGGCGGGGGCATCCTCGTCAACCAGGGCGGAGAGTTGACCGTCAAACACAGCACCATCACCCGCAACATCGCCGAGGACAACGGCGGCGGCATCGCCAACAACGGCACCACCAGGGTCAAGGGCTCCACATTCACCCTCAATCAAGCGGCGGCGGGTGGTGGCATCCAGAGCAACGGCCACCTCAGTGTGACCGAAACAGAGATCAGCATCAACGCCGCCACGGATGTCGGTGGCGGCATTGACGTACGCGAGGACGGCACCGCACTGGTGCACAAGAGCGTGGTGAACGACAACATGGCGGAAGAGGCCGGCGGACTGAGCGTCGACTCCGGAATCCTCCGGCTCACCCACTCGGAAGTCGTCGGCAACTCCGGCGTCGATGACGGTGGCGGAATCACCCTCGGCGAGGCGCAGGCCACGCTACAGCAGGTGAAAATCGTAAAGAACACCTCCTTCCAGGGCTCGGGAATAGCTATCTTCTCCGATTCCACGCTCGTGGCCGAAAAGACTCTGATCAAGAACAACATCTCCCTTGGGGAGGGTGGCGGAATACACAACGATGGCCAGGTCGTGCTGCGCAAGAACGAAATCGTCAGCAATCTTGCGGAGGAGGCGGGTGGCGGAATCTTCAACGACAGCGACGGCACCATCAGTCTGTTCACCACCAAGGTCATCAAAAACATCTCCGGCGAGGACGGTGGCGGAATCTTCAACGAAGTCGGCGGCACGGTGAACCTCAACACCGCCACCGGCACCGTGGTGGCTAAGAACCGGCCGAACAACTGCTCCGGAGACGTGCCCGACTGCGCCGGGTAGCAGTAGCCGAACACCTCGGACCCGAGGGGTTTCGCTCCCGCCGCCTGGTGGTGGGGACGGAACCCCTCGGCCGCGCCGCCGCCCCGGCCGGCTCAGTCCCCGTTCAGGACCCGGCTACGACCACGGAACTCGGCGATCACCACACCGTCGGCTCGGGTGACCGTGACGTCGTAGATCCCGCTGCGGCCGTAGCGGAGGCGTTCGGCGGCGTGGGCGAGCAGCAGATCCCCCTCGCGCGCCGGTCGCACGAAGATGATGTCACCGCCGGCCGCTACCGTCACCGGTCCGTGGCTGTTACCGGCCAATGCGAACGCGGTGTCGGCGAGCAGGAACAGATAGCCGCCGTGGGCGATGCCGTGACCGTTGACCATCGCCCCGGTCACCCTCATCCGGGCCACCGCCGCCCCCGCCGCCGCCTCCACCAGCTCGATACCGAGCGCACGCGAGGCGACATCGGCAGCGAACATGTCGTACGCGGCGTTGCGCCGCTGCGGGTCCGGAGCCGGATGGTCCGGGTGTGGCGGACGATCCGACATCGCCGCTCTCCTCACTGCGCCGGACGGACAGTTCGTCGATCTTGCCACCGTACGCCACCGCCGCGGGTCCGGCTCCACCCGCCGCCCGAGCGCACCCCGCTACCGCATGGCCGTGCTGCCCCGCCGTTAGGGTGGGCTCGGTCAACGGCGGGATGGATGGGGGGTACGGGTGTCCGGACCGGAGCAGCGACGCGTTGACCCCGACGTCGATCTGGCCGTGCCCGCCGATCGAGCCGAGCTGGCCGTCCACCCGGCCGCGGTGCTCGCCGCCGTCTCCGCCGGCGGTGTGCTGGGCGCGCTGGCCCGCGCCGGCCTCTCGGCCGCGCTGCCACCCGGTCCCACGGGCTTCCCGTGGCCGACGTTCACGGTCAACCTGAGCGGATGTCTGCTGATCGGCGTGCTGATGGCGGTGCTCGCCAAGCGGGCCAACCCACCGGTGCTGGCCCGGCCGTTTCTCGGGGTCGGGGTGCTCGGTGGCTACACCACCTTCGCCACCCACGCCGTGGAGGCACGGCAGCTGGCCGCCGACGGCGCGGTGCCGACCGCCCTGACCTACCTCGTGGCGACCCTGGTCGGCGCACTGCTCGCCGTCTGGGTCGGATACACGGCCACCGACCGGCTCACGCCGTCGGGCGGCGGGACCGGGGCGGGACAGCGGGCGGTGCGCGGATGACCGTGCTGCTCGTCGCGCTCGGCGCGGCCGTCGGGGCGCCGCTGCGCTACCTCGCCGACCGAGCGGTACAGGACCGCTTCGGTGCCCGCTTCCCCTGGGGCACGTTGACCGTCAATGTGGCCGGCTCGCTGCTGCTCGGGTTCCTGCTGGGACTCCCGCTCCCGCCGGCGGCCGGCGTGCTGCTCGGCACCGGGCTCTGCGGCGCCCTCACCACCTACTCGACGGCCAGCTACGAAACCCTGCGCCTGGCCACCGCCGGTCGGTTTCGTCCAGCGGTGGCCAACGCGGTACTCGGCGTCGCCGCCGCGGTGGCCGCGGCGACGCTCGGCCACCTCGCGGCGACCGCCCTGCCCTGGCCGTGAGCCGGGCCCGCCGCGCTTCCCACCACCGGAGTGGGTCACCTGCGCGGCGGACGACATCCGGGAGTCAGCTCACCGGCCCGACGTGGCCAGAGCGGGCTCCGCGGCGAACGCCGCGACCGGGCCGACCACGAAGACCGCCGGGGGACACACCCCCGCCCGAGCCGTCACCGCAGCGATCTCATCCAGGCGCGCCGGCAACGAGCGCTGCCCCGGGTGGCCGGCGTCCTGTACGGCGAGGGCAGGGGTGTCCGGGGCACGCCCGTGCGCCATCAGCTCCGCGGCGACGGCGCCGATCGTCTCGACCCCCATCAGCACCACCAGGGTGCCCCGGGCCCGGCCCAGCGCCGCCCAGTCGACCAGCGAGTCCGGATGCCCCGGCGGCAGGTGCCCGGAGACGACGGTGAACTCGTGCGCCGTCCCGCGATGGGTGACCGGCACCCCGGCCAGGGCCGCCGCGGCCACCGCGCTGGTCACCCCCGGCACCACGGTCACCGGGACCCCGGCCGCCGCGCAGGCCAACACCTCCTCGTGCCCGCGTCCGAAGACGTACGGGTCGCCGCCCTTGAGCCGGACCACCCGCCGCCCGGCGCGGGCGTGCCGGACCAGTGCGGTGTTGATGGCGTCCTGCCCGACGGACGGCCCCCGGGGTGACTTCGCCGCGTCCACCACCTGCACCCCTGGGCGTAGTCCGGCGAGCAGATCCTGCGGGGCGAGCCGGTCCACCACCACCACGTCGGCGACTGCCAGCAACGCCCGACCCCGGACCGTGATCAGGTCTGCCGGGCCCGGTCCGCCGCCGACGATCGCCACCGCACCCGGCCGCAGCACGGGCTCGGGGTGCTGGTGCTGGTGCTGGTGACCGTGCCCGCCCACCGGGTCGTCCGGGTGGTCGTGCGGGGTCTGCGGCCGACCCACCTTGTCGACGAAGCCCGGCATCGACACCCGGTACGCACAGGTGTCGCAATTCATCCGGATGTCGCCCCGCACCGCCTCGGCGTGGCGTTCCAGCACCAGGTCGGCGAGGGCGTCGCAGTCACCGATCAGGTCCGCCACCCGCAGGTCCAGCCCGGGATGCGCCGCGGCGTACTCCTGGGACTGGGCCCGAATGCGATCCGGTAGCACCCCGGCGAACAGGAAGTACGGGGCGACGATGATCCGCCGCGCCCCCAGCCGGCGCAGCCGATCCAGGACCGCCGGCACGGACGGCTCGGCGAGCGAGATGAAGCCCGGCTCAACGCCCGCGTAGCCCCGGCCCTCCCACAACAACCGGGCCACCTTGGCAACCTCGGCGTTCGCGTCCGGATCGGTGGAGCCACGCCCGATCAACGCCACCCACGTGTCGGCCCGCTCGGCGCCGGCCAGCGCGGCGTCGATCCGCTCCTGGAGAGCCGTGTGCAGCAACGGGTGCGGGCCCAGCGGTCGGCCGTAGGCATAGGACAGGCCCGGGTGGCGCTGCTGTTCCCGGGCCAGCGCCGCCGGGATGTCGCCCTTGCCGTGCCCGGCCGCGGTCAACACCAGTGGCAGCGCCACCAGCGCCCGGTGCCCCCGGCCGGCGAGCGCGCCGACCGCGTCGGTCAGGGGCGGACGGGACAGCTCGATGAAGCCGCCCTCGACGTCGCCGACCGTACCGCCGGCCCGGGTGCGGACCCGTTCGACCAGCGCGGCGAACTGCGCCACCCCCTCGGCGCTGCGGGTGCCGTGCCCGACGATGACCAGTGCGGTCACTCTTCCCCCTCCACATAGAGCAGGGCGTTGAGGGCGGCGGCGGCCACCGCCGACCCGCCCTTCTCGCCCCGGTTCGAGATTCCCGGCAGACCGCTGACTCGGAGCGCGGCCTTCGACTCTGCGGCGCCGACGAAGCCCACCGGCAGGCCGACCACCAGGGCCGGCCGGGCATCCAGGGCGAGCAGTTCGGTCAGCGCGGTGGGCGCGCAGCCGACCACCCACACCGCACCGGGACCCACCCGGTCCAGGGCGATCCGCACCGCGGCGGCCGAACGGGTGATCCCGGCCTGCCGGGCCAGCGCGGCGGTGCCCGCCTCGGCGACCGGGCAGACCGTCGCCCGGCCGGTGATCCCGGCGGCAACCATCGCCACATCGGCCACGACCGGCGCGCCGGACCGGAGTGCGGCCAGCCCACCGGCCAGCGCGGTCTCGGCACAGACCAGATCCGTCACGTAGCTCAGGTCCGCGCTGGCGTGTACCACGCGCTCGGTGACCGCGCGGGTCAGCGGCGCCAGGTGCCGAAGGTCCACCCGCTCCCGCAGAATCCGGTACGACTCGACCTCGATCGGATGCACCGGCCGGCTCACCCGTCCTCCCGCACCGCTGCGGCGTGGTCCGGGGTGATGCACATCGACTCCTCCTGTCGCGGGCCGGTGGTGCGGATGGCACCAACCGGGCAGATCTCCAGACACTCCAGGCAACCGGTGCAACGGTCGGCCCGGATGACGAGCCCGCCGGGCACTGGCCGGATGGCGTGCGTGGGGCAGGTCAGCAGGCAGGCCCCGCAGCCCTGGCAGGCGTCGACCCGCACCGGAGCGGGGCCGGTCACGTCCGCCACCGGTAGCCGCGCGGGGTGACCATCCGGCCGGCGACCCGGCGCGTCTGGCTACTGCCCACGACCACGACGCTGTACATGTCGACGGTCGCCGGGTCGAGAGTCGCCAGGGTGGCCAGGTGCACCCGCTGCCCGGCTCGGCTGGCGTTGCGGACCACACCGGCGGGTGTATCCGGCGGTCGGTGCGCCGCGAGGAGCCGCAGCGCCGCCGGCAACTGCCAGTCCCGGTTCCGGCTGCGCGGGTTGTAGAGCACCGCGACGAAGTCCCCCTGCGCCGCGGCGGTAACCCGACGGGCGATCACCTCCCACGGGGTGTGCAGGTCGGAGAGGCTCAGGTAGGCGTGGTCGTGCCCCAGCGGCGCCCCGAGCAGGGCCGCCGCCGCGAGGGCGGCGGTCACCCCGGGCACGCCGACGACATCGACCCGCTCGTCGGCGTACTCCAGGGCGGGGCTCGCCATCGCGTACACCCCGGCGTCGCCGGATCCGACCAGGGCGACGGCCTGGCCGGCGGTGGCCGCGGCGACGGCGGACCGGGCCCGCTCCTCCTCGGCGCCGAGCCCGCTGGCGAGCACCCGGGTCCCCGGGCGCAACAGGTCGCGGATCTGGTCCAGGTACTGGTCCAAACCGATCACGACGGCGGCCCGCCGTAACTCGGTCACCGCCCGGGGGGTACGCAGTTCGGCCGCACCGGGTCCGAGGCCGACCAGGGCGAGCCGGCCGCGCGGCGCATGCCGGGCGACCGCGACGGTCGCCATCGCGGTCGCGGTCTTGGGCACCAGCAGTTCGGCGTCCCCACCGCGCAACGCCGCGGCCTCCGCGACACTCGGCGTGCCGACCACGGCGCGAACCACCTCGCTGGGGTTGGGCACCGCAACCGCCGCCAACTCCGCGGCGGACCACGTTGTCAGGGGTATCCGCAGCGCGGCGGCGGTGCTGCGGATACCGTCCTCATCGGCCTTGATGTCGGCGCTGGCCAGACAGCGCAGGCTCGCCGCGCTGAGGCCCGCGGCGGCGAGCACCCGATCCAGCAGGGCACGCACCTCCGCGGCGGGCACGCCGCGGCTCGCCCCGACCCCGGCGACCAGGGAGGGGGGCCGGAGCACGGCGGTCCGCCCATCCACGGGCACGATCCGGTCGGTGACCAGCACCCGATAGCCCACCCCGGGAGCACCGGCGGGGCCGGCCGGGGCGACCTGGACGTTGGTTGGCAGTGCCGGCAGTGGCCAGGGCGCGTCGGCGACCACCGTGACCGGCTCGCCGTCCAGGATCGCCCGGCTCACCGCGGCGACCGCCCCCTCGACCGGCCAGCCGAGGGTGTCCAGGCCGGGCAGGTCGACCGCGTCGGTGGCGGTGGTGACCACCGGTGCCGCGTCGAGTAGCGCCCCGACCTCGGCCGCGAGGACGTTGGCACCGCCGGCGTGCCCGCCGAGCAGGGCCACCGCGTGCCGGGCCGCCTCGTCCACCGTCACCACCGCCGGATCGCTGCGCTTGTCGTCGAGCAGCGGCGCCAGGAGGCGGACCACCGCCCCGGTGGCCAGGAAGGCGACGATCTGGTCGCACTCCGACCAGGCGGCGCGGAGTCCGGCGGCGGCGCTCTCCGCCTCCAGCAGCCGGGCCTGCGGCCAGGCATCGGCGAGGACCCGGGCGTGCCGGCGTCCCGCCGCGGTGACCGCGACCAGCCCGATCCGGCCCGACCGCGCCTCGGTGCAATCAACGTGTTTCACAGGAGCTCCCCGGTGAGGACGACCACCGGATTGGTGGCCGCGAGACGGATCGACCCGCCGGGCAGGTCGGCGAGGCGGGCGGCGGAGAGTTGGACACCGTTGACGGTGTAGCCGGCGACGCGCAGCACGTCCCGGGCCGGGGCGACCCGGTCCAGCGCGGCGAGCGCGACGAGCACCCGCGCCGGTCGGCGGGCCGCCACCGCGGCGAGCACCCCGGTGCCGCCCCCGCCGACGAAGACCGCGTCAGCGTCGGGGAGCCCGGCCAGGGCGGCCGGGGCGGCACCGGGAACCACCCGTACGTCCACGCCGTGCCGAGCGGCGTTGTCGTACACCAGGTCCACGGCCGCCGGGTCCCGCTCCACCGCGACGACCGCCGCGCCGAGCAGGGCACACTCGATGCCCACCGAGCCGCTGCCGGCACCCACGTCCCACACCAGCCGGCCGAGCCGGGGCCGCAGCCCGGCCACGACCAACGCCCGTACCTCCGCCTTGGTGATCATCGAATCGCGGTGCCGGTACGCCCCCTCGGGCAGCGCCCACCCGGCGGCCGGGGCGGCGGCCGGTTGGTTGTCCACCCGGGCCGCTCCGCCCGGTCCGGGACCGAGGCTCAGCAGCACATGCGGATCAGTCCAGCTACCAGCCGCCGCCTCCGCCGGGGTCGTCCAGGTGATCCGTTCGGCGTCGGTACCGAGGTGCTCGGCCACCACCAGCCGACGGGACCAGCCCGCCAGGCCGGCACCGAGCTCCGCGGCCCCCGCACCCGGCGCGGTGAGCACCGCGACCCGGGGCAGCGCCCGGCAGGCGTTGAGCGCCGATCGGGCGTCCCGGCCGTGGGCGCTGACCACGGCCGCGCCGTCCCAGGAGAGCCCGGCCCGGGCGAACGCGGCAGCGACACTGGACACCGCCGGTAACACCCGCACCGGCAGCCCGGCCGCCCGCAGCCGCCGCACGATCCCGAAGCAACCCGGATCACCGCTGGCGAGAACGACGGCCGGGACGCCGGTGGCAACCGCGGCGGTCAGCCGTTCCAGGGCCGGCGGCAACGGACCGAGCACAACCGTCTCCGCGCCGGCCGGCACCGCCGCGGCCGCCAGGTGCCGGGCCGCACCGACCACGAGCCCCGCCCGCACCAGCTCGGCGGCGAGGGCGGGGTGCGCCGGGTTACCGGCGGCGTCCACACCGGCCACCGTCACCACCGTCGTTCCAGTTCCAGTTCCAGCTCCAGTTCCAGTTCCAGTTCCAGCTCCGGCACCGGCACCGGCACCGGCACCAGCACCAGCACCAGCGACGACGGAGTCACCGGCGCCGTCGGCACCGGCCTCCCGTCGATCCGCCCCCGGCGTACCGGTCACCGGGCCCACCGCCCGCTGGCGGCCACGCATCGCCGCCCGGAGAAGTCCACCATCGCCACGTCGACGGCGACGGCGTCCCCGGCGAAGCGTCGCAGCACCGCGCGGACCCGACCGCAGAGCACCGCACCGGCAGGGCCGAGCAGGCCGGCGGCCTCCCACAACTCGTACGCGTGCCGACCGGTGTTGGCCGCGGTGACGGCAGCGGCCAGGTCAGCGGTGCCGCCCGCCTCGATGGTCACCCCGCCGAGGAGCGACAGATCCACCCTGGAGCGGGTGTAGTGGGTCATCAGCACCCCGGCGGCGAGCTTGGCCAGCTTGCCGGCCATGCCGACGAAGGCCACCCCGGACAGACCGTGGGTGACGGCGGCGGTGACCGCCGCGCCGGTGAAGTCACCCACCTCCACAAAGCAGACCTCGGGCAGCTCCGGCAGCAGCGCTCGGGCGGCCCGCTCGGTCCGCCCACCCGTACACAGCACCACCGTCGACTCTCCCTGCGCGGCCGCCACCTGTACGGCCTGCACGACGCTGGCCCGCCAGGACGCGGTGGAGAAGGGTCTGACCACGCCGGTCGTACCGAGGATGGAGATGCCGCCGAGGATGCCGAGCCGGCGGTTCGTGGTCTTCCGAGCCATGATCTCGCCTCGCGGGACGCTGATCACCACCCGGACGCCGAGGACGGCCAGGTCGACCAGCTCGGCGACCGCCGCACCGATCATCTGGCGTGGGGTGTCGTTGATCGCCGGCCCGCCGACCGGCAGTCCCAGCCCCGGCTTGGTCACCGTGCCCACCCCGGACCCACCCGCCAGGGCCAGTCCGGGGACCTGCCGCCAGCCGACCGTGGCGGTCAGCTCGGCGCCGTGGGTGACGTCCGGGTCGTCGCCGGCGTCCTTGACCACCACCGCCTCGGCGCCAGCAGCCGTACGGTCGCAGCGGGCCACCGGGAAGCACACCCGCCGCCCGGCCGGCAGTCCGATCTCGACCTCCTCCGGCGACACCCCGGTGACCAGGGCGGTCAGCGCGGCCTTCGTCGCGGCCGTCGCGCAGGCGCCGGTGGTCCAGCCGGTGCGCAGCGCCACGGGTCGGACCTTCGCGGTACGCGGCAGGTCCGGCTCGCGCAACGGCGGCGGGTCGTAGGCCATCAGGTCGGCCGATCCGCCCGGGTGGTGGCCTCCCGGCGAAGGGCGGCCCGCGCGGCTGGCTCCGCCCGCCGGTGACCGTGGAAGTGCCCCGGATGGTAGAGATGCGAACGGGTACCGGCGGCCGCCAGCGCCGGCCCGACCAGGATGAGGGTGTGCTTCCAGAGCCGGTGTTCCTTGACCGTCGCCGCGAGGGTGCCGACGGTACAGTGCGCCACCAGTTCGTCCGGCCAGGTCACCTGATACGCCACGACCGCCGGGGTGTCGGCCGGGTAACCCCCGGCGAGCAGTTCGGCCTGCACCTGACCGGAGCGGGCGGCGGAGAGGAACAACGCCATGGTGGTGCCGTGCCGGGCGAAATCGCGGACCCGCTCCCCCGGCGGCATCGGCGTCTTCCCACCCTCCAGGCGGGTGAGGATCACCGACTGCGCGACCTCGGGAACGGTCAGCTCCCGACCGATCCGGGCGGCGACCGCGGAAAACGAGGAGACCCCCGGCACGATCTCCACGGCCAACCCGAGCGCCCGACACAGGTCGAGCTGCTCCTGCACCGCGCCCCACAGCACCGGGTCGCCCGAGTGGATCCGGGCCACGGTCAACCCGTCGGCGGCGGCCCGCCGATACAGGGGGAGCACCCCCTCCATCGGCAACCGCGACGAGTCGACGATCTCGGCGTCCGATCGGGCGTGGGCCAGGACGTCGGCGTGAACCAGACTGGCCGCCCAGACCACCACGTCGGCAGCGGCGATCACCCGGGCCGCGCGCAGGGTCAGCAGATCTGCCGCGCCGGGTCCCGCACCCACGAACCAGACGGTGCCGCTCACAGTTTCCCCCCTCGGCGGTCCCGGCGGGCCGGGACCAGCAGTGTCGACAGGTACGGCGGGTCGTCGCCGGCCTCGGCAGCCGGGCCGACGCGGTCGCCGGCCAGGCCCAGCCCGCTGCCCAGCACCGCATTGGTGAGCCGGCCCTGTCGGCGCAGCTCGGCCAGCAACTCCGGGTGCCGCCGCCACCCCTTGTAGGCGACGACCGTGCCCGGCCCGGCGACCGCGTCGGCGAAGAGCGCCAGCCCGGCGGTGGCCGGCAGCAGGGTCAGCGGCTCTCGCCCCTCGCAGAGTGGAACTCCGCTTCTGGCGGCGAGTTCCTGCATGGCCGTGATGCCGGGGACGGTGCGCACGACGACCGCCGGACGCAATTCGCGGAGGGTCTGCGCCAGATAGCCGAAGGTGGAGTAGACGTTGGGGTCGCCGATGGTGGCGAAGGCCAGGGCCCGGGCCCCGTCGTCAACGGCGGTGGCGACCGCCTGCGCGGCGGCGTTCCACGCGCTCTCCCGCCGTCGGGTCACCCCGCCCCGGTCGTCCAGGGCGAACGGCAGCCGGCGCAGCCGCTCCGGCGGGAGGTACGGGGCGATCGTGGTCTCGGCCCGGCCGGGGGCCGCGGCGCCCGCCGGCCGGTCCAGCACGGGTACGAAGACCACGTCAGCCTCGCGCAGCACCCGCACCGCGCGCACGGTGAGTAGCTCGGGGTCGCCGGGGCCCACCCCGACCCCGGTCAGCGTCGCGGTCATCGGGCCGCCGCCGCTACCAGCCGCTGGGCTGCTCGGGGCTGGCCGGCCCAGTGGGTGTGCAGGTACGAGGCGTGGATCCGGCCGGCGACGAAGCCGTGCGCGGCCCCGTCCCAGCGCCACGCCGGCCGCGCACCGTGACCGGGATCGGTGCCGGTGCGGTGGAACTCGTGCCCACGGACCAGCTCACCGGCGGTGTGCGGCACCGAGTCGGCAGCGGCGACAGCCGACCGGTAGCCGAGGGTGAGCCGTCCGGTCATTCGGGCGGTCAGGTCGAGTCGGCCGCACATCGGCACCCCGTCCAGTTCGCGTCCCAGGTAGAGCAGACCCGCGCACTCGGCCACCACCGGCCCGTCGAAGGCGGCCAGATCGGCGCGCAGCCCGGTGTTGGCGGCGAGCGCCTCCACGTACACCTCGGGAAAGCCCCCGCCGACAACCACGGCCCGGGTACCGGCGGGCAGCGCCCCATCTCGCAGTGGATCGAACGGCACCACGGTGGCACCGGCGGCCGTGAGCAGCTCGGTCGTCTCGGCGTAGCCGAAGGTGAAGGCCGGGCCACCGGCGACGGCGACCACCGGCCGGTCGGACCCGGCCGCCCCGCCGACCGCGGCGGCCGGGTCCCAGGGCGGCGCGGTCAGTGGCGGCGCGCTTCGGGCCAACTCCAGCACCGCGTCGAGGTCCACGGTGGCTCCCACCAGGTCCGCCAACGCGTCAACCACGGCGACCGACTCGGCGGCCCGCTCCGCGACCGGCACCAGGCCGAGGTGGCGGGCGGGGGCGGCGACCTCGACGGCCCGGGTGACCGCGCCCAGCACCGGTACGCCGACCTCGGCCAGGGCCTCGCGCAGCAACGACTCGTGCCGGGGCGAGCCGACCCGGTTGAGCACCACCCCGCCGATTCGCACCGCCGGGTCGAAGGCGCCCATTCCGAGGGCCAGGGCGGCGGCGCTGCGCCCCTGGGCGGTGGTGTCGAGCACCAGCAGCACGGGCGCGGCGACGAGCCGGGCGACGTGGGCGGTGGAGGCGTACCCGCGGTGGCCGACCGCACCGTCGTGCAGCCCCATCACCCCCTCGATCACCGCGATGTCGGCGGGGCGGGGCACGGCCGCGCCGTGCCGCAGCAGACCGGCGATCCGCTCCTCCCCCACCAGCCACGGGTCGAGGTTGCGGCCGGGCCGGCCGGCGGCGAGGGCGTGGTAGCCGGGGTCGATGTAGTCCGGGCCGACCTTGTGTGGACTGACCGGGTGGCCTCGGCGGCGCAGCGCGGCGAGCAGCCCGGTGGCGATCGTGGTCTTGCCGTGGCCGCTGGCCGGTGCGGCGACCACGACCCGCGGCAGGGCCCAGGGGACGCTCACCATTCGATGCCCTTCTGGCCCTTCTGGCCGGCGTCCATCGGATGCTTCACCTTGGTCAGCTCGGCGACCAGGTCGGCGGCGGCCACCAGGCGCGGGTCGGCGTCCCGACCAGTGATGACGACGTGCTGAAAGCCGGTTCGGGTGGTGAGGGTGTCGACCACCTCGGCGACGTCCACCCAGCCCCACTTCATCGGGTAGGTGAACTCGTCGAGCACGTAGAGGCCGTACCGCTGGGCGGTCAGGTCGCGCTGGATCTGCCGCCACCCCTCGCGGGCGTCGGCGGCGTGGTCGGCCGTACCGTCGCGCTGGATCCAGGACCAGCCCTCACCCATCTTGTGCCAGCTCACCGGGGCGCCCCGACCGGTCTGCTCGTGTACCTCGCCGAGGGCGCGGAACGCGCTCTCCTCGCCCACCCGCCACTTGGCGCTCTTGACGAACTGGAACACCCCGATCGGCAGTCCCGCGGTCCAGGCCCGCAGCGCGAGGCCGAAGGCGGCGGTGGACTTCCCCTTCATCGATCCGGTGTGGACGATCAGCAACGGGCGGTTCCGCCGCTGCCGGGTCGTGAGCCCGTCGGCTGGCACGTGGGTCGGTTTACCCTGCGGCATCAGCGCACGCTCCGCTCCGCGGCGAAGCCGGCGGTCGCCAACGCCGCCAACGGGGCGGTCGTCACGGTGGGCAGGGGGTGGTGGGCGGCGGCCAACTGGGTGGCCAGGCGGCGGGCCAGGGCGAGGCGGACGGGGCCGGACTCGCAGTCCACGACGACACAGGGGGCGCCGGTCGCGCGCAGCACCGCCGCCGCCCGCGCCGCGCGGGGTAACGGGTCGGCGCCGGCGGTGGCCCGACCGTCGGTCAGGACCAGGGTCAACGGTTGCCGGCGGGGGTCCCGCAACCGCTCCACCCGCAGCAGCTCGGCGGCGGCGAGCAGGCCCTCCGCGAGCGGGGTACGCCCACCGGTGGGCAGCTCGGCCAGCCGGGTGGAGGCGGCGAGCACCGAGGCGGTGGCGGGCAGCAGGACCTGCGCGCCAGCACCGCGGAAGGCGACCACCGCCACCTTGTCCCGACGCTGGTAGGCGTCGGTGAGCAGGGCGAGCACCGCGCCCTTGACGGCACTCATCCGCTGCCGGGCGCCCATCGAACCGCTGGCGTCCACCACGAAGAGCACCAGGTTGCCCGCCCGCCCCTCCCGGACGGCCTCCCGCACGTCGGCCGGGCGGATCCGCAGCGGTCCGCGGGCCCGTCCCCGGGCGACCCGGTGCCCGGCGGCGGTCCGGATCGTCGCCGGCAGATGCAGCGCACCGGGACGCCCGGCCGGTACCCGGGCGCCGGTGGTGCGACCCCGCCCGGTCCGTGCCCGCGACCGCCGGCCCGGCACCCCCTCCCCGATAACGGGCGCGGTGAACAGCCGCGCCCGGAGCCCCAGCTGCGGCGCGGCCACCGGGTACGGGACCCCACTCGGGTACGCGTCCCGGCTCGGGTGCGCGGGCCCGGGGGCACCGTCCTCGGGGACCGCGGCTCGGTCCGGACCGGACCGATCAGCCGCGGGGCCGGTGCTGCCGTCGGGGTGGATGTCTGCCGTGGAACCGGTGTCCGGCTCGGGTCCGGTGTCGCCAGCCGGGCCGCCCGTATCCCCGGGACCGGTGCCCCCGCCCGGACCGCCGTCGGGACCGGCGTCATCCCCCGGACCGCGGCCGGGACCGGCGCCGTCGTCCGGGTCGTCGGGATGCTCCTCCTGTGCCCGGTTCAGCGCCTCGTCCAGGCGTTGTTCGTCCAGTCCCGGCGGGTCGAACGGATCCCGGCGGCGACGGTGCGGCAGGGCGAGTCGGGCGGCAACCCGCACGTCTTCCGCGCTCACCCGGTCCCGGCGCTGCCAGGCGGCGTGTGCCACGGCGGTCCGGGCGGTGACGATGTCGGCCCGCATCCCGTCCACGTCGAACGCCGCGCAGACCTCGGCGATCTGCCGCAGGGCCGCGTCGGTCAACACCACCCGGTCCAGCCGGGCGCGGGCCTCGGCCACCCGCCCGGCGACCGCCGCGTCCTCCCCCGCCCAGCGGGCGGCGAAGCCGGCCGGGTCCGCGTCGGCGTCGAGCCGGCGCCGCACCACCTCCACCCGGACGGCCGGGTCACGGCTGGCGGTCACCTCCACGGTCAGCCCGAACCGGTCGAGAAACTGTGGACGCAGCTCCCCCTCCTCCGGATTCATCGTGCCGACCAGCAGGAACCGGGCCGCGTGGCGGACCGACACCCCCTCCCGCTCGACGTGGCAGCGCCCCATCGCGGCGGCGTCCAACAGCAGGTCGACCAGATGGTCGTGGAGCAGGTTCACCTCGTCGACATAGAGCACCCCCCGGTGGGCGGCGGCGAGCAGGCCGGGCTCGTAGGCGCGGACCCCGTCGGCGAGCACCCGCTCCAGGTCGAGCGAGCCGACCACCCGGTCCTCGGCGGCGCCGACCGGCAGTTCGACCAACGCGGCTGGGCGACGTTCGGTCGCCGACGCCGCCGGGTGGGGCCCGTCCGGGCAGCCGGGGTCGGGCGTCTGCGGATCGCAGGCGAACCGGCAGCCGGCGACCCGGACCACCGGCGGCAGCAGGGCGGCGAGGGCGCGCACCGCGGTCGACTTGGCGGTGCCCTTCTCGCCCCGTACCAGCACCCCGCCGATGGCCGGGTTGACCGCGTTCAGCAGCAGCGCCAGGCGCATGTCGGCCATGCCGAGTACAGCCGAGAAAGGGTAGTTCGCCACGGCCGCCTCCGGGCGCGGCCGCCGTGCAACCCGCAGGCCCGGTTCACTCGTCGTGCTCATCCGCGCTCCTCCAGATCGCCCTCGCTGGCCAGATACGTCTCCCGGAGCCGGTCCAGGGTGCTCGGCTCCGGCTTTGCCCACAGCCCCCGGTCGGCGGCCTCAAGCAGCCGTTCGGTCATGCCCCGCAACGCCCACGGGTTGGACCGCTCCAGGAACTCCCGGGTCTCGGCGTCGAACAGGTACGCCTCGGCGAGCCGCTCGTACATCCAGTCGTCGACCACGCCCGCGGTGGCGTCGTAGCCGAACAGGTAGTCGACGGTGGCCGCCAGCTCGAAGGCGCCCTTGTAGCCGTGCCGGCGCATCGCCGCGATCCACCTCGGGTTGACCACCCGGGCCCGGAACACCCGGCGGGTCTCCTCGCTGAGGGTGCGGGTCCGCACGTCGTGCGGCATCGCCGAGTCGCCGACGTACGCGGCCGGTGCGGCGCCGGTGAGGTGCCGGACCATCGCCACCATCCCGCCGTGGTACTGGAAGTAGTCGTCGGAGTCGACGATGTCGTGCTCCCGGGTGTCCTGGTTCTTCACCGCCACGGCGATCCGCGCGAAGGCGCGTTCCATGTCGGTGCGGGCCTCCCGGCCGTCCAGCCCCCTCCCGTACGCGTAGCCGCCCCACACCGCGTACACCTCGGCCAGGTCGGCGTCGCTGCGCCAGTTCCGGGCGTCGATCAGCGGAAGCAGCCCGGCCCCGTAGGCGCCCGGCTTCGATCCGAAGATCCGCGCGGTGGCCCGGCGCTCGTCGCCGTGCCCGGCCAGGTCCTCGGCCACGTGCGCCCGGAGGTGGTTGTCCGCGGCTGACTCGTCCAGCGCGGCCACCTGTCGTACCGCGTCGTCCATGAGCGCCACCACGTGCGGAAAGGCGTCCCGGAAGAAGCCGGAGATGCGGACGGTCACATCGATGCGGGGGCGTCCCAACTCGGCCAGGGGCACCACCTCGACCCCGGTCACCCGTCGGGACCGGTCGTCCCAGGTGGGTCGACAGCCGAGTAACGCGAGCACCTCGGCGATGTCGTCGCCCTGCGTGCGCATGGCGCTGGTACCCCACACGGTGAGCCCGACCGAGCGCGGGTACGTCCCGGTGTCGGCGAGGTGCCGGGCCAGCAGCGAGTCGGCCAGGGCCACGCCGACGTCCCAGGCGTTGCGGCTCGGGATCGCCTTCGGGTCGACCGAGTAGAAGTTGCGACCGGTGGGCAGCACGTTGACCAGGCCCCGGGTGGGTGACCCGGACGGGCCGGGCGGCACGAACCGCCCGTTGAGGGCGGCGAGGGTGTGCGCCAGCTCGTCGGTGGTGCGCTCCAGCCGCGGCACCAGTTCGGTGGCGCCGAAGCGCAGCACCGCGGCGGCTGCCGGAATCGCCCGGCCGGTGACCTCGACGACGACCTCCTCCACCCGGTCGGGGGGCCAGCCGAGCGTCTCCATCCCGAGGGCGAGGCGCCGGGCCAGACCCTCGATCAGGTCGACGGCGTCGGCGGCGGTGCCGGCCGGCCCACCGGCCGCGTCGGTCAGCGCGGCCGGCACCCGCACCCGGGCTCCGGGCGCGGCGAGCAACGCGGACTCGTCCAGGCCGTAGCTGGCGGCGAGGGCCTGCCGCAGGCCGGGCAGGGCCCGGGTCCCGCCCCACACCTGTGGGGCGCGCAGCACGGCGAGCACCAGGTTGACCCGCGCCTCGCCGCCAGGTGCTTCGGCCAGCACGTGCAGGCCGTCGCGGATCTGCACGTCCTTGACCTCGCAGAGGTAGCCGTCGAGGTGCAACACGAAGTCGTCGAAGTCGTCGGCGGCCGGCATCTCCGACTGGTGCAGGTCGTGGTGCAGCTCCGCGGTGCGCACCAGCTCCCAGATCTGTCCCCGGACGACGGGCACCTTCGCCGGGTCGAGCGCCTGCACGGTGGCGTACTCGTCGAGTAGCTGCTCCAGCTTCGCCAGGTCCCCGTACGTCTCGGCGCGGGCCATCGGCGGCACCAGGTGGTCGACGACGACCGCGTGCGCGCGGCGCTTGGCCTGCGTCCCCTCCCCCGGGTCGTTGACGATGAACGGGTACACCAGCGGCAGGTCGCCGAGGACCGCGTCCGGAGCGCAGTCGGCGGCCAGCCCGAGGCCCTTGCCCGGCAGCCACTCCAGGGTGCCGTGCTTGCCCAGGTGCACCACGGCGTCCGCGCCGAAGCCGCCCGCCGTGGCGGGGGCGGCCAGCCACCGGTACGCGGCCAGGTAGTGGTGACTCGGGGGCAGGTCCGGGTCGTGGTAGATGGCGATCGGGTTCTCCCCGAAGCCGCGGGGCGGCTGGATCAGCAGGACCACGTTGCCGAACCGCAGGCCGGCCAGGACGAGGCCACCGCCGTCGGTGTACAGCTCGCCCGGCGGCTCCCCCCAGTGGCGGACCATGTCTGCGCGCAGTTGCGCCGGCACCTGGTCGAACCACCGCCGGTACGTCTCCTGCGGTACCCGTGCGCTGGCGGTGGCGAGCTGCTCGGGGGTGAGCCACTCGACGTCGTGGCCGCCGGCGGCGATGAGGGCGTGGATGAGGGCGTCCCCGTCGTCCGGTAGGGGCGCCGCGCCGAGGTCGTAGCCGGCGGCGGCGAGCGCGGCGAGCAGCCGCACCGCGCTGGCCGGGGTGTCCAGGCCGACGGCGTTGCCGACCCGGGAGTGCTTCGTCGGGTACGAGCTGAGCACCACCGCCACCCGCTTGCCGGCGTTCGGCAGGTGCCACAGCCGGGCGTGCCGGACGGCGATTCCGGCCACCCGGGCGGCGCGCTCCGGGTCCGGCGCGTAGACCGACAGCCCGTCCGCGTCGAGCTGTTTGAACGAGAACGGCACGGTGACGATCCGCCCGTCGAACTCCGGGATCGCCACCTGCATCGCCGCGTCCAACGGGGACAACCCGGCGTCGCTGTCGGCCCACTGCTCCCGCGTGCTGGTGAGACAGAGCGCCTGGATGACCGGCAGGTCGAGGGCGGCCAGCGCGCCCACGTCCCAGGCGTCCTCGTCGCCACCGCCGGCCGCGTCGGTGGCCACGGTGCCCCCGGCGGCGAGTACGGTGACCAGCAGCGCGTCGCAGCGGGCGAAGAGTTCCAGTGGGCCCGCGCCGGCGGTCAGCCCGCGCAGCGAGCCGCAGAAGATCGGCGCCGCGTTTCCTCCCGCGGCCTCCACGGCGTCGGCGAGCGTGTCCACGAAGGCGGTGTTGCCGGCGAGCGCGTGCGCCCGGTAGAAGACGATTCCGACGGTCGGCCGGTCCGGGCTGGTCGACCGGGCACCGTGCATCCCGTACGCCGGGGTCGGTGCGGGGGGCGCGAACCCCGCGCCGGTGAGCAGCACCGTGTCGGAGAGGAACCGGGCCAGCTGCGCCAGGTTCTCCGGTCCCCCTTCGACCAGGTAGGACAGGGCCTGGGTGGTGACACCGGCGGGCACGGTGGAGGCGGCGGTCAGCTCGGCGTCGGGGACGCTCTCCCCGCCCAGCACCACCGTCGGCACGTTCGCGGCGAGGACCGCGGCCAGTCCGTCCGGCCATGCGGCCCGACCGCCGAGCAGGCGTACGACGGCCAGGTCCACGCCGTCGAGCAGTTCCGGGACGCCGTCGACGGCCACGCGGTTCGGGTTGGCCAGGCGATAGTCGGCCCCGCTGGCCCGCGCGGCGAGCAGGTCGGTGTCGGCGGTGGAGAGCAGCAGAATGCGCACAGCAAACTCCGGAGAGTGACGCCCACGTTGTGGCGCGGGCGATCAGTGAAGCGGGAGGTGATTCGGCTTCGCGGGCACCGTCTCGGGCCACCCGACCGGGCGGGCCGACCGGGCGCGCGTCAGGCGGCGATCAACCGCGGGCAGCAGGGCCGAGAACGGCGGCCCCCCCGCACGGCAGCAGGGACGTTCTCGGCGGCGGGACCCGTCGCGGCGGCGAAACCAATCGCGGCAGCGGGACCAATCGCGGCGGGGTCGGGCCGCGGACCGGTGGCGGGCATACCGCCGCCGGCCAGACTGATGCGACAACTGTCGATGGATGGGACGCTACACGTCATCGGGTCCTCCTCGGGTATCCACGCCCTGGGGTGCACCGACGGCCGAAGTATCCTGGCTCCCGGATCGACGCTCACCCCCGGCCTTCCAACCGCGCGACGCACGGTCGTGGCTCCACAAGGGGGATCACTCCCCGGTGACAGTGGCGGGACCGCGCCGGATTCACACCGGCTTCCTTCACTGCCGTCCGGCCGCGAACTCTGCCACACCAATACGTCCCGGTCAACGAAACGAGGGCAGAGCAGCGGTCGACCAGTCCCGGAGCCGCCGCCCCGGGGGTGTCCCTAATGGGTTTGTCAACGCGCATCGAGGGCTTTGGCCCAGACGATGATGTGGTCGATGGCGTCACGGGTCAGGCCAATCGTTGGGTCGGGGGTGATCAGCAGGGTGGGGCTGGTGCGGGTCGCGGCCCAGGTGTGGGCTTGGGGTGTGTGGAGGTCGTCGATCCATGCCGCGGGCCGTTGCTGGGCGTAGGCGGCGATGAGCGGGATTTTGTCGCTGGGGTGGAACGGTGCGGCTGGCATGGTGATCACGGGCAGGGAGGTGATGTGCAGTAGCGGTGCGAGGAGCTGGTTGGCTTCGTCGTTCCAGGCCGTGGCCCAGGCGACGTCCAGGACGGTGCTCGCTTCGGTGATCCAGGCGCCATGTGCGGAGTTGACACGGACGGGTTCCTCGTCGGGGAACAGGTGGTGCTCGGTGTAGCCGGCCGGTGGTTGAACAGTTCCGTAGGGATTGAGGACACCGTCGACGTCGAGCAGGAGCAGGGGCCGGGTCATCTGCGGATTTTGCCTGATGTGGTCAGCCGGGGGTGACCGCGACGATTGGTCTTGGCTGGTAGGGAATCTTGTCGCGGAGCATGGCGAACAGGACGTTGCAGCGGCGTCGGGCGAGGCAGATGAGGGCGGCGTCGTGGCGTTTGCCTTCGGCGCGTTTGCGGTCGTAGTAGGCGCGGCTGACGGGGTCGGTGAGGGCTGCGAACGCGGCGAGGAAGAACGCTCGTTTGAGGTTTTGTTGCCGCCTCGCGGTGGGTGCTCGCCGCGGATGCTGCTGCCGGATCGTCATACCGGGCCGGGTGACCGAGGGCCCCCGGGTGGGGACGATCAAAAAGGTAACGGTCACGGCGGCTACCGGAGGCGCCGCTCCGGGTGGGCCCGGTTCCAGGCGCGCATCCGCTCCGGATAGCCCATCTTGGCTGCCTCGTACAGCGGCAGGGCCAGCCGGCGGGCGAGTGACGCGGCAACCCGCGGCGACCCGGTACGGCGGCGGATCCACTCGCCGTCGTGCGCGATCGCCACCACCGTCGTGTCCGTCGCCGTCGTCTCCGGCTCCAGGTAGAACTCGACCCCGGTCCGGCTGGCGACGAACTGCTCCAGCGCCACCAGGTCCGCGCGGGTGCCCTCCCGGTCGAGCTTCGTCGGCACCCCGTCAGACTCCCAGGTACGCGACCGCTTCCGACTGAACCAGCCCATGCCGCTCCTCCTCGCATCTCCGGTGCCGCCGGCCTCCAGTGCACCACCCTTGGCTGAGCGCCGCCTGTACGCCCCCTGATGACGCGCTGAGGACGCGCTGCCGGCGGGTGGGCCCAAGCCCGCAGGGAGGCGTCGGCCGGCTCACCGTCCCGGGGGCGGGAGTGAGGCGTGCGTCACCGCGAGCACGAGCCGGTCCCAGGAGTGGGTCAGGCTGCGACCGGTGAGCTCGGTGAGCCGGCGGAGCCGATGGCGCATGGTCTGCGGGTGCAGTCCGACCGCGGTCGCGGCCTCGATCGCCGACCCGTGGGTGAGGTACGCGTCGAGCCCTTCGAGCAGGTGGGCGTTGGCGGGGGTGAGCACCGGCCCGAGAACCGCGGCGTGCAGTGCGGCACGGTCAACGGGAGGCGTGCCGTGCAGTACCGCGACGGTGAGCGCGTCGCCGCGGTCGAGCACGGTCCGGCGGGCGAACGCCGCCACGGGTGCGTGCTCGAGCGCGGCTACCGCAGCCCGGTAGTCCTGGGGCAGGGTCGCCGGGGAGGCGCCGCTGATCAGACAGGCCCGCCAACCGCCAGCGGCCACGGCCGCCACGACCTCGGACTGCTCGTGCCCGTCCGGGAGCAGCAGGACACCCGCGCCGGCCCGCACCGTGCTCAACAGCGCACCGGTACTCAGGTCGACCGGGCCGTGGTCCGCGCCGGCGGCCGGCGACGCCACGAGGGTGGCGACGCGGGCCGGGTGGGTCTCCGGGCTCTTCGGATCGCCACCGGCGAGGAGGAGGCCGAAGCTGGTGGGAACGCGGACGTTGAGCTGCTCGGTGCGGTCGGCGAGGGCGCCGGACGAGGTCTGACGACCGGCGAGCAGATCGTGCAGGAACTCGTCAATCAGCCGGCGCCGGTCGGTGATCAACTCGGCGGCCTTGTGCTGATAGCCGTTGGCCAACGCCTCGGACAACTCGTCGAGCGCGGCGACCAGGGCCTGCACCAGCGCGGCGAGGTCGGCGACGGTCAGCCCGGGCGGGGCATGCGCGGCGATGGCGTCCGTGATGACGGCCGCCGCGACCCGATAGGCGCGCAGCACCGCCAGCAGTGGTCGACCGTCGGTGGCGCGGGTGGCGCCGATGCCCCGAAAGCGGTTGACGTCCCGGGTGGTCAGCCGAGTGCCGTCGACCCACATCTCGGTGAGCCGGGTGACGGCCCACCGGGTGATGGCGGTGACCTCCCGCAGTTGGGTGTCGCTGAGTTCTCGGTAGATCGGGACCTGGTCGACGACCGCGCCGACCAGCTCGTCCACGAGAGTCGAGCTACGCTCGGTGAGCAGCCGATGTACGATCAGCCGTTCCGCGAGGCCCACCCCGGTCACCGCCCCTCGCGCTGACAGCCGGCCCGACCACCCCCGGACCGCGCGGATTGACAATACTCATGCTCACCGGGCGCGGAAGTGGTGGCGTCACCCGGTTGACTGCGGCACGGTGGGGCAACCCCCGGCGCCGCCCCGCTCCCCGCGATCGGCCCGGAAGCGGGTCAATGCCCGCCGCACCGATAGGAGGCAGCCGTGGAAGCTGACATCGTCGTGGTCGGAGCCGGTCTGGCCGGGCTGGTCGCCGCCGCCGAGGCAGCAGACCTCGGCCGGAGCGTGCTCCTCGTTGACCAGGAGGGGGAGCAGAACCTGGGCGGGCAGGCCTTCTGGAGCCTGGGCGGGCTGTTCCTGGTTGACAGCCCCGAGCAGCGGCGGATGGGCGTCCAGGACTCCCTCGAGTTGGCCCGGCAGGACTGGTTCGGCAGCGCCCAGTTCGACCGGGACGAGGACCGGTGGCCGCGCGCCTGGGCCGAGGCGTACCTGGAGTTCGCCGCCGGAGAGAAGCGGTCCTGGCTGCGGCAGTACGGGCATCGCGTCTTCCCGGTGGTCGGCTGGGCCGAACGCGGCGACGGCCGGCCCGATGGGCACGGCAACTCGGTTCCACGGTTCCACATCACCTGGGGCACCGGTCCCGGCGTGGTGGCGCCGTTCGAGCGACGGGTACGGGCGCACGTCGACACCGGGCGGATCCGGTTCGCGTTCCGCCACCAGGTTGACGGGCTGCTGGTGGAAGCCGGTGCGGTGGTCGGGGTGCACGGCCGCCGGCTGGAGCCGACCACGGCCGAGCGAGGCCGGCCGAGCAGCCGCACCGTGGTCGGCGAGTTCCAGGCCCGGGCCCAGGCCGTCATCGTCACGAGCGGTGGCATTGGCGGCAACCACGATCTGATCCGCCGGGCCTGGCCGGCGCGGCTCGGCAGCCCGCCGAAGCGGATGGTGGCCGGAGTGCCAGCCCACGTGGACGGCCGGATGCTGGGCATCGCCGAGGAGGCCGGCGCCAACATCATCAACCCGGACCGGATGTGGCACTACGTCGAAGGGCTACGGAACTGGGATCCGATCTGGGAGAACCACGGGATTCGCATCCTGCCCGGCCCCTCCTCACTCTGGCTGGACGCCGCCGGCAACCGGCTGCCGGCTCCGTACTTCCCCGGCTTCGACACCCTCGGCACCCTGCGCCACCTGCGCCACAGCGGCTACGACTACTCCTGGTTCCTGCTCACCCAGAAGATCATCGAGAAGGAGTTCGCGCTCTCCGGCTCCGAGCAGAACCCGGACCTGACCGGCAAGGACCTCAAGCTGCTGCTGTCCCGGGTACGGGCCGGTGCTCCCGGGCCGGTCGAGGCGTTCAAGCGGCACGGCGAGGACTTCGTCGTCGCGGACACCCTCGACGACCTCGTCGCCGGGATGAACCGCATCGCCGACCCGGACGTGCCGGCGATCGAGGTCGGCCGGATCCGTACGCTCGTCACCGAACGGGACCGGCAGCTCACCAACACCTTCGGTAAGGATGCCCAGGTCAAGGCGATCCGCTCCGCCCGCAACTACCGCGGTGACCGGCTTCTGCGGGTCGCCGCGCCGCATCGCCTCCTGGATCCGAAGGCCGGGCCGTTGATCGCCGTACGGCTCAATATCCTCTCCCGCAAGACCCTCGGCGGGCTGGAGACCGACCTGGACGGTCGCTGCCGGACCCGTGACGGCGACGCCTTTCCCGGCCTCTACGCCGCCGGCGAGGTGGCCGGGTTCGGTGGTGGCGGCATGATGGGCTACAACGCCCTGGAGGGCTCCTTCCTCGGCGGCTGCCTCTTCTCCGGCCGGGTCGCCGGCCGCGCCGCCGCCCGCCAGCTCAGCTGACCGGCTGGGCCGGGCGGGGCCGCCGTTGCGAGGTGTAGCTCCACAGGCCGTGGGCGACGCCAACCTGCACCGCGGTCGGGCCGAGCACCGCGACCGCGGCGACCAGGCACGTCAGCAGGGTGCGGCCCGGCGACGCGTCGGTTGCCACCGCCAGGACGGCCGCGTAGGTCGGGGCCAGGACGCCGGCCGCGACCAACGCGACCACCCATCGGGTGAGCGCCCCGCGCCGCTTTGCGGCAACCTCACCGAGAAGACTGGCCGGCACGAACAGCGTCGGCACCAGGACGGCGCCCCCCAGCACGAGCAGCGCCGTCATTCCCAGCACGCTGACCGGATAATTGCGATCCACATCACTTATCAGGGGGAACCCATGGCGTCCGAGGAAGAGCAGAAGCACCTGTCCCACAAAAACCAGCCAGGCGGCGGCGGCACCGGCAAGGTGGTGGGCAAGGGTTCGGATCAACTGCGCCTCCCAACGACGTCCATTGAGGATACGCACCGGCCGTCCGAGCGTTCGCTGCCCCCGGGCCGGGACGGTCAGCGGGGAGGGCGGGTCACCGGCAGCAACGCCAGCGACGGCAGCAGCAGGACCGGCACGACCAGCAGGGCGTGCAGCGTCCCGACCCGGTCCCCGATCAGGCCCAGCAGCGGTGGCCCGGCGAGGAACGCGGTGTAGCCGATCACGGCCACCACGCTGACCCGGGCCGCGGCGTGCTCCTCCGCGTTGGCCGCCGCGCTCATCCCCACCGGGAAGCTGAGGGAAATGCCGAGGCCCCACAGCGCCACACCGGCGACCGCAACCGGTCCGGAACCGGCCAGCACCGCCACGATCACGCCGACCACGGCGAGCAGGATCGTGGCGCCGAGCACGGGCACCCGGCCCCAACGGTCCAGGGCGAGGGTGCCGACGGTCCGTCCCACGGTCATGCCGATCACGAACACGCCGTAGACGGCGGCGCCGGCCGCCTCGGTGACGCCGTAGCCATCGACGAACGCGACCGCGACCCAGTCGGTGGCGACCCCTTCACTGAACGCCGCTACCAGCACAAAAAGGCCGATCAGCAGGGTCCGTGGTTCCCGCCAGGCGGCCAGCACCGCTCGGCGGCGGGCCGCCGGGGAGCCCCCGTCGGCGTCCGACGCCGGCTCGGGGACCGGTAGAAACGCCCGGGTGCCGGACACCGTGCCGAGCAGCACCGCCGCGCCAACGAGCGGCAGGTGGACCGCCAACGCCAGCCCCACCTCAGCGGCCACCGCACCGAGGCCAGCCCCCGCCACCGAGCCCAGGCTCCACGCCGCGTGGAACCGTGGCATCACCGTACGACCGAGCCGCCGCTCAACCACGGCGCCCTCAATGTTCATCGCGACGTCACAGGTACCGGTGCCGTAGCCAAGGACAACCAGACCCACCGCCACCCCGGGCAGCCAGCCCGCCGCGCTCGCGCTGACGCCGGCGATCCCCAAGCCCACGGAGACCAACAGGGTCGCCACCGCCACCGTCCGGGCGGTGCCCAGTCGCTGGGCGACCAGACCGGAGGTGGGCATCGCCAGTACGGCTCCCGCCGACATCGCGAGCAACAGCAGCCCGAGCCGACCGGCGGTGAGGTCAAGCGCCTCCCGGACCGCCGGCACCCGGGCGAACCAGGACCCGATGGCGAGGCCGTTGAGGGCGAACACCACCGCGACACCGGTACGGGCGGTGCGCACCAACCGGTGTACGGCAGCAGGCGCGGCCGAGGTTGTGACGCTGCTCACCAGAGGTTCCTTTCGCTTCAGTATTGGCCTGGCTGCACGAGCACACCCCTGAGAACGTTCTCATTGCAAACCGAAAAGTAGTCACAGGTCACCGTCGTCGGGCCGAGCAATAATGTCCTGACGACAAGCGTCGCCCCGGCGACGGGAACGGGGGGACCACGATGCCGGCACCGCAGCGCGCGCCGACCCTGGCGGATGTGGCTCGGGTGGCCGACGTCTCCCGGGCCACCGCCTCTCGGGTACTGGCCAACAACGGGTACGCCGCGGCCCATACCCGCGACCGGGTCACCGCCGCCGCCGAAAAGCTCGGCTACGTGCCGGACCCGGCCGCCCGCGCCCTGGTCCGGGGCACCGGTGTGCGACTGGTCACGGTGGTCCACGGCACCTCACCCCGGGTGCTCGAGGACCCGTACGTCGACCAGGTTGTCGGCGCCGCCGCCCGGGTGTGCGCCCCGCACGGCGTCGGTGTGGCCCTGCACTGGCTGCCGACCCGGGACCTGGCCCAGCTGCGCCAACTCGGCGAACAGCGCGGGGTGAGCGGGCTGATCCTGGTCAACACCACCCCCACGGTCCTGGCCGCTGTGCCGCCCACGCTGCGCGGGCGGGTCGCCTCGCTCGGCGTCGGCTCCCCCGTGGTGGCCTCCTTCGACATCGACAACGGTGGCGGCACCACCGCGCTGGTGGAGCACCTGTACGCGACGGGCCGCCGCCGCATCGCCATGATCAGTGGTTCTCGCTGGCTACCCTGCGCCGGCCGCTCGGTGCGCGCCTACCGGGGAGTGTTGCGCGCAGCGGGGCTGCCGCCCCGGCTGGTGCGAGGTGACTTCACCGCGGGCCGCGGGCGTGCCGCAGCCCGGGAGGTGCTGGCCCGCTGGCCAGACACCGACGCGATCGTCGGTGCCAGCGACGTGACCTCGTTCGGCGTACTCAGCGGGCTCCTCCGAGATGGCGTCCAGGTCCCCGGGGACATCGCGGTGACCGGCTTCGACGACACCCCACTGGCCGCGATGACCAACCCCTCGCTCACCACGTCCACCCACCCGGTGGCCGGAATCGCGACAGCGGCGGTGACCGCCGTACTGGCCGGCAACGCGACCCTGCCGCCAACGCTCTTTCCGTCCCGCCCGGTGCACCGGATGAGCGGCTGACACAACGCGCTACTCCGCAGAACAGGCGCGGTGCTAATCTCCCGCCTTGGGCGCTACAGTCCCGGTTTCTCCTTTTCACCCCCAGAAGGACGTTGCGATGACAGGCACTCCAGCCGACCCGGGTGTCCTACATCCGATGCCCGAACAGCCACGTCTGGTGCTGCTGAAGCCACTGATCACCTCGCCACTGATCGAGGTCGGGGAGTTCACCTACTACGACGACCCGGACGATCCGACGGCTTTCGAGGTGCGCAACGTTCTCTATCACTACGGGCCGGAACGGCTGGTAATCGGCAAGTTCTGCGCGTTGGGCGAGGGCGTACGGTTCATCATGAACGGCGCCAATCACCGTATGGACGGGCCCTCGACCTTCCCGTTTCCGATTATGGGTGGCTCCTGGAGCGAACACCTTGACCTCATCACCAACCTGCCCGGGCGAGGAGACACGGTGGTGGGTAACGACGTGTGGTTCGGCTACCGCACCACGGTAATGCCCGGCGTCCGCATCGGCAGCGGGGCGATCGTTGCCTCGGGATCTGTCGTTGTTGACGATGTCCCCGAATACAGCATCGTCGGCGGTAACCCGGCCCGGGTGATCCGCCGCCGCTTCCCCGACGAGGAGGTCGCCCGCCTGATGGCGCTTGCCTGGTGGGACTGGCCGTTACCACTCATCACCGAGCACATTCGCACGATCATGTCCGGCAGCATTGACGCCCTGGAGACCGTGGCGCCGCCAGCGAGCTGAGGACTCTGGTCCTCCCGCAACAGCGACGCGAGGCCGCTGCGGGGGTGAGGCCGGGCGCCCCAAGGCCGGCCCACCATCGGACGTCCGCCGCGCCGGCTCCCGCGCAGTCAGCCGAGCGCCGATCGGCACGCCGCGCCGCTGCCGCCCCACTGGCCCGGTCCTTGTTAACGTGAGTACGCAGCGACACCGCACCCGCCGGCACTCCCCTCGTACCTGGCACCGACCGCACCACCCTTCGACCCGGCGGACCGGTTGACGGACGAGGGAGGCGACATGGCCGACGGCCCGGCGGCGGAGGCGCCCCCGCCGCCCGAAGCCCCCGATCCGGATCAGCATCGCCCGGGCGCTCCGGACGCCACGCGGCCTGGCCGCTGGGCCCGGCCGGTGCGGGCGTGCCGACGGAGCGCGACCCTGCTGGCAGCCGGAGTGCGGCGAGTAACCGCCCGGCTGGCACCAGCGACCCGTCGGTTCGCTGCCCAGCTGACCTGGGCGGCCCGGCGACTCGCCGCCCGGCTGGCACCGGCTGCCGGGCGGCTGTGGCGGTGGCTGCTCACGCTGGCCCGTACGGTCGACACGGCGGCAAAACAGGGCCCAGCCCCACCCCCACCACAGGACCCGATCGAGCGGCGTGAGCCGGCCGGTCCGATCACCGTCTTCGCCCGCGGCTACGTCTTCACCTTCACCATCCGCGCCGATCTCACCTGGCGTTCGCAGGGACTGCGACCGGATCAGCTGGCCTGGTACGCCCACTACTTTCTGCCACCGGCCACCCAGCGGCTGACCAGCATCGCCGCCGATCTCGCCCGCACCGTCGCACCGCACCGGGCCGGCGAGTTGGAAGCGCAGCTGCAGCGGAAGCTCGCCGGGCAGGAGCCGTGGTCGTTCGCACGCGGCGGTCAGACGGTCACCTGCCGGCCCGAGGCGTGGGTGCAACTCGACGAGCGGGTCCGCCAAGCCCTCCAGCCCTACTGGGAACGGGTGATCGCGCTGGACTGCCGGCACGAGGAGCTGCTACGCCGCGCCCGCTACGCCGAGCAGCTCAACCGACGCTGGTCGGCGATCCTCGCCGATCTGCCCGACGCCGACGTCCCGGAGGCGGTCCGTGAGGAGCTGGCCCGCGCCCGGGAGCGGACCCTCTCCGAACAGCGGGACGCCGCGCGGTGGAGCGGTGAACTGCTACGCCAACGCCACACCCGCTCGGAGTCCGAAGCGGAGCCGGAGGTCTCCGGCTAACGTCCCGGAATCGGGCTGCGGGCCACTCAGCTGGGGACGTCGCGGCGGCGGAAGCCGGCCAGCCCGGCGGCGAGCAGCGCACCGGCCACCGCGGTGAGCAGCACCAGCGGCAGCACGGTCACCTCGACCGCCGGCACCGCCGGAACATGGGTGTACGGCGAGAGGTTGAGCACCGCCTGCGGCAGGTCGAGCGCCGCGCCGAGCTGCCCCAACAGCAGGAATCCGATCAGCACCGCCCAGGACAGCGACACCGACCACCGGGGAACCAACCCGAGCAGCGCGGTCACCAAACCCGCCACCACCAGCAACGCCGGTAGCTGCAGCAGCCCGGCCCCGCCCAGGTGGAGCGCCCACCCGCCCGGATCACCGGCCGCGAGTCCGTAGCCGAGGCCGGTCGCGAGCCCGGCCAGCAGCACGAGGACCGCCGCGCCCAGGACGGCGCCCACCACCTGGGTGGCCAGCCAGCGAACCCGGCCCACCGCGGTCGCGAGTACCGCCTCCAGGACGCCGCCGGACTCGTCGGCGCGGGTACGCAGCAACGCCTGCACCACGTACGCGCCGATGACCAACGCGAACATCCCCAGCATCGCGGCGAGGAACGCGTCAACCAGGTCGTCGACCCCGCCGCCCATCGCGGCGATCAGCTCGGCGGCGGCCGGATTCTCGGCGATCACGTCGTTGACCTCGTCCGCGGCGAAGCCCATCGAGATCCCGAGGATCACCACCGCCACCGACCAGCCGACCAGGGCGCCGCGGTGCAGCCGCCAGAGCAGTCCGCTCGGGCTGAGCAGGCTGGCGGCGGCACGGGCCGGCCCCCGCCGGTCACTGAGCAACCCGGCGCCGAGGTCCCGCCGACGGGCGAGACCGAACGCGGCCAGGGTGGCGCCGACCAGCAACACGATCGGCAGGCCCAGAACCCACCACCGCTCGGCACCGAACGCGCGTACCTGGTTGCCCCAGCCGAGCGGGGAGAGCCAGGACGGCCAGGCGCTCACCAGTTGCAGGCCGTCCCGCTCACCGAGGACATCCCCGGCGGCGCGGAGCAGGAAGGCCACCCCGATGGTGGCCGCGGCCAACGCGTTCGCACCACGGGAGGTAACCGTGAGCTGGGCGGTGACGGCGGCGACCGCGGTGAAGGCGACGCCGACGCCGCCGACCGCACCGGCGGCGGCGAGGGATCCGGCCAGCGGCAGGCCGGCGGCGGCGAAGGCCAGCCCGAGGAGGAGGGCGGCGGCGACGTTTGCCCCGACGACAACAAGCAACGGGGCGGTGAGCAACGCGTGCCGACCGACGACGGCCGCACCGAGCAACTCCGCCCGGCCGGTCTCCTCGTTCTGTCGGGTGTGCCGGACGACGGCGAACGTGCTGACCAGGGCGGCGAGCAGGGTTAACGTCAGGTACGCCTCGGCGACGACGATCGAGCCCAGGTCGGCGTTGAAGATCGGCCCGTTGAAGGCGCGCGCCACCACGCTGGTGAGCGCGGTGTCGGCATAGCTGAGGCGAGCGGCCTCGTCGGGGTAGAACTCGATGACGCTGCCGGCGAGGGCGAACCCGAGTAGCGGCGTACCGAGCAGCCAGGCCCCGAGCTTGATCCGGTCGCGGCGCAGGACGAGCCGGGCCAGTCGGCCGGTGCCGGTGAATGCGCTCACCGGGCCGACTCCGCGCCGCGGTCGGCGACGACCTGGCCGTCATCGGCCCCGTCGTAGTGCCGCAGGAACAGCTCCTCCAGGGTGGGCGGTGCGCTCACCAGCGCCCGGACCTCGAAGCGGATCAGGTGGGCGAGCAACGCGTCGAGGTGCTCCGGCTCGACCTCCAACCGGACCCGGCCGTCAACGTCGCGGACCTCGTGCACGCCGGGTAGCTCCGCGACGCCGGTCAACGGGCGCACCGTCTCGACGGTGACCGTGGTGCGGGCGAGGTGCCGCAGCTCACTCAGGGAGCCGGACTCGACGGTACGGCCGGCGCGAATGATGCTGACCCGGTCGCAGAGCGCCTCCACCTCGGCGAGCACATGGCTGGAGAGCAGCACCGTGGCGCCGTTGCCGGTGAGCCGCCGCACCTCTTCCTGGAACACCGCCTCCATCAACGGGTCGAGCCCGGAGGTCGGCTCGTCGAGCACGTACAGCTCGACATCGGAGGCGAAGGCGGCGACGATCGCCACCTTCTGCCGGTTGCCCTTGGAGTAGGCCCGGCACTTCTTGGTCGGGTCGAGGTCGAACCGCTCCAGCAGCTCGTCGCGGCGGCGCTGGTCCAAGCCACCGCGCAGGGCCCCGAACAGGTCGATCGCCTCCCCGCCGGAGAGGTTGGGCCACAGGTTCACGTCGCCCGGAACGTAGGCGAGCCGGCGGTGCAGCGCCACCGCGTCGCGCCACGGGTCACCGTCGAGCAGTCGCACCTTGCCGGCGTCACCACGCAGCAGCCCGAGTAGGACGCGGATGGTGGTGGACTTCCCGGAGCCGTTGGGCCCGAGGAAGCCGTGCACCTCCCCCGCCTCCACCTGCAGGTTGAGCCCGTCGAGCGCGCGGACCGCGCCGAAGCTCTTCACCAGGCCGTCAATCGCGATAACGGGCATGGGATCTCCTGTCGCCGTCAGTTCGCGCCGGGTGCGCGCTCGGTACCCCGCCCGGGTGAACCGATCACCATCACCCTAGGGGCCCCGCGCCACGCTATAACGGTGTCGAATCCGGCTCGAAACTCGGTCCGGAGGGTGACGGGCACCGGGCCGGGTTTGATTGGCCCGAGCGCGGGTACCCGGCGCACCCGTCCGCGGGACGGGACCCGGCCATGCTCGGTGGCCAGGTAGACGGTGCGACGGGACGGTGGCCATGGATTCGACGCTCGGCCATCGGCCCTCCCGGGCCGCCGGACAGCGGCCAGAGGGGCACTGAGCGTGTGCGGCATCAGCGGGGAAGCGCGTTTTGACGGCTCGAGGCCGGACACCGAGGCGGTGATCCGGATGAGCCAGGCGATGGAGTCCCGCGGCCCGGACGACACCGGCCACTGGACGGACGGCTGGGTGGCCCTCGGGCACCGCCGGCTCACCATCATCGACCTCTCCGACGCTGGCGCCCAGCCGATGGTGCGCGAGGACCTCGGATCAGCGCTGGTCTTCAACGGGTGTATCTACAACTATCCGCAGTTGCGCGCGGAGCTCCGGGCCGCCGGGCACACCTTCCGTTCCACCAGTGACACCGAGGTCATCCTGGTGGCGTACGCCGAGTGGGGGGAGGCCTTCGTCGACCACCTGGTCGGCATGTTCGCGATCGGGCTGTTCGACCGGACCCGCCAGCGGCTGCTGCTGGCCCGCGACCGGCTCGGCATCAAGCCGCTCTACCTGGCGGAGTCCCCCGGTCGCCTGCGCTTCGCCTCAACCCTGCCCGCGCTACTGCACGCCGGCGAGGTGGACACCGACATCGACCCGGTTGCCCTGCACCACTACCTCTCCTGGCACTCGATCGTGCCGGCGCCGCGGACCGTACTGCGCGGCGTCCGGAAACTGCCCCCGGCGACGCTGCGGGTGGTCGAGGCGGACGGGCGCAGCCGCGAACACGTCTACTGGCAGCCGGAGTACGCCCGCGACCCCGCCCACGCCGGTCGGGATGCCCGGGACTGGCAGGCAGCGGTCGGGGACGCCCTGCGCGCGGCGGTTCGCCGGCGGCTGGTGGCGGACGTCCCGGTCGGGGTGCTGCTCTCCGGTGGACTGGACTCCAGTCTCATCGTGGCCCTGCTCGCCGAGGCGGGCCAACACCACCTGCAAACGTTCAGCATCGGATTCGACAGCCAGGGCGACGAGGTCGGCGACGAGTTTCACTACTCCGACCAGGTGGCCCGGGCATTCGGCACCGACCACCGGCGGATCCGGCTCGCCGACAACGACCTCCTACCGGCGGTACAGGCCACCATCGCCGCGATGACCGAGCCGATGGGCAGCCACGACGTGGTGGCCTTCCACCTGCTCAGCGAGCAGGTGGCCAAGCACGTCAAAGTGGCCCAGTCGGGGCAGGGCGCCGACGAGGTGTTCGCCGGGTACGGCTACCACCAGCCGCTCGCGAGGGCGCACCGGGACGGGGCGGCGGAGGTCTTCGCCGCCTCCTTCTTCGACCGTGACCACGCCGAGTTGTCCCGGGTTGTCAGTCCGGCGTACGCCCACGACCGGGATGCCAGCCGGGAGCTACTCGTCGCCGAACTGGCCGCGCCCGGTGCGGAGACCGCGCTGGACGCGGTGCTGCGCCTGGATACGCACCGGATGCTCCCCGACGACCCGGTCAAGCGGGTGGACAGCATGTCCATGGCGTGGGGGCTGGAGGTCCGCACCCCCTTCCTGGACCAGGATCTGGTCGCGCTCGCCGCGGCCTGTCCACCGGAGCACAAGGTGGCGCAGGGCGGCAAGGGCGTACTCAAGGAGATCGCTCGGGAGGTGCTGCCGGCGGAGGTGATCGACCGGCCGAAGGGGTACTTTCCGGTGCCGGCGCTGCGCAACGTCTCCGGGCGGGTGCGGGAGCTGGTGCTGGACGCGCTGCGGGCACCGGCCGCCCAGGAACGGGGGCTGTTCCAGCCCGGGTACGTTGACGAACTGCTCGCCGATCCGGCGGCGACGCAGGCCGCGGCCGGCAGCAACAAACTGTGGCAGCTCGGGCTGCTGGAGCTGTGGCTGCAGACGCACCAGCGGTAGGACGGACGGCCGCACCACCACCAGAGTACGGCGAAGACCGATCCTCGGCGGGCTGATCAACGAGTACGAGCGAGCCGCGTAGATCCTCAAGAAGCCGCAGGCCACCGCAGGTATGGAGTATTGAGCCCCTACAGGCTAATGCGTGCCGCCCTGCCCCACTGCGACGAACGGCAGGACGACGATGTCTCCCAACACCTGATGAAGCCGAGATCCCACCCGGCACGGCTTTGATGTCTCGTTCGATCAATCCCTTCGTATTCGCGCACCTATTGAGCTTGTATCGGTTTAGCTCGTGGTGGCTACTATCGCCTGCCTGGTAGTCGAGGAGCCCCCCCCGGTCTGCCCGGGTGGTTCGTACCTTGTCGTTCACGGGAAAGGACCCTGACACCGCGATGAAGCATCACGAACATGAACCGGACCGACCAGGTGGACGCCGGGTGGGGTCACGATGGTGGGCTGTCGGCCTGGCCGGTGTGTCCTGCCTGGCCCTGACCACCGTCGGCGCTTCCGTCGCTTCGGCTGCTGACGCCAACGAACGCAGCCTCACCACCACCGGCGACCAGCCCCCTACCGAGGGCTACCACGGTAAACGCGACGACCGGGGCAAGGGAACAGACGACCGGAAGGGGCAGAAGGAGAAAGAACCGGAGGGTGTTCCGGTTCCCTGCGACGCGGACAGCCTGATCGCCGCGATCACTTTCGCCAATGCCCGTGGCGGTGCCGTCCTCGATCTCGCCAAGAATTGCACCTATCTCCTCACCGCCAACATCGACGGCAATGGACTGCCCGCGATTACCGCCCCCATCACGCTCAACGGCAGCAAACACACCATCATCGAACGCGCCGCCGCCGTCGAACAGTTCCGTATCATCGCCGTCGACCCAGGCGGTGACCTTACTCTCCAGAAGTTGACGATCACCGGCGGGCAGACCACCAACGCTGGCACTGACGGCGCTGGCATCTTCGTGAACGTGGGCGGAGCGTTGACCACCAACCACAGCACCGTCACTCGCAATATTGCCGGCGGTAGTGGCGGCGGCATCGCAAACAACGGCAACACCCAACTCAACAATTCCACAGTCAACCGCAACACCTCGAACTCTAGTGGTGGCGGTGTTTCAAGCATCGGCGTACTCGGCATCAGCAAGTCTCACATAGATTTTAATAATGCCTCTCTTGGAGGCGGTATCGTGAGCTCGGGAACTTCTCAGATAGAAGGCAGTAGTATTTCCGGCAATCGGGTACAGGGTGCTATCGGTGGCTATTTTATAAACAGCGGGACTAGCCTTATCGCGAACAGTGAAGTGACGAATAATGTCGCTGCAGGATCGATTGGCGGTATCTTTGTTAACGTCTCCACGCAGGTGACACTCCAATCGGTCACCCTCGCCGGAAACGTGGCTAGTTCAGGACTTGCTGGCGGCCTTGGGACAGACGCAAACTCCTCCGTTGTCATTGAGGACAGCGTTGTTAAGAACAACAACAGCAGCAACCAGGGAGGTGCTATCTTCAATTCTGCCGGGATGGTGCTACGGGGCACGAAGGTCACCGGAAATCAGGCCAACCTGGGCGGCGGAATCTATAACGGCGGCGGCGGTACGCTAACCCTTTTCGCCACTGCGGTCGTTGAAAATATTGCCATTACCGACGGCGGCGGCATCTTCAACGCGGGCGGCACGGTCGAGCTGAACACGGCCACCGGCACTGTGGTGGTGAAGAATCGGCCGAACAACTGCTCCGGCGCTGTACCCGGCTGCCCCGGGTAACGATTCAAGCGCATCGGACTTACTGAGCCTCGATCCACCGATGCGGTTCGTGATGGCCGCGGTTGAATAGATTCGATTTCGAGTGGTTTCGGGCAGGACGGAGTCGCCGATTTCGTGATCGGCTTGCTCCGGGCGTGGTCGTTCGGGATGACAGCGGGGTTCGTGGCCTGTGGTCGGGCCGCCTGGTTCCGGTCGGTATGTGGTGGTCAGCCGGGTGCGGTGTGGACGGCGGTGAACAGGTTGTCGAACCCGGCCTGCCAGGGCCAGTGCTCGGGTAGGTGCAGGTGGACGGTACGGGCCCGATGCGCGAGACGGGCGGCGACGTTGATGATCCGGGCCCGGATGGTGGCGGCCCGGGCGGCCGGCCAGGCTCCGGCGGCGAGGTGCCCGGCAGCGCGGGTCAGGTTGTAGGCGATGCCGGCGCAGGTGAGCCAGGCGGCGTTGGCGTTGAACCGGCCGGACGGCAGGTGCGCGAGTGGTCCGGCGATCAGATCCGCGTTGATCTGCTCGATGACCGCGTGTTGGCGGTGCTGGGCTTCGGCCTGCACGAGGGTGAACGGGCTGTCGGTGAAGACCGCGTGATATCGGTAGGCCGGCAGGAGTTCTTCCTGACCAGGAGCCTGAGCCGGGTCGTTGCGGCGGGTCCGGCGCACGATCAGCCGGGCGGTCACCTGGTGTCGGGTCCTGGCCCGACTCCCCATAGGCGTCACGCTATGCAACCAAAGCGGAGACGAAAAACACGGACCGTGATAGCCGCCGGCGGCCCTAGCGCATGTCAACACAATGATCAAGTCATATCCTCGGCGACGGCTGGGCGGGTCACGTTCGTGGCGGGTCGTGCCTGCGCTGCGGAGGCAGCGAATGCGGCGTCACGGGTAGTGATGCTCGCGGCGTGTTCGGGACCGCTCCGGACTTGGTGCAAGTCTTTACGCAATGTTACATCCCACCCCTGGTGGACCGCGCTTTTCGATGCGCGGCGCCGGCGGAGCGGGGGCGATCCGGCTCGTTCGCGGGGAGTGCATCGCACCCACGGCGGTTCGGGTTGCCCATAGCCGTTCCGCGGATGTGCACTGTCGTCATGAACACTCACGACGGTCCGAGAGCGATAGTGTCCGAGGTTCACGTTGACGAGGCCAGCCCTCACCCGGCGCTCGCTGACTCCTCGCCGCACATCGTCTGCCTGCCCTGGTTCGGGATGACCAGACAGGCCATGGCGACGGCGTTTCAACCCGCCTTCGCCGGATTCGGCCTCCGGACGGCTCATCTGGACCTGCCGGGGCACGGGGACTCCCCGGTGAGCTGCCCACCCGACTCACAGAGCGTGCTGGAAACTGTTTGCTCGTGGCTGGAACGGCACACCACCACGCCGGTCATGCTCGCGGGCGCCTCCTACGGCGCCTATCTGGCTGCGGGGATCGCCCGTCAGCGGCCCGAGCTGGTGCGAGGGCTGCTGCTGGTCTGTCCCGGCGTACGGATGGTGCGCAAGCACCGTGACCTGCCCGGGTCACCGCCTGCTGCGGCGCCAACGGGCTGGCTGAGCGGAACGCCGACTGAGTGGCACGAGCACTTGGAGAGTGCCCTTGGCAACCGCACTCCGGCCGTTGCCGCCGCTGTCATGGAGGCCCTGCGGCTCGGCGGCGCGGGCGATGAGGAGTTCAGGCGGAAGCTGCAGACCGGCCCGGCCTACTCCCTGCCCGACGAGGCGGCGGAGAGCCGGTTCGCCGGGCCGGTCAGTGTCCTCGCCGGACGGCAAGACGGAGTCGTCGGCTACGCCGATCAGTTCCATGCCATGCGAAACTACCCCCGCGGCACGTTCGCCGTATTGGACGAGACCGGGCACTACCTGCCCTTCGAGCAGCCCGCCGCACTACGCGCGCTGGCACAGGACTGGCTGCGGCGCGCGAACGCCGCAAGACCCGGCCTGTAACCGCGCGGCTGGCCTATTACGCGGTAAGACTGCGTCGTCTTGGTGCACGGCTGTAGGTAGTCCTGCTCGAGCCGAGTAAGCCGACCGCAGCCATGTACACGACCTGCGGCTTGGGCCTCATTAACCCGGCTGACAATGGCCGGCTTTGGCGCCCCGTGCCGGATCGGGAGGTTTGAGAACCACCGACGTTGTTATGGTGGTAGTCGGTCAGCCGGGCCGTCGTCGACAGCGAAGTCCTGGTGCGCGATCGAGATCAGGCCGGGGTGGGGCGGGTCTGCGCGGCCAGGTGGGCCAGCACGGCGCGGACATCGCAGCCGGTCCGCTCCAGGATCCGACGCTGCCGGGCCGCACCGGTGCCCTCGTCCCGGAGCCGGGTCAGCTGGTCGAGCACGTACCCCCGGTCGCCCTGTCGCTCCAGGGCGGGCGTGACGAGGGCGAACATCTCGTCCACCAGGTCCCAGGCCGGCCGGGCGTGCCCGGTACGAAGGTCGACGAGGTCACCGTCGAGCCCGTCGTGAGCGGCTCGCCAGTGCGCGGCGGAGACCAGGCAGCCTCGGGTCCGGGTCGCGCGGGCACCGCCCCGGACCTCCGCCGCGAGGGTCGCGACGAGGGCACGTACCAACGCGGCCACCAGCACCGTGTCGTCAACCGTGGGACAGACGTCGCCAACCCGAACCTCGACCGTGGGGTACACGACGGAGGGCCGGACATACCAGTAGACCATCCCGGCATCGAGCATGATCCCCGCCTTGATCAGGTCCGCCACCGTGGCGTCGTAGTCGGCGGCCGAGTCGAAGTACGGGGTGGGGCCGATGCTCGGCCAACGCTCCAGCTGCATCCCCCGCCAGCTCGCGTGCCCGGTGTCCTGGCCGTCGTGCAGCGGCGAGTTGACGGTGAGGGCCTGCACGACCGGCAGCCACGGGCGCAGGTGATTGCAGACCTGGACCGCCAGTTCCCGGTCGGGCAGGCCGACGTGCACGTGGCAACCGCAGACCGCCGGGTCGTGCGCGACCGGTCCGAACCGCTGGGACATCGCGTGGTAGCGGGGTTCGTCCGGTACGGTCCGGTGTGCCTCGTTCACCGGAGTCGCTCCCACCGCGACGAGGCGGGCGCCGGCGGTCTCGGCCGCGTCAATGGCGGCGGTGCGCAGCGCCACCAGGTGCCGCCGCAGCTCCGTCAGGTCGGATACGACCGGCGTCACCATCTCGACCATGCTGTGTCGAAACTCCTGCCGGCTCTGCTCGTAGGCGGTGCCGGACAACCCGTCGAGTACCCGGGCGGCGACCGGCATGCTCTCCCCCGTGTCGGAGTCCAGCAGCAGAAACTCCTCTTCCACCCCGAGGGTGAGGGTGTCCAGGTCGGGACGGTCGGTGGCCGGACGGTACGTCATGGCGATCGGCGTCCGTTCGTCGGGCGGCGCGCGACGCCGCGTTGCCGGGGTGCCGTGGTGCTGATTTCCCGCGCGACGGGGCGGGAAACACCCCGGCTGGTGACAACCGGCAGGTCCGGATGCGGCGCAGCCGGCGGAGGTCAGGACGCGGCGCAGCCGGCGCAGTTGCCGAAGATCTCCAGGGTGTGCCCGACCTCGGTGAAGCCGTGCTCGGCCGCCACCTGGTCGGCCCAGCGTTCGACTGCCGGGCCGGCCACCTCCACGGTCCGTCCGCAGGACCGGCAGACCAGGTGGTGGTGGTGACGACTCTGGCTGCACTGGCGGAATAGCTGTTCGCCGCCGGGCAGCCGGGTGGAGTCGATCTCACCGGCGTCCACCAGAAGCTGCAGGGTCCGGTAGACGGTGGTCAGGCCCACCCGGGCGTCGCGGTCGCAGAGCATCCGGTGCAGTTGCTGCGCCGTGTGGAACCCGTCGACCTCCCCGAGCAGCGCGAGCACCTCGGCTCGCTGCCGGGTGTTCCGGGTTGCGTTCGGAATCGTCTGCGGCACCGTACTCCCCACCATCTCACGTGTGCTGACCGCCGGGGCAGCTCCGGCGTACCCACATTATGCGCGGTCGGGTCGGACCAGCCCGCGGCGTACACCGCGGCACCGGCCGCCCCCGTCGATCCCGCCGCCGACGCGTCGGCTGACCGCCGGGTCAGGTCGGCACACCGGTGCCCGACCCGGCCGGACCTCGCGGTTGCCGGCATCCGGACCTCGCGGTTGCGAGGAAATACGACTCCAGCACCTTGCAACCGCCGGAGATGAGCGGGGAAACACCTCTCGGATGCAGGCGCTAAGGTGACCGGGTGACGAGGTTCCGGATCGGGGAGGCGGCCGAGCTGCTCGGGGTGAGCGCCGACACCGTCCGTCGTTGGATCGACGCCGGGCGCATTCGGGCAGAACGCGACGAGCACGGACACCGCGCCGTGGATGGGGTGGATCTGGCGGCGTTCGCCCGCGCGCAGGCAGCCGAGCGCGACGAGCGGTCCGACGCCTCGTCGGCCCGCAACCGACTACGCGGCATCGTCGTCGGCGTGGTCCGGGACACCGTGATGGCCCAGGTCGACATCCAGGCCGGCCCGTTCCGCATCGTCTCCCTGATGAGCCGGGAGGCCGTCGACGAGTTGGACCTGCGGGTCGGCTCGCTGGCCGTCGCCGTAATCAAGTCGACGAACGTACTGGTCGAGCGGGCTACGCCGCCGGCCGGCACCCGGGGAAGGCCGGCGCCGTGAGGCCGCGTACCTCGGTCCTGGCCGGCGCCGTCACGCTGATCCTGGCCGGCTGCGGCACCCCGGGTGGTGAAGCCGTCGGCGGTGGCGTGACCGGCACGGTGACCGTCTTCGCCGCCGCGTCGCTCACCGCGACGTTCGACCGGATCGGGCGCGACTTCGAGGCAGCCCACCCCGGCAGCACCGTCGTGTTCAACTTCGCCGGCAGCTCCGCCCTCGCCACCCAGATCACCGCAGGCGCCCCGGCGGATGTCTTCGCCTCCGCCGCCCCGCAGCACCTGGCCACCGTCACCACCGCCGACGGCACGGACGGCACACCGGCCGTCTTCGTCCGCAACCAGCTCGTCATCGCGGTCGCCGCCGGCAACCCCGAGGGGATACGGAGCCCGGGTGACCTGACCCGGCCCGGGCTGAAGGTGGCGCTCTGCGCCGAGCAGGTGCCGTGTGGATCGGCGGCCCACCGGGCGCTCGACGCCGCCGGCGTCGCGCTGACCCCGGTCACCCTGGAGGCGGACGTGCGGGGGGCCCTGGCGAAGGTACGGCTGGGCGAGGTGGACGCCGCCCTCGTCTACCGCACCGACGCCCGCGCCGCCGCGCCGGAGGTGGCGGCGGTGGAGTTCCCCGAGTCCGCCCAGGCCGTCAACGACTACCCGATCGCCGTGTTGGCCGACGCGCCGAACCCGGCCGCGGCCCACGCCTTCGTGGCCCACGTCCGCTCCGCCCGGTCGCGGGCGGTGCTCACCGAGGCCGGGTTCCAGGCGCCGTGACGCTCACCGAGCATCCGGTCCGTCAGTCCACGGGCGCCCGCCGGCCGCGCGGCGCCCGGCGGCGAGGCAGTGGCGTCCCAGTCGCGTTGCTGCTGCCGGCGCTGTTCGGTCTGGCCTTCCTGACTTTGCCGCTGATCGGTCTGCTGGCCCGCACCCCGTGGAGCACCCTGCCGCAGCGGCTCGCCGAGCCCGGGGTGCTCGCCGCGCTGCGGCTGTCGCTGCTCACCGCCACCCTGGCGACCCTGCTCTGCCTGCTGCTCGGGGTACCGCTGGCATGGCTACTCGCCCGGGTGGATTTCCCCGGCCGGCGGCTGGTGCGCGCCCTGGTCACCGTGCCCCTGGTGCTCCCGCCGGTGGTGGGCGGGGTGGCCCTGCTGCTGGTCTTCGGTCGGCGCGGGCTGATCGGTGGATGGCTCGACCAGACCTTCGGGTTCACGCTGCCGTTCACCACCACCGGTGTGGTGTTCGCCGAGGCGTTCGTGGCGATGCCGTTCCTGGTCATCGCCGTGGAGGGGGCGCTACGGGGCGCCGACCGCCGATACGAGGAGGCCGCGGCCACCCTCGGCGCCGGCCGGTGGACCGCGTTCACGCACGTCACCGTGCCACTGGTCGGCCCGGGCCTGGCCGCCGGCGCGGTGCTGTGCTGGGCCCGCGCGCTGGGCGAGTTCGGTGCCACGATCACCTTCGCCGGCAACTACCCGGGCCGGACCCAGACCATGCCGCTCGCGGTCTACCTGGCGCTGGAGACCGATGTCGAGGCCGCGATCGTACTCAGCCTGATCCTGCTCGTCGTCTCGGTCGTGATCCTGGCAGGGCTGCGCGACCGGTGGATCAGCACACCGTGACCGGGCACCTCCTGGACGCGCGCCTCGCGGTGGAGCGGGGCGACTTCCGGCTGGACGTACCGCTGCGGGTCGCCGCCGGTGAGGTGGTGGCGCTGCTGGGTCCGAACGGCGCCGGCAAGACGACCGCCCTACGGGCGCTGGCCGGCCTGCAGCCCCTGACCGCCGGCCACCTCACGGTGGCGGGCAGCGACCTAGACCGGCCGGACCGGCGCACGTTCGTCCCCGCCGAGCGCCGCTCGGTCGGCGTGGTCTTCCAGGACTATCTGCTCTTCCCGCACCTGAACGCGCTCGACAACGTGGCCTTCGGCCCGCGCCGGCACGGCGCCAACCGGCGGGCCGCCCGGCGCAGCGCCAGCGACTGGCTGGCCCGGGTGGGGCTGGTCGAGCACGCCCGCCGGCGCCCCGGGCAGCTCTCCGGCGGGCAGGCGCAGCGGGTGGCGCTGGCCCGGGCGCTCGCGGTACGGCCGGCCGTGCTGCTGCTCGACGAGCCGCTGGCCGCCCTGGACGCCCGTACCCGCCTGGACACCCGCGCCGAGCTGCACCGGCACCTGGCCGCCCACCCCGGCGCCACCGTGCTGGTCACGCACGACCCGCTCGACGCGCTGGTGCTGGCCGACCGGCTGGTGATCGTGGAGGAGGGCCGGGTGGTCCAGGAGGGTGATGCGGCCGCCGTCACCGCCCGGCCCCGTACCGACTACGTCGCCCAGCTGGTCGGGCTGAACCTGCACCGGGGCCAGGCCGAGAACAACCACATCCGGGTCGCCGACGACCTCCTGCTCACCGTCCCGGAGCGCCTCGACGGCGACGCCTTCGTCGCGTTCCGCCCCTCGGCGGTGGCGCTGCACGACGACCAGCCCGCCGGTAGCCCACCCAACACCTGGCCGGCCACGGTCGCCGGGTTGCAACGCCACGGTGACAACCTGCGGGTGCAGTTGGACGGGCCGGTCCGAGTAGCAGCCGACGTGCCGCCCGCCTCCGCGGCGACCCTGCGCCTGGTTCCGGGTCAACGGGTGTGGGCCGCGGTCGGGGTGACGGAGACGCACGCCTACCCGGCGGGGTAGCGGGCGCGGCGACGCGGTCCGTCTCGGGTTCGGGGCCGTCAGGTCCCGGGGCGGTACGGGGCGAGCGGATTGGCCAGCGTCCCCACGAGTTGCAACGCCCCCGCCGGATCGGCCAGGTCAACCATCTGCTGGTTGTCCCGCAGCTGGAGTCGGTTGAGGCAGGAGAGCGCGAACTCGGGCGCGAAGAGGTCGTACCGGCGGGCCCGCTCGGCCAGGTGCGGCACCCGGTCCAGGTATCCCGCGGCGGATTCGGCGACCGTCCGCCAGAAGGTCTCCTCCGGGCAGACCCCCGCCTCGACCAGCACGGCGTTGAGGTGCCGCAGGAAGCAGTCAACGACGTCGGTGAAGATCGACAGCAGTCGCAGCTCTTCCGGTACGTCGGCTCGGATCCGCTCCACCGCCGGGGGTAGCGGCGCATCGGCGCTCATCACCACGATCTCCTCGGCGATGTCCTTGAAGATCACCCGCTCGACCGCGCCCTCGTGCAGGACCAGGATGACGTTCTCGCCGTGCGGCATGAACGCGAGGTCGTACGCGTAGAAGGCGTGCAGCAACGGCACCAGGTAGGCGTCGAGGTAGCGGCGGAGCCAGGCCGCCGGGGTCAGCCCCGAGGCGGCGACCAGCGCGGCGGTGTGGGACCGGCCGTCCGGGTCCACATGTAGAAGCGAGGCCATGGTGGCCAGGCGCCGGCCCGGCGCCAACCCCTGCACCGGGCTCTCCCGCCACAGCGCCGCCAGCATCTTCCGGTACGGGGAGTAGCGATCCGTCGCCGCCTCGTACTGCCGATGCCGGTAGCCGACGGCGGCCCGCTCGCGCAGGATGGTCAACCCGGTGCCGCGGAACACCTCGTCGCCGTCGATCAGGTCGCCGAGCCAGTCGTTGATGGCCGGGGTGGCCGCCATGTAGGCGGCCGACAGGCCCCGCATGAAGCCCATGTTCAGCACGGACAGCGCGGTCTTCACATAGTGCCGGCTGGGTTCGGTGAGGTTGAAGAAGGTCCGGATGGACTGCTGGGCCCGGTACTCGTCCGGCCCCGCACCGAGGTAGACCAGGTGCCGGCGGGCCACCTCCCCGGCGAAGGTCACCGAGAGCTTGTGCTGCCACTGCCAGGGATGCACCGGGATCAGGTGATGGTCGGCGAGGTCCAGGCCGAGCCGGGCCAGGGTGGCGGCGAACCGGGCCCGGGTCTGGTCATCCAACTCGCCACGGATCAGGGTGTCGTAGTCCAGCTCGGCCGAGCAGCTGAAGGTCGAGTGGTCCCGGTGCGCGGCGAGCCAGATCAGCCGCACCGGCGCGGCGGCCTCCGGCGCGTACCGGTGGTACTCGTCGGAGCTGAACCCGAGCCGGCCGTTGTTGGCCACGAAGCAGGGGTGCCCCTCGGTCATCGCCGACTCCACGGTCTGGAAGTCGGCGTTGACCAGCTTCTCCGCCGCCGGCCCACCTCGGGCGAGCTTGTACGCGGTCCCGGCGAGGGTGGCGGTGATCTCCTCCAGGTAGACCGGCAGGACGCGGTCGGAGAGACCGAGTGTGTCGCGCAGTTCCAGGAAGAAGTCGCCGGCATCAACGGGCAGCGGCCCGGACTCCCCGTGCCGGGTGATGCGGTCCGGGTCGATCTGCCAGTGGTCCAGGGCGAGTAGCCGGGCGGCGAAACGATACTCGACCGTGCCGTCGTCGCTGCGGACGCGGTAGCGACCCGGTTCGGCCGGCATCGGCTCCGGGGTGAGCAGCCGTTCGTGGGCGAACTCGGCGAGGGCCTTGCGCACCAGCAGCCGGTTGGCCTGCTCCCAGCGCGCCGGGGTGAGGTGCGTGACGGCGTCGCCGGGGGTCATGCGGGCGCTCCTTCGGTGGCGGCGCGGAAGGCCGTACGGGTGCAGATGCTCAGGAGGGCGGTCTTCGCCGGTAGCTCCACCGGGCCGACGACCTGGAAGCCCACGGCGGCGTTCCGGGCGTGCACGGCGGTGTTGCGGATGTCCGGCTCGACCACGACCCGCTGGGTGGCGGGGTCGGCGAAGAGCCAGTCCAGCACCGTCGTGAGGACGGCATGGGTGAACCCGGGCACGGGCGCCTCGGTGGGAGCACAGAGGAAGTGCATGCCGACATCGCCGGGGTGCGCGTCGTACCGGCCCACGAGCTCCACGTGGGCCGGGTCGTAGCGTTCGGCGAGGAACACCGGCGCCCCCTCGTGCCACCCGAGGTACGCATCGTGGTGCCGGTGGTCGGCGATGCGCCGGTACTCGGCGGCGACCTGCGCCACGTCGGCGTCCTGCATCAGCCAGAAGGCCGCCTTCGGATGCGTCACCCAACGGTGCAGCAGCGGGGCGTCCCGGTCCGGGTCGAGAGCGCGCAGCGTGAACTCGCCCAGCAGCGGGTCTCGGCGGGTGTGCACGGTCACGCGTCCACCGCCGCCGGGGCCCCGAACTCCTGGAAGGTGACGCTCTTCTCCACCGGGTAGTACTCCCGGCCGAGCAGCTCCCGGATGAGGTACGAGTTCCGGTACGGTCCCATGCCCAGGTCGGGGGAGGTGACGCTGTGGGTGTGGGTGCCGCCGTTCTGCAGGAAGACCTCCCGTCCGGTGTGGTCGACGCTGTAGTTACGGGCGATGTCGAACCGGCCGTGGCTGTCCCAGCGGAGCCGGTCCCGGATCCCGTCCACGAACGCCGGCACCTGGAACCGGTAGCCGGTGGCCAGCACCAGGCCCTCGGTGTCGAGGGTAAAGTCCCGACCCTGCTCGTGGTGGCGCAGACCCAACGTGTACGTACCGGCGTCGTGGGCGGCGCTGACCAGCTCGGTGTTGGTGATCAGCCGGGTACGGACCGGGCCGTCGACGCTGCGCGCGTACAGCAGGTCGAAGATGCTGTTGATGAGGTCGGAGTTGATCCCCTTGAGCAGCCCGACCTGCTCGGATTCCAGCTGGTAGCGGGTCTCCTCCGGCAGCGCGTGGAAGTAGTCCACGTAGTCCGGTGACGTCATCTCCAGCGTCAGCTTCGTGTACTCGAGCGGGAAGAAGCGGGGCGACCGCGTCACCCAGTTGAGCTGATAGCCGTAGCTGTCGATGTCGGTGAGCAGTTCGTGGTAGATCTCGGCGGCACTCTGCCCACTACCGACGATGGTGATGCTCCGCTTGCTCCGTAGCGCGTCGCGGTGCTCGACGTAGCGGGCGTTGTGGAACGCGTCCCCACCCAGGCCCTGGCAGACGGCGGGCACCTCCGGCGAGGTGCCGGTACCGAGCACCAGGCGCCGGGCCCGGTGGGTGACCGGACCGTCGGCGGTCTCCGCGTGCACCACGTACTCGCCGTGGGCCTCGTCGTAGGACACCGTGGTGACGGTGTGCCCGAAGCGCAGGTTCGACAACCGGTCCGCCGCCCACCGGCAGTACGCGTCGTACTCCGCCCGCAGTGGGAAGAAGCTCTCCCGGATGTAGAAGGGGTAGAGCCGGCCGGTCTCCTTCAGAAAATTCACGAAGGAGAACGGTGAGGTGGGGTCGGCGAAGGTCACCAGGTCGGCGAGGAACGGCGTCTGCAGTCGGGTGGACTCCAGCAGCATCCCGGGGTGCCAGGAGACATCGGCCCGGGCCTCCAGGAAGAGCCCGTCCAGCTCGGAGATCGGCTCGGTCAGGCAGGCCAGGCCCAGGTTGTACGGGCCGAGTCCGATCGCGATGAAGTCGTGGGTGGTCATGTGCTTCTCCAGACGCGGTGTTGCAAAGATGATGTGGTCAGGCGACCGAGCAGGACAGGTCGGCGGGGCGACCGCTCCGCCCGGGGGCGTGGTCGTGCGCATACCGGCCGGCGTGTTCGGCGATCAGGTCCAGCACGAGGGTCACGTCCGCGCTCGTGGTCGCGGGATTGAGCAGGGTGAACTTGAGGTGCGCCCGGCCGTCCACCATGGTGCCGGCCACCATGGCGGCACCGGAGGCGGCGAGTTGGGCCCGGGCGTGCCGGTTGGCCTCGTCGGCCAGCTCGGCGTGGGTGCCGGCGGGGCACCAGCGGAAGACGACGGTGCTCAGCGGTGAGCGGGCGACCACCTCGAAGCGGGGGTCGGCGTCGGCGAGGGTCCAGGCGTCGACGGCGCGGCGGCAGACCTCGTCGAAGAGCGCGCCGATGGCGTCCGGGCCCATCACCCGCAGGGTCAACCACAGCTTCAGCGCGTCGAACCGGCGGGTGGTCTGCAGACTCTTGTCCACCTGGTTCGGGATGCGCTCGGCGACCGCCCGGGCCGGGTTGAGGTAGTCGGCGTGGTAGGTGGCGTGCCGCAGCACCTGGCGGTCCCGGACCAGCAGCGCGCTGGAGCTGACCGGCTGGAAGAAGGACTTGTGGTAGTCGACGGTCACCGAGTCGGCCTGCTCGATGCCGTCGAGTAGGTGCCGGCGGGTCGGCGAGACCAGCAGGCCGCAGCCGTACGCGGCGTCGACGTGCAGCCAGACGCCCGCGGTGGCGCAGCGCCCGACGAGCTCCGGCAGCGGGTCAATGGTGCCGAAGTCGGTGGTACCGGCGGTGGCGACCACCGCCATCACCGGCAGGTCGGCCCGCTGACAACGTTCCAGTTCCCGGTCCAGCGCCTGTGGGCACATCCGCCGGGCCGCGTCGGTCTCGATGGTGATCACCGCGTCCGGCGCCAGTCCGAGCAGCTTCGCGGCCTTCTGGACGCTGAAGTGCCCGGCGGCGGAGGTGAGGATCCGCAGCCGGGGCAGGAGCGCGGCCCGGGCGTCGGCATCCGCGGCGTGCGCGACGGCCTCCTCCCGGGCGAGCAGCAGGGCATGCAGGTTGGACTGGGTTCCCCCACTGGTGAAGATCCCGTCGGCGGCCGCTCCGAGGCCGATCCGGGCGGCCGTCCACTCGATCAACCGGCGTTCGATCAGGGTGGCGCCGGCGCTCTGGTCCCAGGTGTCCAGCGACGGATTGACCGCGGTGAGCATCGCCTCGCCGAGCAGCGCGGGGATCGCCACCGGACAGTTGAGGTGGGCCAGGGAGCGGGGGTGGTGGAACCAGACCGCGTCGCGCAGCCACAGCTCGTCCAACTCGTCCAGGGCGGTGGTGTGGTCGCCGAGCGGCCGGTTGAGCTCGATGCCGCCGACGAGCGGGGCCAGCTCGTCCGGGGTTATCCCGGTGAAGGGTCTCTCGACCGTCGCGACCCGATGGGCCACCCGCTCCACCCCGTCGGCGAGCGCCTGTCGATAGTGGTCGACCGAGCCATTGCCGAGCAGGTACGCCTGGGCGGCCTCGAGGGCCCCCGGTGCTGCGGACTCCGGGTCGGGTTGGGCCGAGGCGGGCCCCGGGTCGAGTGGTACGGCGTCAACGCGGCCTGCGGACGGGTTCATGGGTGATCCTCATGTTCATGGCGCCCGGATTAGGGCAGCCGCCATCGTCCGCCGTGCGCTGACGGCGGTTGCGGGAGTAGGTTCGGGCAGTCCCGGCCGGCGTCGCCGGCCGGGACACGACGGTCAGCTGACCTTCTTCGCACCCTTGATCGCGGTGGCCAGGTTCTCCAGCAACGGAGCGGCGCCGGCGTACGAGAATCGGGGCACGGAGTCCCAGGCGGTGACCTGGTTGGCCGCCACGGCCGGCAGCTGCGCCCAGGTCGGCTTGGTGGCGAGGTCGTCGGCCTGCAGCGCGGTGCCGCGGTTGTCGAGCAGCAGCAGGTCGGCCGGGAACTTGCCGGCGTTTTCCCAGCTGAGCGCTTCGAAGTAGTCGCCCGCCTCCAGCTTGGTGGGCACCACGAGGTCAACGCCGAGCTCGGCGAAGTACATCAGGTCGGTGCTGACCTGCGGGTTGGAGACGTAGAACAGGTCGGGGCTGCCGGAGCAGGCCATCACCTTGATACCCGGGTTGGCCTTGACGGCTTCGCGGACCGACTCCGCGGCGGCGTCGAAGCGGGCCTTCGCCTTGGTGACCGCCGCCGCGGACAGGTCCGCGCCGAGGGACTCGGCGAGCTGCGCGTACCGTTCGATGGGCTGGGTCATGGGCACCCGGGCAGTGGTGATCGCCGCGACCTGGGCGAGGGATACGATCTTGTCCTTGCTCTCGTCCGGCACGTACCAGAGCGCATCGGGGTCATACATGTGGGTGACCAGCAGTTCGGGCCGCAGGCCGGCGTACTTCTCCAGGTTGAACTCGCCCCAGGTGTTGCCGAGGATCTCCACGCTCTCCACGTTCAGCTCCCCGGCCTGCGGGTCCTTGCTGCCGTCGGCGCGGGTGGTCTCGCCGAACACGCCGACGACCTGCTTGTCGACGCCGAAGTCGACCAGCGCCGCGGCCACCCCGGTGAAGGCGACGACGCGGGTCGGAGGCGCGTCGGCGGAGAGCTTCTCGCCTCGGTCGTCGGTGAACGACCAGGGGCCGGAGTCAGTGTCGGCGGCGGGGGTGTCGGTGTCCTCGCTGCCGCAGCCGGCGAGGAGAGCGGCCAGGCTGACGCCACCGGCGGCAGCAAGTAGGCCGCGACGGGAAAGTCGACGGGCGGACGCGGGATGCGACATGTTAGATCTTTCGGTCGGGGTCGCGGGTGACCATGGACAGCGAGGTTAGGCTAACCTAACCGATGATGCTGTCAAGTCCTGCCCCCGCGTTTCGCACCAACTCGGAGCCCACCCTGTCCGTCACTCATTCACCGCCGTCCGCTGCGCAAACGGTTTCGGCGCACCCCATCCGAGGCGGTCGCACCGTCACCCGCGCCAGCGGCCTCGCCGCCGCCGTGCTCCTGCTCGCCGTCGTCGCGGTGCTCAGCATCGCCGTCGGGGCGAAGGCCCTCCCCCTCGCCGACGTCTGGCCCGCCCTGCTCGACCCCGGCGCGGACGAGTACACCGTGGTCCACCAGATGCGACTGCCCCGCACGCTGCTCGGCCTGCTCGCCGGAGCCGCCCTCGGGGTGGCCGGGGCGGTCATGCAGGCGCTCACCCGCAACCCGCTGGCCGACCCCGGGCTACTCGGCATCAACGCCGGCGCCTCGGCGGCGGTAGCCACCGGCACGGCCCTCGTCGGAGTCGCGGGACTGAACGGACAGGTCTGGTTCGCGCTGATCGGCGCTGCCGTCGTCACCGCCGCCGGCTACGTCGTGGGCGGCGGGCGCGGCGCCACTCCCGCGCGGCTGGCCCTCGCCGGCGCCGCGCTCAACGCCACCCTCTACTCGTATGTGAGCGCGATCATGCTGCTCGACACCGCCTCCCTGGAACGGTTGCGGTTCTGGACCGTGGGCTCGCTGGCCAGCGCCGAACTGGCCCTCGTCGGCACGGTGGCGCCGTTCATCGCGGCGGGGCTGCTGCTCGCCCTCGCCGTGGCCCGCCCACTGAACGCCCTCGCCCTCGGCGACGACACCGCACGGGCGCTCGGCGCGCGGCCGGCGTTGATCCGGGCCGCGGTCATCGCGGCGGTCACCCTGCTCTGCGGCGCCGCCACCGCCGCCTGTGGACCGATCGTCTTCGTCGGGCTGCTGGTCCCGCACCTGGTACGCGCACTGACCGGGCCGGACCTGCGGTGGCTGCTGCCGTACTGCGCCGTGCTCGCACCCGTGCTCCTGCTCGGTGCCGACGTGCTCGGCCGGATCCTCAGCCGCCCCGGCGAACTCCAGGTCGGCATGGTCACCGCCGTGCTGGGGGGACCGCTCTTCCTCTGGCTGGTACTTCGCGGGCGGGTGGGGCGGCCATGATCGTCTTGCGTACTCCTGGCGGTGTCTCGCTGCGCCTGCACCCGCGCGCCCTTGCCGTCGGCCTGACCTGCGCGCTACTCACCCTCGCCGGGGGCGTGCTGGCACTGGGCAGCGGCGACTACCCGATGAGCGCCACCGACGTGCTCCGCACCCTGGCCGGCGACGGTAGCCCGGCCGAGGAGTTCATCGTCCACGAGCTACGGCTCCCCCGCCTCGCCACCGCCATCGCGGTCGGCGCCGCGCTGGCGCTGGCCGGCGCCATCTTCCAGACCCTGGTCCGCAACCCCCTCGGCAGTCCCGACCTGCTCGGCTTCACCCAGGGCGCGGCGACCGGCGCGCTGGTGGTGATCGTCGTCGGCGGCACCAGCACGATGCTCTCCGGCGCCGCCGCCATCAGCGGATTCGCCACCGGCCTCCTGGTCTACGTGATCGCCTGGCGACGCGGGGTGCACGGCTACCGACTCGTGCTGGCCGGCATCGGGATCGCCGCGATCCTCACCGGGATCAACGGGTGGCTGCTCACCCGCGCCCCACTGATGGACGCCGCCCGGGCCGTACTCTGGCTCACCGGCAGCCTCGACGGCCGGGGCTGGATCCACGCCCTGCCGGTCCTGATCGCCCTCGCCCTACTCGGGCCGGCGGTGCTGGCCGGCGCCGGACCCGCCCTGCGGCTTATGGAGATGGGCGATGACTCCGCCAACGCCCTCGGCGTGCCGGTCGAGCGCCTGCGGCTGGCCCTGCTCGGCGCGGCCGTGCTGCTGGTCTCCCTCGCCTCGGCAGCGGCCGGCCCGGTCAACTTCGTGGCGCTCACCGCGCCACACCTGGCCCGACGACTCACCCGCGCACCCGGGCCCAACCTGCTGCCCTCCGCGCTGCTCGGGGCGCTACTCCTGGTCGTTGCCGACCAGCTCGCTCAGCGCGCCGTACCCGGCCACCAACTTCCGGTGGGCGTGGTGACCGGCGTGATCGGCGGCGGATACCTGATCTGGCTACTGGCAGCCGAGCGCCGGGCGGGCCGGCTGTGACCCCGACGGAGAACGGAGCACCGAAGATGCGGTCCCGGTTACGCGGTAGCGCGATGACCCTGGCGTACGAACGGCGGACCATCTCCCGCGAGTTGACCGTTGACGTTCCGGACCAGTCGTTCACCGTCGTCATCGGCCCGAACGCCTGCGGCAAGTCCACCCTGCTACGCGCCCTGTCCCGGCTGCTCCGGCCGAGCGCCGGTGCGGTCCTGCTGGACGGGGCGGACATCCACCGACGCCCCGCCCGGGAGATCGCGAAGACCCTCGGCCTGCTGCCCCAGTCGTCGATCGCCCCGGACGGCATCGCGGTGGCCGAACTCGTCTCCCGGGGGCGGTACCCACACCAGGGGCTGCTGCGGCAGTGGTCCCGCGAGGACGAGGCGGTGGTCGCCGAGTCGATGGCCGCCACCGGCGTCGCCGACCTCGCCGACCGTCCGGTAGCCGAACTCTCCGGCGGGCAACGACAGCGGGTCTGGCTCGCCATGGCCCTCGCCCAGCAGACCCCCCTGCTGCTGCTCGACGAACCCACCACGTACCTGGATATCGCCCACCAGATCGAGATCCTCGACCTCTGCGCCCGGCTACACGAGGAGGAGGGCCGTACGCTGGTCGCCGTACTCCACGACCTGAACCAGGCCGCCCGCTACGCCACCCACCTGATCGCGATGCGCGACGGGCAGGTGGTGGCGACGGGCCCGCCCCGGACGGTGGTCACCGCCGCGCTCGTCGAGGAGGTCTTCGGCCTCCCCTGCCGGGTCATCGACGATCCGGAGACCGGCACCCCGCTGGTGGTGCCGGCGGCCCGGCGCCGGAGCCCGATCGGAGTCACGACGTGACACTCTTCCGAGACCGGTGGGGTGTGCCGCACCTGCGGGCCGCCGACCCTGACGAGCTGGCCAACGCCCAGGGCCGGGTCACCGCGTACGACCGGGCCTGGCAGATCGAGGTGGAGCGGCACCGATCGCTGGGGGCGAGCGCCGCGTTCCTCGGCACCGAGGCGGTGCCGTGGGACCGGCTCGCCCGCCAGGCCCGCCTCGCCGACACCGCCCGGCGCTGCCACGCCCGCCTCGACCCGGCGACCGCCTCCTGGGTGGGCCGGTACGTGGCCGGAGTCAACGCCGGCTTGGCCGCGGGGGCGGCCCGCGACCCGCGCTTCGCCACCGCGGGGCTCGACGCCGGTCGGTGGGAGCCGTGGACCCCGCTGGCGATCTGGCTGGCCCACCACGTCCTCTTCGCCGGCTTCCCCAGCAAGCTCTGGCGCGAGCACGTCGCCCGGCGACTCGGCCCGGACGCCGTCGCGCTCTTCCAGGCGGACGCGCCGGTCAGCTCCGGCAGTAACGGCTGGCTGCTGGCCGGCGAACGTACCGCCACCGGTGCCGCCCTACTCGCCGGCGACCCACACCGGTACATCGAGGACCCGGGCATCTACCAGCAGATCCGCCTCGCCTGCCCGGCGTACGACGTGGTCGGCCTGGCAGTGCCGGGAGTCCCCGGCATCGCCCACTTCGGGCACACCGGCGAGGTCGCCTGGGCGATCACCAACGCGATGGCCGACTACCAGGACCTGTACGCCGAGCGGCTACGTCGACGGGGCGGCGGCGTGGAGGCGTACGGGCCGGACGGCTGGCAGCCGACTCATACCCACGCAGAGACGATCACGGTGGCCGGCGGCGAGCCGGTCGAGGTGGAGGTGGTGGAGACCGACCGGGGGCCGGTGGTCGTCGGCGGCCCGGAGTCGGCCGAGGCGATCAGCCTCCGCTACCCGCCCCGGGTCACCGGCGAGCTGGGCTTCGCCGCGTTGCCCGCGCTACTGCGGGCATGCACCGTCGCCGACGTTGACGCCGCCGTGGAGCACTGGGTGGAGCCGGTCAACGTGGTGCTCGCTGCCGACACCGCCGGTGGGTTACTGCACCGGGTCGCCGGTGCGGTGCCGACCCGCCCACCCGACAACGGCCTACGGGTCGTGCCGGCGTGGGAGCCCCGCTACGCCTGGTCCGGCTGGTGCCCGATGCCCCGGGCCACCGCCACCGAGGTCGCCGTGATGGCCAACGAGAGGGCTGTCTCCGCTCCGCTGGGGGTCGAGTTCGCACCCCCGCACCGGGCCCGGCGCATCCGCGAGCTACTCGACGCGACCGCCGGTTGGACGGTGGAGCGAATGGCCGACGTGCACACCGACACGTACACGGCCGCCGCCGGGCCGCTGCTCGCCCTCCTGGCGGGCCTGGCGGAGCTGCCGACGCCGGCCGCCGCGCTGCGGGACCGGCTGCTGAGCTGGGATCGACGGATGGCCGCCGACAGCGCCGACGCGGGCGCCTTCGCCGCCGTCCGGGCCGCCCTGGTCCGGCGGATCACCGCGCATCCGGCGCTGGCGTCGCTCGCCGACCCACCGGCGTACCCGGAGGTCTTCGCGCCCTGGTTGGCGCTGGCCCCTCGGGTGGGGACGGCGCTGGGCGCGCTGCTCGCTCCCGACGCGCTCCCCGGGCTGGACGCGCCGGCTCTGGTCCGGGCCGCACTGCTGGAGGTCGCGGGCAGCGACCTCGACCCGGCCATCGGCGGCGAGGCGGCCCGGTGGGGCGCCCGGCACCGGCTCGCGCCCTGGCGGGCGGTGCCGGTCACCGTGGTGGCGGAGCCCGGGCTCGCGGACAATCCGATGCCGGGCTACCCGGAGGTGGATGCCGGACCGGAACTCGGCGGCGAGCACGACTGTGTGCTCTCCACCTCCAGCGTGCCGGGGGTAACCGACCTGTGCCGGCGCGGGCCGGCCGCCCGGTACGCCTGGGACCTCGCGCGGCGCGAGAACAGCCGCTGGGTGGTGCCCCTCGGCGCTGATGGGGTGCCGGGCTCGGCGCACGACGACGACCAGCTGGCCGCCTGGCAGCGCGGGGAGCTGCTACCGGTGGTCACCGACTGGGACAAGCTGACTGAGGAGCGAAATGGGTGACCGGGTGGTCTTCGGACGGGTGATCGCGGGCTTCGGCGAGGTGCAGCTGCGGCCGGTGGATCCGGAGGGCGACCTGGACCTCATCCACGGCTGGGTCAGCCAGGAGCGGGCCCGGTTCTGGGGGATGCGCGACGCCGGTCGCGACCGGGTGGCGGAGATCTACCGCTACCTGGACTCACTCCCCACCCACCATGCCTGGCTGGCGCTACGCGACGGGGTTCCGGCGGCGTTGTTCCAGACGTACCAGCCGGACGCCGATCCGGTCGGCGAGGTGTACCCGGTCCAGCCCGGCGACCACGGCATCCATTTTCTGATCGGCCCGCCGGCCCGCCCCGCCCGCCCCGAGCCGGGTTTCACCGGCCACCTCTTCGGGCTCCTGGTCGACTTCGTCTTCGCCGACCCCACCCACCAGCGGATCGTCGCTGAACCAGACGCCCGCAACGAGCGGGCACACGCTCGACTGCGCCGTACCGGCTTCGTCGATGGGCCGCTGGTCGACCTGCCGGGCAAGCAGGCCCGGCTGATGTTCCTGGACCGCGCCGCCGCGGGCCGCTGAACGGGCCGCCGGGGCCGCTGAACGGGCCGCCGGGGCCGCTGACCGGGCCGCCGGGAGCGGGACGCCCGGGCACCGGAAGGATGGGGCATCGAGCGACGCTGGACCGTCGGGCGGGGGGCCAGGACGATTCCTCCTCCAACCGCGGTCGAGCCCCACGGAGGTTGGCGCAGCCCGGTTGTAGTTGGCGCAGCCCGATTGCGCCGAAGGGCGACTCAGGCGGCGAACGGGCCTCGGACCGTCACGCCCCCGTCGACGGCAACGCTTTGCCCGGTCACGTAGGACGAAAGCGGTGAGGCCAGGTAAACGGCGGTTGCAGCAGCATCGTCCGGAGCGCCAAGTCGGCGCAGCGGGATCTCGGGCACCTCGCCGGCAGGCTGCGTGGAATTTGCCACCGCCGTCGCGATGGCACCGCAGGACACGACATTCATGCGGATACCGTCGGCGGAGTACTCGGCAGCGACAGTCCTGGCGAGACTCACGAGGCCGGCCTTGGCGGCACCATAGCCGGCCTGCCTGGGTGCGGCCATTACCCCAGCGACCGAACCGACACTGACGATGGAACCGCCCTGCCCCTGGGCCAGGAAGGCACGGATCGCGGCGCGGACCGCACGGACGGCATAGCCAAGGTTCATTTCGTACGCGAGATCCCAGTCGTCGTCGCTCATCTCGTGCAGCCGCACCGCGGGCACGAACGCGACCTGCCCGCCCACGACAGTTACGAGCGTGTCAAGCCGCCCAAACTCGGCAATGGTGGCGGCAACAAACTCGTCCACAGTCGATTGAGACCGTACGTCGCCGACGAGGGGAAGGGCGTGGGCGCCTGATCCGATCAACTCCTCGACGACATCCCGCGAGCGCCCTTCGTCGATGTCAGCGACGGCGACGGCAGCGCCGGCCGAGGCGAACGCCCGCGAGATCGCCCGTCCGATTCCTCTGCCTCCGCCACCGATAACCAGCGCGTTCATGCCGTCGAGTGGTTGAGCGAGGCTGTGCATCGCTCAATTCTTTCATGGCGATGGGTGTCGTCGGTGACCCGACAGGACGACGGCCCGGTCGCATTCGATCTGGCCCGAGCTCCTTGCCCCGTGCCGACCGTGCCCCACCCCCGCCCCGACGGTCAGACCGGGTCGGCGCGACCGAGGCGCCAATAGCCCATGAAGGCCACTGCCCGACGATCCAGGCCGCGTTCGGTGACGAGGTGACGACGAAGGGTACGGATGACGCCCGCCTCGCCCGCCAGCCAGGCGTACAGCGGCGTCGGGAGAACCGAGATGGGCACCTCCCAGAGAAGCTCCACGTCCAGGTTGAGCTCGGTGACCGGCACCCCGACCGACGGACCGGACATCAACTCCGCCGCCGCGGCCGACACGGCCGAGACCAGCCGGCTGCCGGGTGGGTGTCCGCCTCGGGCCAGCCACTGCACCGCCACCCCGGGTGGCGCCGCCACCGGCTGCGCGTCGCCGACCTCCGGCACTTCCAGCAGCACCCGACCACGGGCGGTGACGGGGAGACGCTCCAGGATGGAACAGATCGCCGGCACCGCCGTCTCGTCGCCGGCGAGCAGGAGCTTCGCGGCGGCCGGTGGGCGGAACTCGACACCGCCGTGTTCGCCGCCGTGTTCGCCGTCGTGACCGGCATCCGGGCCGACGATCACGATCTGGTCTCCGGGCTGCGCTCGACGCGCCCAGCGGGTCGCCGGCCCACCGTCACCGTGCAGAACGAGGTCAACATCGACCTCGGCGAGCTCGGGACGCGCGGCGCGGACGGTGTAGGTGCGGATCGGATTGCGCTGGTGCTCCGGCAGTACCCGCCAGCGGGCGTACCAGTCCGGACCCTCCGGCAACCTGGCTTCCCGTTGGCCCGGCAGCGGGAATGCCAGCTTGACGCGCTGGTCGTAGCCGTTGTCGGCGAACCGGTCCAGGTCCGGGCCGGTGAAGGTAACCCGCACGAACGACGGGCTGAGCCGACGTACGGCGCGAACCTCGACGGTGAACAGCCGCCAGGGCGCAACGGGCAGGGTCTGGGTCATGATGCCTTCCGGGGTCGGACGTGGGAACCGGTCCCGCGCCGCACTCGACCCAGTTAGGTTAGCCTTACCTTGACCGCTGTCAAGTGGAGATCGACGCAGTCGAACGACTCGACCGGCCGACAGCTCGCCACCACGGCTCCCAAGGGCGGGGCAGGTCTTCAGCCCACATCACGACGGCGGTAGCGTGTCGCCACACCGTTGCCCGTGGGGTGGTCCCCGCCCCGGCGTGGCGCTAGCGATCGTACGGAGGATGCAGCCATGTCCCACGGCGACGAGTCGTTCGCGGTCAGCGACCACAAGGTGTCGCGGCCGGCTTTCGACGTCACCATGCGAGGCTTCGACAAACGGCAGGTGGAACGGCACCTTGACCAGCTCGACGGCGAGCTGCTCCAGACCGTGACCGACCGCAACCAGGCACACGCCCGAGCCGAGGCACTGACGGCCCAGCTCGCCGCCCTGGAGGCGGAGGTCACCGAGCTACGCGAGCGGCCAGCCCGGGTCGACCGTGCCGCGTTCCGCGATCTGGGACCGATAGTCGAGGAGATCCTGGTGCTGGCCGAACGGCAGGCCGGCATGATCGGCGAGGCGGCCGGACAGCAGGCCGCCGAGCTCACGGCGGAGGCGGAGCGGACGCTCACCGAGGCCCAGGAACACGCCGCCAGAACCATGCGCGACTTCGAGGAGGAGTTGGCTACCCGACGGACCGACCAGGAGCAGGCGGACGAGGAGCGGCGGACCGCCGCCCAGGCCGAGTTGGCCGAGATCCGCGCCGCCGCCGACCAGCTGCGGGAGGCGGGCGAGGCCGCCCACGAGCGGGCCCGGCAGGAGGCGATCCAGGTCGACGAGCAGAGCGCCCAGCGGATCGAGCAGGCCCGGGCCGAGGCCGAGGCGTTCCTCAGCTCCGCCCGCACCCAGATCCAGCAGGAGGTGCAGGCGGCCCGGACCCGAACCCAGGAGGAGCTGGCCCGCTGGCAATCCACTGTGGAGCGGGAGCTGACCGACCGGCGTACCGCTGTCGAACAGGAGATAACCGAGCAGCGGACCACGGCCGAGGGGGAGCTCGCGACCCAACGTACCGCCGCCGAGCAGGAGATCGCCGCGCTCATCGCCGAGGCCCAGGAGTACGCCGCGAAGGTACGCCAGCGAATCGACGAGCAGGCCGCCAGCCACCAGCAGCAGCTCGCCGCGGTGCAGCAGGACATCCGAGACCGTCGGGAGGGGCTCGGCCGGCTCCAGTCCGAGCTGGAGGCCGGCCAGCAGCAGCTCGCTCAGGTCCGCCAGGACGGCAACGCCATCGACCAGGAGCTGGCCAAGCAGCAGCAGCGACTCGGCACCACCCGTCGGGAGCTCGCCGACGAGCTGCACCGGCTGGAGGAGGCCCGGCGCGCGGCCGACTACGCCGACCAGCACGCCAAGGAAGTCAGGTCGCGAGTCAAGCGCGAGGCGAAGCGGGTGGCCGACCTGGCCGCGGCAGCGGTCATGGCAGCCGCTACCGGCGGTGCCGCGACCGCGGAGTACCCGCAGGTGGTCGCCCGCAACGTCCCCGCCGGTGGCGATGCGCCCGCGCCCGCGCCCGGCCAGGATCACCCGGCCAGCGGCCAGCCGGCACAGCTACCGGACGAGGGCGCCGGCGGTGACAACGGGCACCGCGGCGAGGCCTCGGAACTGCCCGGCGCAGCCCCGGCGCACCCCGACCAGCCGACCCTCCCTGGCGAGACGGTAGCGGTCGCCAGGTGACCACCACCGCTGCGCCGGCACCAGGCCGGCGGACCACCACCGCTGCGCCGGCGCCAGGCCGGCTGACCACCACCGCTGCGCCGGAGCCCAGACAGCTCGACCGCTACGGCTCAGTCCGCCCCGGACAGCTCGACGTAGTCGGCGGCGGTGAGTGGCCCCTGCGACAGCGACCCGTCCGCCCGAGGGACGCCCAGCGGCGCACCGTCACGTAGGAAGGACACCGAGTCAACCTCGGGGCGGGCGGTGAGGGTGCAGACGATCTGGCCGAAGGCGAAGACCTCGTCGCTCCGGCCAGCGCCCTCCGCCACCGACGGTACGTCCACCTCGGCCCGCGTCCCGGTGAGGCGGATGCCGGCCACGGTGACCGCGCCGAAGAGCGCGGTGGCCAGCCCTTCGGCCCGCTCGGCCTCGTTCGGCCCGGCCAGCAGGTGCTCCAGGTGTTGGTTGACCGTGGGCAGGACGTCGAGGCGACGGCGGACCAGAACGAGGCGGTCATCGCGGACGAAGTAGAGCGCTTCGGTGAACCGCCCGGCCGGGTCGGAGACCGCCGTACTCGGGGTCGGGAACGGCCCGTACGGCGCCTCTACCGCCCGCGGCTGGTCGTCGGTGGGCACACCGCAACCTGTCAGCAGCACGAGCAGCATGGCCACCGCCAGACGGGCCTTCACTCCACGCTCCCCGGTAGTTCCACCCGGAACCGCGCCCCGCCCCCGGGCCGGTCGGCGACCGTGGCGTGCCCGCCGTGCGCGGTCGCGTGCTGCGCGACGATCGCCAAGCCGAGCCCGGTGCCGTCAGTACCCCCGCGGGCGCGCGCGGCGCGACTGCGAACAAAGCGGTCAAAGATGACACCACGATCGGCCGCCGGTACGCCCGGACCGGCGTCGTCCACCTCGACGATGCCCGTGGCGCCGACCGCTGACAGCCGGACCGCGACCGGGCCCCCGCCGTAGCGGACCGCGTTCTCGAGCAGGTTGACCAGCAGTTGCTCGGTGCGCCGCCGGTCCACCCGCCACTCCGTGGGCATACCGGACTCGGGTTGCACCAGGTTCTCCGGCAGCTCCCGGCTCTGGCACACCTCGCTGGCGAGCGCGACGATGTCCACCGACTCCCGCTGGGCGGGCTGGTCGGTACGGGCCAGCTCCAGGAGATCGTTGACCAGTTGCTGGAACCGGCCGATCTCGTCGGCTACCAACCCCGCCGCGGTCGCGGTCCGTTCGTCGTGGTGTCCCCGCCGACGGGTCAGCACGCTCGCGGCGGCGTAGAGGGTCTGCAACGGCGAGCGCAGCTCGTGGCTCACGTCGGCGGCGAAGCGTCGGTCCCGTTCGTTCCGTCGGGCCAGCTGGTCAACCATGTCGTTGAAGGAGGTCGACAGGCGGGTCAGATCCGGGTCCGTGGCCGGGGCCAGCCGGGTCGTGAAGTCTCCGGCGGAGATCCGCTCGGCGGCGTCCGCGACGGCGGTCAGCGGGCGCAGACTGTGCCGGGTCGCGTACCAGCCGAAGGCGGCGCCGGCGCCGGCCACCATGATCGCCACGGCGGTCAACGCCAACGCGAGAACCTGGAAGGTCTCCTCCAACTCCCGTAGGGAGGTCAGTTCGTAGTAGCTGGCGCCATCGGGCAGTGGCACCCCAACCAACAGGGTCGCCTGCCCGGCCAGCTGGACCCGCTGCACCCCGGGCTGTCCGGCCCGGACCCGCTGCTGCAAGGCCACCGGCACGCTCGTCGCCGCCGTCTCGGCGGTACGCCCATACCAGGAGCCGTCGAGGTGGAGCAGAGGTCGCCGGGAGCTGCCGGTGTCCAACGAGCGGAGCACTTCGACGACGTCGGGGTCGTCGGTGTTCAACCCGATCCGTACGACGCCGGCGTCGAAGTAGGCGGCCCGTACAGCCGTGCGCTCCCGCTCGTCGAGCAGGCTGCGCCGGGTCAGGTCATAGGAGATCAACGCCATCGAGGAGGCCAGCAACGCGGCGCCGACCGCGAACCCGGCCGTCACCCGCGCGCGGAGCCCGAGATGTCTCATCGCTGCAGCTTGTAGCCGAGGCCACGGAGCGTGACCAGATGTCGCGGATTACCCGGTTCCGCCTCGATCTTCTGGCGCAGGCGCCCGACGTGCACGTCCACCAGACGCTCGTCGCCGCTGTCGTACCCCCATACCCGCTGCAGCAACTGCTGCCGGGACAACACCCGGCCGGCGTGCTCGGCCAGTTCGCAGAGAAGTCGGAACTCGGTGCGGGTCAACGCCACCGGCGCTCCGGCACGACGTACCTCCCCCGCCTCCGGGCTGATTTCCAGGTCCCCGATGACCTGCACCGCGACCGGGGTAGCCACCGTCCGGGCCCGCCGGCGCAGCGCCCGCAGCCGGGCGGACAGCTCCTTGATGGCGACCGGTTTGACCACGTAGTCGTCGGCACCGGCCTCCAGCGCGGCGACGATGTCGTGGGTGTCGTCCCGGGCGCTGACGACCACGATCGGGACATCGTCGTCGCGGCGCAGCTGACGGATCCCCTCGAATCCATCGATGCCGGGCAGCATCAGGTCAAACAACACGTTATCGGCCGGGTCGGACCGCTGCATCCGCAGCCCCTCCTCGGCAGTCGCCGCCCCTCGCGCGGTGTAGCCCTCCTCCTCCAGGGCGAGCAACAGTGCCAACCGGATCCGGTCGTCGTCCTCGATCACCAGTACCGCGGTCATTACGGCATCATCCCCGGCGCCCCGGCAACCACCCACTCCGGGGCAGCCGCCACACTTTTTGTCATGTGACTGTCATCCAACCGCACCGACCGCTACACGACCCACTTAGAGGGTGAGAGGCGTGTCGGGCCGCCCGCCGCGCCAACGCCGGCCCCATCCCACTGAGAGGAGGCAGCAGTGACCGGCAACGCCCTCATCCACGCCCTCGTCGTCGGCGTTCTCGTCGGCGTCTTCGTCGGCCTACTCGGGCGGTTCGTTCTCCCGGGCCGTGATGCTGCCCCGGTGTGGCTGGCCGTCGCCGTGGGCCTCGGCGCCGCCCTACTCGGCACCATCACCGCCCGAGTCGCTGGCGTCGATGTCGCTGCTCCCTCCGGACTGCGGCTGGCCGTGCAGGTCGGCTTCGCCGGCGCCGCGGCTACCCTCGCGGTCGTAACGGCGAGGCGTACGCCGGGGCCGACGAGGCGGTCCAATCGCCGGTGGCGTACCGCCGCCGACCCCTCGGCGCCGACGGACCAGGAAGGGAACCAACCATGACGGTCGTGCCAGACGACAACATGATGACCCTGATCTGCGATGGTTGCGGAGAGACCGCCGCCAGCACGGCCGTCGTGCTACCCGATGACGAAGTGGTCTGGACGCTCGTGTCCGAGCATGGCTGGAGCGGGTCTCCGTTCGCCACCGGTCCACACCGGTGCGCCGGGTGCACCCCACCCCCATCCCCGCCCGGCCGGGCCGCCCCCGCCCAGCCGCTCGGGGGCGCCGACCACGACGAGGTCGTCGAGGCCACCGCGACGACGGACCCGTTACGCACCGCGCTGAGCAAGGCCACCGAGCACGAGGGACGCGTGGTCGTCGACCTCTCCGCCGTCGAGCAGATCGACTCCGTCGGCCTCGGCCTACTCGTCCGGGCCCGACAGGAGGCTCGTCAGCGCGGCGCGGAGCTGTGCCTCCGCGCGCCCTCCCGGTTCGTGTTGACCGTGCTACACACGATGCGCCTGGACACCGCCTTCCCCGTCGTGACCGACCAACCAAACCCCACGAACGAACCCAAGGTGCTGGTGTGAACAGCGGACGGGCGCGTCGCGACCCGCGACCGGCCGCACCCCGCTGCCAGCTCCAGCGATGAGGACTGCCACATGGTGCCCTGGCCCTCGCCCGACGACGACCCGTTCCACCCGGCCTGGAACCCGCCGGCGCACCACGACGAGGACGCCCGGCTCGCCTCGATAGCCGCCCAGCGGCTCCGATCTGATTGGACGACGCGTCGCCAGCAGATCACCGTTACCGTGCAGAACCGGGTGATCATCCTGACCGGTATCATCGCCGACCTCGAAACCCGGCAGGTCGCGGGCGAACTCGCGTGGGACATCCCGGGCGTGGCCGACGTGTGCAACACCCTGCGAGTAGCGCAGCATGGACGCCGACAGCGCTGAATGGTCTATCTCGGCACGGGCCGGACCTGCTGCACACCATGCGCACCGGCCGACCCACCGTGGTCCGCGCCGCCGCCGTCGGCGGCGCGGCGGCCAGGAAGGGCGGCACGGTCGAGGGATTGAGCTGGGGCCTCGGCTCGATCCTGCTGATCCCGCAGGGGACCATCCCGCTGGTGTTCATCCTGGCCGACATCAACGTCAAGTCCTGGTTCCTGGCGATGTACGTACGACCCCTCTACGGCGTGCCGATCGCCATGGTCAGCCTCCTCGCCGGCGTCGCCCTGTACGCCCGGGCCATCATGACCACGGTCGACAACCGGGCCAAATCACCTCTACACCCCTCCTGACCTGCAGTTTTGTCGGATCTCAGCATCTTTTGGGCGACAGCTCCGCTGGGTGATATGACTGAGTTATCGGCAATCAATGACGCTCGTCGTCATCCCCTCCTCGCGCAGCGCCGGTCCGAGCGTGTCCCTGAGACCGGCTCGGCGAGTGACCACTTGAGGAGCTGCGGTGCGGAAAAGGCTTATCTGGCGAAATCGACGGCCCTTCGAGAACGCCGTCGTCTTCACCTCGCCCATGTGCGGCACGGTGATGCTCGTCCTGGGGGCGCCACCTTCGTTGGGGGTCGCCATGCCGGAGCCGATCCGCATCGGCTGGCAGCTGGGGCTGATCGTAGCCGGCCTGATCGGCATCGCCGGGCTGTTGTGGCCAGGCCGGTATGCCACCGGGCTCGGGCTGGAATTGGCGTCCATGCTGATGCTCGGCACTGTCACCAGCATGTACGCGATCACCATGGGGGTGGGTGGCGGTCTGGCGGCCGTCACCTCCGTCTCCTTCATCACCGCGGTGGCGCTCGCTTCATGGTGGCGGGGCGGGGAGCTCCTACACGATCTGTACCGGCTGGTCGAGCCGCAGCGCCCAGCCCCGGACCTGGCTGGTGAGTTCCCATGACAGCCCCACCCCCACCCCCGCCTCCACCTCCACCCGCGACCGACGCAGCAGCTGCCGCCCCACAGTGGCTCCAGGTCGTGCTGTCGATACTCGGCGTCCTGGGCGGCGCTGGCGGATTCGCGACCATCGCCGCGGTGGTGGTGAAGCGGGGAAAGTTCCGCGCCGAGGCGGCTGGTGTGATCACTGATACCGCCCTGACCCTGGTGCAGCCGATGCGAATCCGGATGGCCGAGTTGGAGGCCGAGGCGCAGACGATCCGGGAGCAGCTACGCGCCTCGAACGAGCAAAGCCGTCGGCTCCAGGCCAGCATCGCCCAGCTTCGCACCACGCTGGACAGCTGGTACGCACTGATCTTCGCGCCGGACGCCTCCCTCGGGTCGATCCGGCACGCAGTCCGCGAGGACCGCCGACGCATCCGGACGTCGGGCGAGGTCCGGGCCGAACCGACCGGTGACCGGTAGGCGTTCCGGACCCGGCGGCGAGCCGGCGTACGACACCGGGTCACCGGGTCGCGGCGAGCTCAAGGACCTCACCCGCCACGGGCAACGCCGCGTCCCGGTAGGCAGGAACGAGACCGAGGCGGGTTCGCCGGTCCAACAGATCATCAACGGTACGGGCGAGTTCGTGCCGGGCGGCCCAGAGTAGCTCGGCGCCGGTGACCGGGATCTCTGCGCCGATCGGCCGGTGCAGATGCGCCGGCGCCTCGGCCAGGACATTGACCGCCTCGACACCGTAGCGGGCGACCAGCCGCCGGGGGGCCGGGACCCGGGCCAGGTGGGCGGGGCTCGCGGCGCCCGGGAGCGGGAGACGGCGAGTACGGCAGACACCGGCGGTCAGGTTCCGACGATGCACCGCGGTGTCCACCGCGTCCTCGGCCATCCGCCGATAGGTGGTGAGCTTTCCGCCGACAACGCTGATGATCCCGTCCGGGTCGTCGATGACGGCGTGCTGCCGGGAAAGATCGGCGGTACGGTCGGCGGCGTCGGCGAGCAGCGGCCGGAGCCCGGCGTAGGCACCGAGGACGTCGCCGCGGTGTAGTGGCCGGTCGAGGACGCCGTTGAGCACGTCGAGCAGGAACGCGATGTCGGTCTCGGTGGGCTCCGGTACGTCCGGGATGGGCCCAGCCAGCGGCTCGTCGGTCAGCCCGACGTAGACCAGTCCATCGGGCTGGGGCAGCACGAGGACGTAGCGGGTGAACTCGCCGGGGACCGGGATGGTCAGACCGGCCCAGAGCCCATCGAGCGCCGCGGCGGGCAGTACGAGGTGGGTGCCGCGGGAGGGCCGCAGGCGCACGTGCGGAGTCAGGCTACTTGCCCAGACCCCGGTGGCGTTGATCACGGCGCGGGCAGCGATGTGCAGCGTCTCCCCGGTGCGGGTGTCCTCGACGGTGGCGCCGTCGCCGTGCAGGGCGACCACCCGGGCGCGGGGCAGGATGCGGGCGGAACGCGCCGCCGCCGCACGGGCCAGGCCGACCACGAGCCGGGCGTCGTCGCAGAGCTGGCCGTCCCAGGACAACCGGGCGCCGCGGAGGCCGACCCGACGCAACCCCGGTGCCATCGCGCCCGCCTCGGCCGGGCCGAGCCGTCGGGTTCCCGGCAGGGTCCGGCGGTTGGTTCCCGCGCTGACGCGGAGCAGGTCGCCGACGCGGAGCCCAACCGTCGCGGCCCGGTCCCGCCAACCGGCGGTGTAGTCGGTGGTGGGTAGCAACATCGGCAGTGCCCGGATCAGGTGCGGGGCGGTGCGGGTCATCAGGACGTGACGTTCGACCGCACTCTCGTACGCGATGCGAACCTGACCGTGGGCGAGGTAGCGCAGTCCACCGTGGACCAGCTTGGAGCTCCAGCGGGACGTGCCGTGGGCCAGGTCCTGGGCTTCGACGGCCGCCACGGAGAGGCCGCGGCTGGCCGCGTCCAGCGCCACGCCCGCGCCGGTGACGCCGAGCCCGACGACGAGGAGGTCGACGCCGGCGCCACCGGCCAACTCGGCGAGTTCCCGGTCCCGGCGCGGCCCGGTCAGCGTGGCGTCCACGCGCACACCCCCTTGCGGAAAAGTGACACTGAATGTCACTGTGTCACACGTGAATGATGCTGGGGAAGACGCCGACCGATGGACCCGCTGGGGGGCGGCCTCGGGAGCACAGCCCCTACCGGAATCCGCGTCGGAGCTCCTGGCGCAGCTACTCGAGCTGACCCCCGCGCCCCCAGCCGTACCCCTGCCCGACGTCGCGATGCCCGCAGCCGAACCCGGCGGCGCGATCCTGGCCGCCCTCCGGGAGGCCGTCGGCACCGAGCACGTGCTGACCTCCCGGCCGATCCGAGCCCGCCACGCCACCGGTCTATCCACACCCGACCTACTACGGCGGCGTCTGGGCCGACTCCACCACGCCCCGCAGGCGGTGGTCCGCCCGGCAGACCACGCCGAGGTCCTCGCCCTACTCGAACTGTGCTCCCAGCACCAGGTGGCCGTGGTCCCCTTCGGTGGTGGCACCTCGGTCGTCGGCGGACTGACACCTACCGCGCCGGCCCACGTCACGATCGACCTGAGCCGGTTGGACGGGGTCCTCGCCGTTGACGCTGTCTCCCGCACCGCGACCCTCCAGGCGGGACTCCCCACCCCCCGCGCCGCGGAGTTGCTCGCCGAACACGGACTCACCCTCGGCCACGTTCCCCAGTCCTATGAATACGCCACCATCGGTGGCTTTGCCGCCACCCGCTCCTGCGGGCAGGCATCAACCGGGTACGGCCGCTTCGACGACCTGGTGACCGCCCTGACCGTCGCCACCCCCCGCGGCACCATCCGGGTGGGACGCGCCCCCGCTTCGGCCGCCGGCCCCGACCTGCGACAGCTCTTCCTGGGCAGCGAAGGAACGCTGGGCGTCATCACCGACGTCACCGTGCGGGTACGACCGATCCCGGCGCAGACCCACTACGAGGGCTGGCGGTTCGACTCCTTCCCCGCCGGGCTACACGCTGTCCGGAGGCTCGCGCAGGAGGGGCCGCAGGCCACGGTGCTGCGGCTCTCCGACGAGGTCGAAACCCTGATCGGGGCGAGCGGCCAGGGCCAGTCCGACGGGGGCTGCCTACTGGTCGTCGGGTACGAGGGCGAGCAGGTTCATGCCACCGCCGAGGCGGCCGCCGCGGTTCTGACCGCGCAGGGCGGCCAACCGCTGGGCGCCGAGCCGGGACGGCAGTGGCTGCGGCACCGCTTCGACGCCCCGTACCTGCGCGACGCGCTGCTGGACGCGGGGGCCTTCGCGGAGACCCTGGAGACCGCGGCGTACTGGTCTCGGCTGCCCGAGGTGCACGAGCGGGTCCGGGCGGCGATCCTGGACGCGCTGCCGGGGGGCGCGCTGGTGCTGGCGCACGTCTCCCACGTCTACGAGACCGGCGCCTCGCTGTACTTCACCGTGATCTGCTCCCCCGGCTCCGATCCGATCGACCGGTGGCGCACCGCGAAGGCGGCGGCCAGCGACGCGATCGCCCGCGCCGGGGGCACCATCACCCACCATCACGGAGTCGGCACCGATCACCGCGACTGGTACGCGGCCGAGATCGGGGAGCTCGCCGTTGACCTGCTCCGCACGGTCAAGCGGCAGCTGGACCCGGCCGGTATCCTCAACCCCGGCATCCTGGTGCCGTAGCCGTACCCCAGCGCGGTGCTGGGCCGAGCTGGCTATTCAGCGCGGGGTGGGCACGCCACTCGGGCAGGCCAGCCGAGGAACCGGTCGAACAGGTCGGCGGCGCTGCCCATGACGCTCGGGTTGAGCCGGTGCAGGTCGTCGATCGCGTCGTGCAGGCAGCCAGCCAGGTAGAGGAACAGGCTCACCGGCACTTCTCGATACTCAGCCAGGAGCGCAAGCTTCGCCGCGCCGCAGGGCCACGGCTGCCCGCATCGACGGCACAGCCAGAACGGACGCAGCGGCAGATGTTCCGACGGCATCTTCGGTCCGACCGCAACAGGAGGCACGCCATGCCTGCTCATCGCGGCTCGCTGTCCCGCGCCTGACGCTCAAACACGATCCGCCACACGTGCGTCAGCAGTGGCGGATCAGCCGAGCACGGCCGCGTCGATGCCGCGATCGGCGCTATGCGGTCTGCTCCCAGTTCGCCGGTCGCAGCGTACCGAGACACATACGTCGTCATCGCCGGCGTCCAGAGGACGCGGGTGCGCGGTGGGCTTGCCCGCATGCTGGCAAGCCCACCGCCGTCGGCCGGCGGCTGGGAGCAGACCGCCGGTCACCCACCCACGCAGCCCTGCTGGCGGTACGCGAATGGGGAATCACCCGTGCGGTCGACGGAGTGCCCGGCACAAGCCCTCGCCGGTGGTTTGGGTCCCATTCCGACCTGTCACCGATCGACACGTCCATCTGGATCTCCCTGCCGTAAGGTTGCCGCTGGCCCACCGGCGCACCGCTTGGATCGGTTGCGTCGGCACAACCAGGCTGGCCCCAGTCGGCGCACGGCCGGAATGTCTCGGCGATGCACCCGCGGTGCACCTACCGTCACCCCATGTGCGGCTAGCATCACCTCCACCGATGACTGTCCGTTCCGGAAGGACATGCGATGACGACGGTGACGACTTGGACCGGCCGGGACGCCAACGCGCTGCGACAGGCGTTACGGATGAGCATGACCGGGTTCGCCGAGCACCTCGGCGCGGCGCGGCGGACCGTGGCCAAGTGGAGCAGCCAGGGCGACAAGGTGCTTCCCCGCGCCGACATGCAGGCCGCGCTCGACACCGTGCTGTCCCGAGCCACACCTGAGGCACGGGAACGCTTCGAGGCCCTGCGTACGGTGGGCACCAGCGGTACAGCTGCGGGTGCCGCACGGCCGGGTGCCGGCGGGCATGCGGATACTGGCGATGGCGGAGACCGCGACTCGGATTCGGGGGGTGACGTGCGACGGAGAGCCCTCCTACGCGGAGTAGCGATCGGCGTCGCTGCCACGCCCAACGTCGCTCCGTTGCTCGACGCGTTCTTCTCGCCCGCTCCCGCAGCGGATGCGGCTCTCACCTTTCCGCAGTTCTCCCGATCCGTCGCCGCCGCCAAGGTCGACTATCAGGCATGCCGGTACGAACGGGTACTCGACCGACTCGTGATGCTATTGCCCTGCCTCGAAGCGGTGCGGTCAGGCGCGACGGGTGAGCAACGGCAACGCGTCGAGGTCCTAGCAGCTGACCTGTACCACGTCGTCGGCAGCGTCCTGCTGAAAGTGGGCGACCGCGGGCCGGCCCTGGTAGCAGCCGAACGGAGTACCCGCGCCGCTGCCCTGAGCCAGGACCCGGTGGCGATTGCCGCGAGCGCCCGGATCATGACCCATGCGCTGATGGGCAACGGCCACGACGACCAGGCAGTCACCCTCGCCGCGAAAGCGGCCGACTCACTCGACCGGGACACCCGCCTCGCGTCGACCGATGCGGTGGCCGTCTACGGTGCCCTCGTCCTTCGAGGGGCCATCGCCGCCGCCCGCCGAGACGACCGGGACACCGCCTACGCGATGCTCGATGGAGCGACCCGCGCCGCGACCCGCCTCGGCTACGACGGCAACGATCGGTGGACCGGTTTCGGCGCCGCCAATGTCCTGCTCCACCAGGTCAACATCGCGCTGGCCCTCGGCGATGCCGGCACCGCCATCGCGGTCGCCCGCACCGTTCCTCTCGACAAGGTGACGCTGGTAGAACGCCGGGCATCTCTGTACGTAGACGTTGCACGCGCCTACACCCAGTGGGGCCGCTACGAACACGGCCTCAACGCGCTGCGCAACGCGTACGAGGTGGCACCCGAGGAGATCCGCTGCCGGCCGAACGTCCACCGCGTCGCCAGCGACCTCGCCATTCTCGCCACCGGCTCCACCCGCACCGCCGCTGTCGACTTCGCCCAGAGCGCCGGGATCGCGCTGTGATCGGCGGTCACCTCCAGATCGTCGTCTGTGGCGCCGGCCCGGCGACCAACGCAGCCCAGCTGGTCAAGGCCGCACAGGGCCGATCCTGGACAGCCACGGTCACCGCCACACCGAGCGCGATGAACTTCATCGAGTCGCAGCCACTCGAAAGCCTCACCGGCGGTCCGGTCCGGTCGACCCACCAATCGCCACCCGGCACCCGCCGGTCGCTTCCTGCCACCGACGCCCTGGTCATCGCCCCCGCGACCTACAACTCGATCAACAAGATCGCCCTCGGTCTAGCGGACAACTACGCCATGACCTCAGTCGCCGAGCTGATCGGCAGGCAGGTACCGACCGTCATCGTCCCGTTCGTCAACGCCGCCCTCGCCGCCCGGGCGCCGTTCCGGCACGCCGTGGCCAGCCTCCGCGACGAGGGGGTACACGTCCTACTCGGCCCCGACGACCAATGGGAACCGCACCCGCCCGGCAGCGGCAACGAGCGGCAGCAAGCCTTCCCCTGGACAACAGCGTTCACGACAGCGGTGCGGCTCGCCCACGAACCTCGACCGCCTGCCACCGGCCACCTCTGAGACATGCAGGAGATCAGCGTGGATGAGTTCTAGTCTGGCCGCAGGTAGCCGTCCACCAACCGGGCCAGTTCCCGGTCCAGGCTGGCGGCGGGAAGACCGTCGGCGACGATCCGAGCGGAGAGCACGAAGGACTGCGTGGTCAGCAGGACAACCCGGGCCATGGTCTCGGCCTCGCCGGGCCGGACCGAGCCGTCGGCCCGGCCGTGGGCGACGGCGTCCACCAGGAACCGCAGCATCTCCTCCTGGCCCGCGCCGCGCCGGTCGAGGAGGTACGGGATCAGCACCTCCGGATCGACATCGCGGATCTTGCACAGCAGCGGGTGCTCGCGCATCACCCGTGCTCCCGCCACCACCCGCTCGACCAGGCGGGATCGAGCGTGTCCCGTACCCTCGTCGGTCGTGGCCAGCAGCACCTGCTGCCACTCCCGGGTCATCAGATCGCCGATCAGCGACTGCGCGTCCGGCCAGCGCCGGTAGACGGTCATCCGGGAGACCCCGGCCCGACGCGCCACGTCGGTCACGGTCGTGCGACGTACGCCGTAGGCCAGGACGCAGTCACGGGCGGCGTCCAGAACCGCGTCCTCGATGCCACGCTCACCGGTCCTACTCCGCTCCACCACGCCGCATGTCTACCATCCCCCCGCTGCTACGGATTCCGGCCAACCGGCCCCTCCGACCGGGCCCCGGTACGGGTCACCAGAAAGCCGAAGGCCGCGGCGGTGAAGAACATGACGATGCCGTAGACCGCACCGGGTACGGCCATCCGGGTGTTGTCGAGCAACGCCGGGCTGAGCGCGACGGTGATCGCCAGGGTGCTGTTGTGGATGCCGATCTCGAATCCGGACGCGGTCGCGGCGCCCCGGTCAACCCCGGCCAGCCGGGGCACCCCGTAGCCGACAGCGAGGCTGAGCACGTTGAACGCCAACACCACCAGGCCGACCGAGACGAAGTAGTCGGCGAGGTTCTCCCGTTCGTTCAGCACCGTGCCGACGACCACCGCGACGAGCACCACGACCGACAGGACCCGGACCGGCCGGTCCAGGCGTACGGCGGCGTGGGGCGCCCGGGCCCGGATCAGCATGCCGATCGCGACCGGGATGAGCACGATGGCGAAGACCTGCAGCACCTTGTCGAACTGCAGACCCAGGCCCCCGCTGTCGGCGAGGAAGTACGCCGCCGAGAGGTTGACCACGATCGGCAGGGTGACCACTGCCAGCACCGAGTTGATGGCGGTCAGGGTGATATTGAGGGCGACGTGCCCGCCGAACAGGTGGCTGAAGAGGTTGGCCGTGGTACCCCCGGGGGACGCGGCCAGCAGCATCATCCCGAGGGCAAGTTCCGGGGCCAGGTCGAAGGCGAGCACCAGCCCGAAGCAGAGCGCCGGCAGCACCAGCACCTGACACACCAGGGCGATGAGGGCAGCTTTCGGATAACGGGCCACCCGCCGAAAGTCCGCCACGGTCAGCCCGAGGCCCAGGCCGAGCATGATGATGCCGAGCGCGACGGGCAATCCGATCAGGGTCAATGCCGAGTCCATGGCAGCACATGATCAACCCTCGCGTTCGCCTCCGCAATCCCCCGGGTGGCTCGCGTTGCCCGGCCTGGACCCGCGTCAGCCGTTGACCACGAGATCCCCGCAGCTCGTCTCATCCGGCAGCAACGGTCGCAGCTGCACCGTCCAGCTCTTGCCGTCCGAGGTCCACGGCGCCGCCACGGTGGTCTCCGCCGCCGTCGCGAGCAGCGTCTGCAGCTCAGCTCCGGTTACGGTCACACAGCCCGGCCCGGTGTCGGCACCGAGGGGCTCGCCGGGCAGCGTCGGCCCGGGCCAGGCCACCTCGGGCTGGCCGAGGCCCTCCGCGTCGCTGAACGGTTCCACGACACCCGCGACCACGGTGGGCACGTAGGGTTTCGCGCTGTCCGCCTTGGTCGGCGCCAGCAGACCCGAATCGCTGGTGAGCGACGCGACGAACGCCCGCAGCTGCGTCCGGGCCGCCCGCTGGTCGGCGGTGAGGCCGGGCGCGTCGGCGCTCGCCTCGGTGAGGGCCGGGACGTCGATCTGCTCGGTGCCGTTCGCGCCGCGTACCGTGAATCGGGTTGTCGGGGCGTCGGCGATCGCCGGAGTGCCGAAGTCCACCGCGCCGTCCAGGCCGGCGGCCCGCGCTGACTCCAGCAGCGTCGACACGTCTTCGGGGGCGATCGGGTGCAGCTGGAGGTTGGGCAGCGCGGGCCCCGGGTAGATCAGGATCGTGGGGCCCTCACTGATCACCCGTCCGTCACCGTAGACGCTGAGGGACGGGATGCGGCTGGCCAGCGCCGACGGCATCCCGAACCCACCGATGGCGGTCATCTGGAACACCACCGCGTCAGCGGGGTGCGGCGCCTCCGGCTGGCCGGGATCGTCCGCGTTGGCCGCCTCACCCTGCGGGCCGCAGGCGGTGACGAGCAGGAGCAGCGACACGGCGGGCGCCGTCCAACGGAGTCGACTATTGGTCATGTCGGATCAGACGTGGCCGGGCGCCGGAAGGTTCCCGTGGGGCGACGATCCCTCGCCGCCCCACAGAAACGCGGTCAGGCTCGACAATCCGGTCAGGTTCGACCGACCACGTCCCGCCGGAACACCAGGCGAGCCGCCTGGGCGGTCACCGCGGCAAGCACGGTCAGTACCAGGACCGCGACCGCACTGACCTCCTCCAACGGATGTTCGCCGACGTGCGCGAAGGGGGACAGCCGCACGGCGCCGGCGGGAATCTCGAGGATCGGGGCGAAGTACCCGACGATCAGCCCGTAGCCGAGCACCACCCAGATCAGCGGCAGCACCCGCGGCGCCACCGCATAGAGCACCGCGGCGGCGGCGAGGAGCAGCCAGACCGCCGGAGTGTGCGCCACGTGGCCGAGCAGCAGGCCACCGAAGGACCCGGCGTCGCCGGTGCTCACCGCCGCCCCGACCCCCATGCCGGTGCCGGCGACCAGCAACAGCCACGGTACGCCGACCGCCGTCACCGCGAGGTGGCTGCCGATCCAGGCCGACCGGCTGACGGCCGTCGCGAGGACCGACTCGGCCCGCCCCTCGCTCTCTTCGGAGCGCAGGGTCTGCATGGCAAGCACCGCGTAGACCCCGACGGCGAGGGCCATGGTGAGCCCCATGGTGCCGAGGTAGCCGTCCAGCAGGTTCTCCGCACCGCCCATGATGGCGACCATGTCCTCGGGTGCATCGGTGAACCCGTCGAGCAGTGGCTGGGTGAACGAGCCGTAGGCGAGACCGGCGGCGAGCAGTCCGAGGCTCCACCCGATCAGACTGGCCCGGTGCAGCCGGAACGCGAACGCGAGCGGCCCGTCCAGCCAGGCCGCCGCCCGGGCCGGCCCCGGGCGGGGCGGCACGAGCCCGGCACCGAAGTCCCGGCGGGCGGAGAGCGCGTACCCGGCGACCGCGGCGGTCACCGCGAAGGCCAGCGAGATCACCAGTGGCCACCAGCGGTCGTGCACGTACGGCGCGGTCTGCTGGGACCAGCCGACCGGTGACAGCCAGGACAGCCAGGACGCGCCGCCGCCCTGCACCGCCGCCATGTCACCCAGCCCGCGCAGCACGAACGCGGCTCCGAGCAGGGCACCGGCGGTGCCGGAGGCGGCCCGCGGATACTCCGACAGTTGGGCGGTGACCGCCGCGACCCCGGCGAATACCAGCGCCACCGCACCGACCGAGGCACCGAACAGCAACGACCCCCCGAGGTCGTACCCCCGGCTGGCCATCAGGCCACCGATCAGGATGGCTACGACCGCCGCCATCGTGGCGGCGAGCACCAGCACGGCGGTGAGCTGGGCGTGCCGGCCGACCACGCTGGCGCGGATCAGCTCGGCCCGACCGGAGCGCTCCTCGGCGCGGGTGTGCCGTACGACGGTCAACAGCCCCATCAGGCCCGCGCCGATGGCCACGTAGAGGCCGTACTGACCGGCGAGGAAACGCTCGATGGTCAGGTCGTCGAAGCCGAATCCCGGGCCGCCGAAGAGCGCACCGGCCGGGCTGCCGGAGAAGGCGGTCAGCCCTTCCAGATCCGCTGGGCTCTCGACGAAGGTCTCCAGCGCGGTCGCGAAGTATCCCATCAGCAGCGCCAGGCCGAGGGTCCACGCCGGGAGGCGGATCCGGTCCCGGCGCAGCATGAACCGCAGCAGCGTGCCGGTCCCGGTGACCGGGCCGCCGCCCTGACCGGGCGCGGCGAGCACCGGACGGTTCACCATCACGGTGGCCATCACGCCACCGCCCCGTGGCGGGCCGACTCATCGCCGTAGTGCCGCAGCAGCAGCTGTTCCAGGGTCGGCGGCCGGACGGTCAGCCCGCGTACGCCGAGGTCGCCCAACCGCCGGACGACGACGGCGAGGTGCTCGCCGTCAACCTCGAAGCGGACGTGGCCGTCGATGTCCTGCAGCCCGTGTACGCCGGCCAGGGTGGCGAGCGAGGCGGCCGGGCTGTCGACGATCGCGTCCACGGAGGTCCGGGTCAGGTGACGCAGGTCGGTCAGGGAGCCGGTCTCGACGATCCGGCCCTGTCGGATGATCGAGATCTGGTCGGCCAACACCTCGACCTGGGCAAGGATGTGGCTGGAGAGCAGAACGGTCCGGCCGGCCGCGCAGGCCTCCCGGATGCACTCCTGAAACACCGCCTCCATCAGCGGGTCCAGCCCGGCCGTCGGCTCGTCGAGCAGCAGCAGGTCCACGTCGCTGGCCAGCGCCGCGATCAGGGCGACCTTCTGCCGGTTGCCCTTCGAGTAGGTCCGCCCCTTCTTGCGCGGATCGAGGTCGAAGCGTTGGCACAGCTCGTCGCGGCGAACCGGGTCGGTCCCGCCGCGCAGGCGGGCGAAGAGGTCGATCGCTTCACCGCCGGTCAGGTTGGGCCAGAGCTCCACGTCGCCGGGGACGTAGGCGAGCCGGCGGTGCAGTCGCACCGCGTCGGCCCACGGGTCGCCGTCGAGGAGCCGGACCCGGCCGCGGTCGGCGCGGAGCAGCCCCAGCAGGATCCGGATGGTGGTGGACTTGCCGGCACCGTTGGGGCCGAGGAAGCCGTGCACGGTACCGGTCTCGACCCGCAGGTCGAGACCGTCCAGTGCCTTGATACGGCCGAAGTGCTTGTCGATGTGTTGAATATCGATTGCCGTGGTCATGGTGGTAGACCTCGTTCGAGGGAGGACCCCGGGCAGGGTTGAGCCCCGGGGTTGGTCCGATGTCGTCGGTCACGCGGAGCCACAAAGAGTCGGTGAGCCGCCGCGGAGAAGATTCACGCCGAGGGGCGTGACAGCCGGTACGCAGTGCCTGCTGCGTCGCCCACCGCAGGCGGGTCCGGGACGTACATCAGATAGTCATCCAGCATTGAGCGGTCGACGTGCAGCCCCTGGGTGAAACGCGCGAGGACCGGCGCCGTGATACCGGTGGCACCGCGGTGCGGGCCCGATGCGGTCCCGGTGGCACCGCGGCGCGGACCCGTGGTGCCGAAGCCACCAACCCGAGTCTCGACAACGCCGCCGTCGGATGCCACCCCGATAGATTAAACAGTCGTTCAATGTTGGGCAAGCACGTACCGGGCCGAGGCGTCCGGTCCAGCGCCAACGACCAGTGCCGCGAGTCCGGCCGCCGCCGGGACGCCCTAGGGTGGGCGGATGTCCCGCTCCGCACCCTCCGACGATCACCCCACCGCCGCACCGAACCCGCTCACCCAGCTCACGCTGGAACAGCTGCGGCGACGTACCAGTGTGAAGTGGGGCAGGTACGCCCCGGACGTGCTTCCGCTCTGGGTGGCGGAGATGGACGTCCCCCTCGCCCCCGCCGTCGCCGACGCGCTACAGCGCGCCATCGCGCTCGGCGACACCGGCTACGCCCACCCCACGGGGTACGCGGAGGCGTTCGGCAAGTTCGCCGCCGAACGCTGGGGCTGGACCGACTTCTCCCCCGGCCGAACCGCGGTGGTAGCCGACGTGATGCTGGGCATCGTCGAGGTGCTCCGGCTGGTGACCGACCCCGGCGACGCCGTGGTGGTCTGCTCCCCCGTCTACCCGCCCTTCTACGCGTTCGCCCGGCACGCCGGACGGCAGGTCGTCGAGGCCCCGCTCGGGGCCGACCTACGGATCGATCTCGCCGCCCTCGACGAGGCCTTCCGGCGGGCCCGGGCCCGCAGCAACCGGCCGGCCTTCCTGCTGTGCAACCCGCACAACCCCACCGGGGTGGTACATCGCCGCACGGAACTCGAGGCCGTCGCCGAGCTGGCCAACCGGCACGGCGTACGGGTGATCTCCGACGAGATCCACGCTCCGCTGGCGCTGCCGGGGGCAGACGTCACCCCGTACCTGACCGTGACCGGCACCCAGGATGCCTTCGCGGTAACCTCCGGCTCCAAGGCATGGAACCTCGCCGGTTTGAAGGCGGCACTCGCGATCGCGGGACCACGCGCCGGGGCCGAGCTGGCCCGGATGCCGGAAGAGGTCAGCCACGGGCCGAGCCACCTGGGTGTGGTCGCGCAGACGGCCGCCCTCCGAGCCGGCGGGGAGTGGCTCGATCACCTCCTCGACGGACTCCACGCCAACCGCGCCCGGTTGGAGGCGCTGCTGGCCGAGCACCTGCCCACCGTCGGCTACCACCGCCCCGAAGGCACCTACCTGGCCTGGCTGGACTGCCGGCATCTCGGCCCGCACAGTGCCCAACCCGACAGCGCACCCGGCGAGGACAGCGCCGGGCCGGCCCAGCTGTTCCTGGAACACGCGCGGGTGGCCCTCAGCTCCGGGCACGCCTTCGGCACCGGTGGCGCGGGCTGGGTCCGGCTGAACTTCGCCGCCTCCCCCGGCATCCTCACCGACGCCGTCACCCGGATGGGCCGGGCCGTCCGGGAGGTGGGAACCACCGCCGCGAAGTGATCCACAACAGTTGGCGGCCCCGAACCGGCGAGAGACCGGCGTGCCGGGAACGTCGTACGCTACCGTTCAGCACAATGCTCAGCCGTCCCGTACGGGCATTTGTGCCCGTCGTTCGCTCCGAACGGCGACCGGAGGTACCCACCGTGACCGACGACACCGATGTCACCTCGTGGGCTCTCCAGGCAGGGCGCGGTGACCAGAGGGCCGCCGCCGCCTTCATCCGGGCCACCCAGCAGCAGGTACGGCGCTTCCTGGCCGCCCTGATCTCCCCAGCCGAGGCGGACGACCTGACGCAGGAGACCTACCTACGCGCGCTGCGGTCGCTTCCCTCATTCGCCGGCCGCTCCTCCGCGCGTACCTGGTTGTTCAGCATCGCCCGGCGGGTCGCGGTGGACCACGTGCGGACCGCCACGTCCCGGCCGCGGACGGTCCCGATGACCGACTCCCACGACATCACCGACGCCGACGAGAGCAGCTTCGACCGGCAGGTCGCCCTGGAACAGATCATCGCGGCGCTGCCGACCGACCGCCGGGAGGCATTCGTCGTCACCCAGGTTCTCGGCCTCTCCTACGCGGAGGCCGCACAGGTGTGCGGCTGCCCGGTCGGGACGATCAGGTCCCGGGTGTCCCGGGCTCGGGAAGACCTGGTTGTCGCCCTACAGGCCCGCTCCAGCAGGTCGGCCGGGCACACCGCAACCGGTTGAAGACCTTCCCGTCCCGCACGGGAACCAACGCCGGCACCGGTCCGACTACCGGTACATGGGGTGTGAGCAGTGGCGCGAGGTGTTGTCGGCGCAGTTGGACGGGGAGGAGACCCCGGCTGAGCGGGCGGCAGCCGACTCCCACCTGGCCAGCTGCAGTGGGTGCCGGACGTGGTTCGACCAGGCGGCGGCGATCACCCGCCGGGCCCGGCTGTCGGTCAGCGTGATCGGCCCCGACCTCACCGATGCGGTCCTGGCCGCACTTCCCGCAACGGCCCCGGCAGCCCCGGCCGGGTCAACGACGCGGCCGCCGGGGCGGCAGCGGCTGGTGATCGCCCTGCGCGCAGCACTCGGGCTGACCGGGGCGCTGCAGGTCCTGCTGGGTCTGACCCAGGTCGGTCAGGCGGCGGCAGGCCCGCACATTCACGCCGGCGGACCGCTGGCCTCGGGCCACCTGTGGCACGAGGCAGCGGCGTGGAACATCGCCGTCGGTGCCGGGTTCCTGTTCGTGGCCGCCCGCCGCACCCCACCAACCGGGCTGCTGCCCATGTTGAGCGCCTTCGTCGGCACACTGGTACTCCTGTCGGTCAACGACCTGATGACCGGCCGGGTGGAGACCGCCCGGCTGGTCAGTCACGGGTTCCTCTTCGTTGGCTATGCGATCGTCGTGGCCATGTCCCGGCCGGGCCTACGCCCGGACGGCCCGCCCACCGGCCTTCGCGCTGATCGTCCCCGCTGGCGCATCCAGGCCGAGGATGAGCCGCCCGCGCCGGGTCTGCGGCTCGTGTCCCCGCCGGTTCCGGGTACGGCGTGCCATCGGGACAACGCGGCGGCCTGAGCGTCCCGATACCGGTGATGTTGCTAACCGAATCACCGGGAACTTTCCCGCCCTGCCGAACCGACCAACAGTCGACACCGAACTCAGAGAGGTCCTACATGCCAAGCAACGTCACCGGTCGGCGCCTACGCCCGGCCGCCCTGGTCGCCGCTGCCCTGCTGACCGCCGCCATGGCCGGTTGTGGCTCCTCCGGCGACTCGTCGGCGACCAACCCAACCCCGTCGGGGACGACCGCTCCGGCGGCGGATGCCCCCGCCGACGTGGTCGGGGTCAACGACCCGTGGGTGAAGGCCGCCGACAAGGGGATGACCGCGGCGTTCGCCACCCTGGTGAACGAGAGCGACGCCGACGTGACCCTGACCGGCGTCAGCACCGAGGTGTCGCCGATGGAGCTGCATGAGATGGCCATGAAGGATGGGGAGATGGTCATGCAGGCCAAGGAGGGCGGCATCGTGATCAAGGCGAAGAGCAGCCACATGCTCGAGCCCGGCGGCGACCACCTCATGATGCTGGATCTGCAGCAGCCGGTGCGGGCCGGGGATGAGCTGACCTTCACCCTCACCTTCGCCGACGGTCGGACCCAGTCCTTCACCGCGGTGGCGAAGCCGTTCACCGGCGCGGAGGAGAGCTACGACCCCGAGCACAGTATGCCGGATATGTCCATGAGCCCCAGCGCAGCGTCGTGACTGGGAGCGGCCCCCGCGCGGTGAGTCGGCGCGGTCTACTCGCGGGCGGCGCCCTGGCCGCCGGTGGCGCGCTCGGCGCCACCGTGGCGGTCACCGCCGTTGGCTCCTCGGACGGCCCCGCGACCCGCCCCGCCGAGCTGGCGCCGGTGGCGGAGATCGGGCTCGCCGTCGAACCGTTCCACGGGACCCGCCAGGCGGGGGTCGCCACCGAGCCGCAGGCACACGCGGCGTTCGTCGCGCTCGCCCTCCGACCGGAGACGGACCGGGAGGCGCTGGGACGGATGCTGCGACTGCTCTCCGACGACGCCGCCCGCCTCACCCAGGGCCGTCCCGCCCTGGCCGACACCGAGCCGGAGCTCGGGCTGCTGCCGGCCCGGCTGACGGTGACCTTCGGCTTCGGCCCCGGTTTCTACCAGGCGGCCAACGTCGACGAGCGGCGGCCACCATCGGTGGCCGCCCTCCCGGCGTTCCGCATCGACCGGCTCTCCCCCCGCTGGTCCGGCGGGGACCTGCTGCTGCAGATCTGCGCCGACGACCCGCTGACCGTCGCGCATGCCCAGCGGGTGCTGGTGAAAGACAGCCGCCCCTTCGCCACCGTCGCCTGGGTTCAGCAAGGCTTCCGGCGCGCGGCCGGGGCCGAGCCGGGGCGCACCCAACGCAACCTCTTCGGCCAACTCGACGGCACCGCCAACCCGAAGCCGGGCACTCCCCTGGATACCGCGGTGTGGGTACCGGACGGGCCGGCCTGGCTACGCGACAGCACCACCCTGGTCGTCCGGCGAATCAGCATGAACCTGGAGACGTGGGACCTCCTCGGCCGCACCGACCGGGAGTTGTCCGTCGGCCGCCGGCTCGACACCGGCGCGCCGCTGACCGGCACGGACGAACACGACGAGCCCGACTTCGACGCCCTCGGGTCGGGCGGGCTCACCGTCATCCCGGACTTCTCGCACCTGACCCGCTCCCACGTCACCGAGGACCGGCTCCGGATTCTGCGCCGCCCCTACAATTACGACGGCGTGCCCAGCGCCGACGGTACTGCGGACAGCGGCCTGATCTTCGCCTCATACCAGGCCGACATCACCCAGCAGTTCCTACCCATCCAACGACGGCTGGCCGAGCGGGACCTACTCAACGAGTGGACCACCCCGATCGGCTCCGCCGTCTTCGCGATCCCACCCGGCTGCTCCGAAGGCGGCTGGATCGGCCAGCAACTGCTCGGCTGACCTCGACAGGAGAACCATGCGGACCAACACCCGCCCGAGACCCGCCGGCTTCCTCGCCGCCGTCCTCGCCGCCGCCGCGCTGCTGCTCGTACCGGCCGCGCCGGCTGCCGCGCACAATTCCCTGAAGACCACCACACCGGCCAAGAACGCCGAGCTGGACAAGGCGCCGGCCGAGATCACCCTGGAGTTCCTCCAGAAGCTGGATCCGGCGTTCACCACCATCGTCCTCTCCGACGCCGCGGAGCAGAAGGTCCCCACCGGTGAACCCGTGGTCACCGGGGCAAAGGGCACGATCAGCATCGACGGAACTCTCGCGAACGGCACCTACACCGTGGCGTACCGGGTCGTCTCCGCCGACGGGCACCCGGTCCAGGGTTCGTACGCGTTCACCGTCGCCGACCCCGCTGGGGTCGAGGCGCCAGCTCAGACGCCGGCGGAGTCGTCCCCCACGGCCGAGCCCACCACACCGCCGACGGAGCCTGCGGCGGCCAGCCCGGTGGCGGCGACCGACAACGACGGCGGCGGCAGCGGGATCGGCACGGCGGCGATCGGCGGCGGGATCCTGTTGGTCCTGGTGGCCGGCGGCCTGGTGCTCTTGCGCCGCCGACGCGGCACAGCCTGACCAACGGGTGCCAACGGGTGCCGAGCACGGCCCGGCACCCGTTGGCGCCGCTGTCCCAGCGGGATCAGCGCCGTTGCCACGGCCGGGCGGCGGGACCGCTGCCCCGGCCACGCCACGCAGCGGGTTGCGGCGATCACCGGTCATCCGGCACAGCCTCGTTGAGCAGCTCGGCATCGTTGAGCAGCTCGGCATCGTTGAGCAGCTCGGCATCGTTGAGCAGCTCGGCGAGTTCGGTCACCGCCCGCGGACGAGCCCCCGCCAGCTCCGGAATCCGATCCAGGAGCCGGTGCACCAGCGGCGCCCACGCCGGCACCAGGTGTGCCGCCGCGAGCAGGCCCTCATTGGCAAGGCCGTCCGCCCTGGCTACGGTCCGCACGCCACCGCCGGAGACCACCGCCACCGCGTCCGCCCAGCGGAAGGCGAGGTCGACATCGTGAGTGGAGAGCACCACCGTCGTACCCGCCGTGTGCAGGTCGTCCAGGGTGCGCAGCAGTGCTTCCACCCCGGCCGGGTCGAGCCCGGCGGTCGGTTCGTCGAGAATGAGCAGCCGCGGGTGCATCGCGACCGCACCGGCGATGGCCACCCGCTTGCGCTGGCCGTAGGAGAGCAGATGGGTGGGTCGCTCGGCGATCGCCGACACACCGAGCGCCGCCAGTGCCGCGTCACAGCGCCGCCGCACCTGCGCGGCCGGGAGCCCCAGGTTGACCGGCCCGAAGGAGACATCCTGCCGGACGTTGGCGGAGAAGAGCTGGTCGTCCGGGTCCTGCACCACCAGTTGCACCTGCTGCCGCAGCTCCCGTAGGCCGGCCCGGGTGTGTCGCACCCGGGTGCCGGCGACGGCGATCTGGCCCGTGGCGGGCCGCAGCGCGCCGGCCGCCAGTCGGAACAGCGTCGTCTTGCCGCCGCCGTTCGGGCCCAGTACGGCCAGCCGCTGACCAGGGTCGATCCGAAGATTGACCCCGGCCAGGATCGACCGACCCGGCTGGTAGGCGAAGCCCACCTCATCGAACTCCAGCAGCGAGGCGTTCACCAAGGGGACACCAATCCGGTGCTGACCATGACAATCGCGCCGAGCAACGCCGTGGTCGCCGCGACGAACGGCACCGATACCCGGTGGGCCGCCACCTGCACGGCGAGTGAACCGGTGTAGCCCCGCACCGCCAGTCCCTCCTCCAGCCGCCGCGCTCGGTGCAACGCCCGGACGAACACCGCCCCCGCCTGTCCGGCCAGCGACCGGTAGGCGGTCCGCCAGGTACGGAAGCCAAGCCGGGCCGCCTGCGCCTGTCGGACCGCATGCACGCTCTCCACCAGCAGGAAGAGCATCCGGTACGTCAGCGCGGCAACCTCGGTGACCGCCGGGGGGATCCCCAGCCGGTGCAGTCGTGGCAGGACATCCGACAACGGTGTGGTGGCGGTGAACAGCAGCAGGCAGGTCAACGCCGCCACGGACCGGCCCGCGGTCTGTACCGCCAGCGGCACGCCGGCGGGGTCGATGGCCAGTCGGGCCGGAGCCGGCATCGACACGAGCAACGGGACGGTCGACGTGGCCACGAAGAGCAGCGGCACCCGGGCCGCCCGCAGCACCACGACCAGTGGCACCCGTGCGGCGGCCAGCAGCACCGCCGCCGCACCACCGGACAGGAACGCGGCGGGCCAGGTGGGCAGGGCCACCGCACAGACCAGCAGCCCGAGCGCGAGCAGCGCCTTCTCGGCGGGGTGCCGACCTCGCCAGGGACCGGTGTGCGCCGCGATGTCGAGGGCGAACACGCTAACCGCGCTGCCGATCGACAGCGTCGCGCTGCCGCTGCCGGGTCCGGGCAACACCGAAGTAGTAGCCGAGCAGGCCGGCGCCGAGCGCAGCCTGGAGGGCGAAGAACGCCGACTCCAGCTCGGCCGACGGCGGCTCGTAGATCGGCGAGAACCACGGCTGGTAGTCCGGATGATCGTCGACGATGGCCTGTTCGGCGAGGGCGTCCGCGCCGGAGAAGGGTTCCTCCCCCGACCCGAGGCCGAACGCCAGCGGCACCACCGCCAGGAGCAGCACCGCGAGCAGCAACAGCAGGTTGACCCAGGAGAAGCGCCTCATGCCCGTACCTCCGCCGCCGGGCGCAGCAGGCCGAGCCGACGCAGGTCATCCCCGCTGGTCCGACTCAGCAGGCGGACCACCAGAACGGTCAGCAGTCCCTCGCTGATCGCCAGTGGAATCTGGGTCACGGCGAAGATCCCGCCGAACTTCGCCAGCGCACCGCCGACGCCGGCGACCGGGTCGGGGAACGCCAGGGCCAGCTGGGCGACGGTGACACCGTACGTCGCCAGGCTGCCCAGGGCCGCAGCGGCGAACACCGCCGGGCCCAGTCCACCGCCAGCACGACGGACCATGGTGTAGCTCCCATACGCCACCCACGGGCCGACGATCGCCATCGAGAAGATGTTCGCGCCCAGCGTGCTCAGCCCGCCGTGGGCCAGCAGCAGCGCCTGGAACAGCAGCACGATGCCGCCCAGCACACTCATCACCGGCGGTCGGAACAGCACCGCCCCCAGCCCGGTGCCGGTCGGGTGGGAACTCGACCCGGTCACCGACGGGATCTTCAATGCGGACAGCGCGAAGGTGAAGGCACCGGCCGCGCCGAGCAGCAGTTTCGAGTCTGGATCTGCACGGACCTGCCGGACCAGGGCCCGGCTCCCGTGTACGACGAATGGCGCGGACACGACGAACCACGCCGCCGCCTGTTCCGGAGGGAGATACCCCTCGGCGATATGCATCGAATGACCTTCCCTTCCAGCACCTCGTGGATGAGATCCGTGTCAAGGCCGGTCTCCTGGCTTCCGGATCGACGTTCACTCCAGCCTTCCCAGGCCTGGTTGGGCCCAGTGGCACAGTCAGAGATCACTACCCGGTCACAGTGGCGAGGGCCGCGCCGGTCTTCCACCGGCTTCCCGTGCACCTTGACGGCGAGAGGCTATCGGGCACCCGCCCAGACGGCAAGCTGTCGATTCACGCCAATCGCTACCCGCCTCCGCCGGCTGCGGCGAACCGAACGCCACGCTGCGCCACGAGCCGAGAGCTTCAGCACAGGCCGGTTCCCGGTTTCCTGGCCGTCAGGAGGGCGTAGCCGAGCACACCATCGGTGACCGCGGCCCGGGCCGCGGCCAAGACCGTCGGGGCCCGGTCGAAGTCCAGGCCGAGCGCCGCCGCCTGATCCGCGGCGGTCATCCGCAGCACGGTCAGGCGCGCCTCGATCTGGTCGATCATCGTGGTCACCGCGGAGTCGTGCCGTTCGGTGTGGGTTGTCGTCAACCCCGCGCCGGCCAGCAGGGCGACGTACTCATCGAGGGGACGCGCATCGGCAACGCAGGCGATCCACGCTCCCAACCCGGTCAGTTCGGGGGGCAGCCGGTCGGGGACGGCGACAACATCGGCCAGCCCGAGTTGCCCGCCCGGGACCAGCACCCGGGCCAGTTCCCCCGCTGCGGTGGGCTTTTCGGGGAAGGTGCAGAAGGCGCATTCGCAGACCACCACCTCAACCGAGTGCGAGTCGACAGCCAGCCGCTCGGCGTCTCCCCGCCGAAACCGCACCTGGTCGGTGAGGCCAACGGACCGGGCCACCCGGGTGGCCGCCGCGACGTTGGGACCGGCGAGGTCCACACCGGTCACCGTGCAGCCGTACTCGGACGCCAGCAGCAGCGCGCTGGTACCCCGTCCGCTCGCCACATCGAGCACGCGTTCACCGCCGGTCAAGGCCAGTCGGGTGGCGAGTCGGCGGGTCAGCGACGAACCACCGGGATGGTATGCCTCGCCGAGGAGCAGGGCGACCAGGTCCGAACCGTAGACCGCGGCGCAGCAGCCCTTCGGGTCCGCTGCGGGCTCACTCCCCGTCACCGGATCCGCCGCCCGACGTTGGTGGCGTCCGGTGCCACCCGCCGCTCGGCGGCGACGCCGTCGGAACGCTGGGCGACCTTCGACCCGTACGGGGAGTCGGTGATCATCGAACGCAGCGCGAGTGCGTTGGGCACCACGTCGGCGACCGGCACCCCGGACATCTGCTCGCGGACCTGTTCCCGGTAGCCGACCGAGTTGTAGGCGCAGAACGGGATCAGTCTGCCGTCCGGGGTGATCTCCTCGACGCAACACTTCATCAGCTGCCGCACATTGAGGGTGTACGGGTCCTGGAAGTCCTGGATCACGATCATGAAGGCCCGGTCGGTCAGGTTCGCCACCGCCTCGGGTAGGTTGACGCCGCAGGCGTCGGCACAGTCCAGCGCCGCGGCGGTCTGGGCGAGGCGCACGTTGGTCGTGTCGGTGCCCATGAATGCCGACGCCGACCACAGCTTCTCCAGCGCTTCCCGGACAGCGGGGTCCGGCACCACCCGGTTGGTGACGTAGTCGAGATGGTCTGCCACATCGAGCAGCCGAGGAATCGGCACCACCGCGAAATCCTCGGCGCCGGGCGTGCCCGAGGTGAGCAGATAGGTAATCGACCGGCAGGTCGGGAAGCAGCACGGCACCGGGAAGAAGTCCTCGGCCCGGAACCAGTCGGGCCGCTGCCGCGCGACGAGGTGAATGATGTCGGAGTTGGTCAGCCGGGTCAGCGGGTCGAAGGGCGTGTGTCGGCCGGAGTGGGTGACCGGCTGGAACGAGACGCTGCGCACGGCCGGGTGCGCCAGGCCGTGGCTGATGATGGCGCCGAGTTCGTGCTCGTTGAGCCCTCGTTCGACCGCGGCCACCAGGGTGACGGTGAGGCCGGCCTCGGCGCAGTTGTCCAACGCGCGCTGCTTGATCTCACGCAGGTCCCGCCCCCGGATCTCCCGGTGTGTCCGCTCGTCGAACCCGTCGAACTGCAGGTAGATGTTGACCGCCCGGTCGGGACGGTTCCGCTCGCCGAGCGCTGCCACGAACCTCCGGTCGCTGGCGAGCCGAATTCCGTTGGTGTTCAGGTTGACGGCCCGAATCGGGCGGGCCTGGGCGGCGTCCACGAAGTCCAGGATCTGCCGGTGGATGGTGGGCTCTCCGCCGGAGAACATCACCACCTCGGCCTCGCCCTCACTCGCCACGAAGACGTCGAGCATCCGCTCACACTGCGCGAGGCTGATGGCGTACCCGTCGGGCTGGTGACCGGAGTCGGCGAAGCAGATCGGGCAGTCGAGGTTACAGCCGGTGTTGACCTCGATAATGCCCAGACAGGCGTGCTGCTTGTGTTCCGGACACAGCCCACAGTCCGCCGGGCAGCCGTCGCGCACCTCGGTCTGGAAGGTCAGCGGGATCGTGCCGGGCTTGTTGAAACGGGCGCTGTCGAGGTACATCCGCGCGTCGCCGTACACCAGCGCCTCGAACTGGCCGTGCTCCGGACAGCGCTTCCGCAGGTAGACCTTGTCGTCGCGGAGGTTGACCTGTCCGTCGACGACGACCTTGCAGACCGGGCAGATCGACTTTGTGTACTCGACGAACACCTCATCCCGGTCCCGCTTCATGGCTCTCACCATTCCACGCCGCACTGCCCCGGCACGCCGGCTTGGTCGAATACCGCCCGGCGTGGCTGACCGGCCGACACTGCCCCGCCCCGTGCTGGCGGGCGGGCGGAGGGCAGCCCGGCACCGGCACGTCAGCGCGACACTGGCAGGTCAGCCCGGCACTGGAGCACGAGCGCGGAGCAGGTCCGCAACCTGCACACACCATTCGCGATTTTCCTGCTCGAAGCGACGTCCCCGCAGGCAGGTGAGGTACGGTCCGATCCGGTTGCTCTCGCGCAGGAACGTCTCCTCGGTCAGGTCACCGCGCAACTGCCGGAGCATCCGGTCGAAGAGTTCCACCTTGGCGGCGGCGATGACCGCCCGCTCCTCGAGCTGGGCGATGACCGGTGCCGGGTCGAGTCGGTCCACGGCCTGGACCATGACGAGCAGGTCCTCCCGGGTCGACGACGGCTTCGACGGCACGGCGGCGAAGGAGGCCAGTTCGGCGAGGCCGGCGGGGGTGACCGTGAACAGCCGTTTGTTGGGGCGGTCGTGCTGGATGACCTGACGACCGGTGATCAACCCCGCCCGTTCCAGCTTGGTCAACTCGGCGTAGAGCTGCTGGGGCACCGCGTACCAGAAGTTGGAGCAGGAAACATCGAAGATTTTGGCCAGCTGGTAGCCGCTGTACTCCCCATCGAGCAGCACCGCCAACACCGCGTGCCGCAGCGCCATGGCCACACCTCCCGCTCCGGGTGAGGACGGAGTTCGGCGGGCCGGCACCGCCTCGCCGACCCTTCCCCCGAACCATACTCAATGATATGACTATTCCTGTTGTGGATTACCGGCGGCAGTCCTCCCGACCGTCGATCCTGCCCAGCGGCACCCTGCCCACCGTCACCACGCGGAGCGAGACGGCCCCCACCGGCTTCCCCCGCACCCGGGACTCCCGGGGACCTGGAAGGACACCCCCATGAAGCTTGGCTACACGACCGGCTACTGGTCCTCCGGGCCGCCCGAGGGCGTCACGGCGGCCATCGCCGAGGCCGACCGACTCGGCTTCGACTCCGTCTGGGCCGCCGAGGCGTACGGATCGGACTGCCTCACCCCACTCGCGTGGTGGGGAGCGAGCACCTCCACCGTCCGCCTAGGCACCAACATCATGCAGATGTCGGCCCGCACTCCGACCGCCGCGGCGATGGCCGCGCTCACCCTCGACCACCTCTCCGGCGGCCGCTTCGTCCTCGGGCTCGGCGTGTCCGGCCCGCAGGTCGTGGAGGGGTGGTACGGCCAGCCCTATCCGCGACCGCTGGCCCGCACCCGGGAGTACATCGAAATCATCCGTGCCGTCCTCGCCCGGTCCGAACCGGTCACCTACGACGGCGACTTCTTCCAACTACCGCATCGCGGCGGCACCGGGCTGGGTAAGCCGCTGAAGTCCACCGTCCACCCGCTACGCGCCGACATCCCGATCTTCCTCGGCGCCGAGGGGCCGAAGAACGTCGCCCTGGCCGCCGAGATCGCCGACGGCTGGCTACCGATCTTCTTCTCCCCCAAGGCGGACAGCTTCTACCGGGCCGCGCTGACCGAGGGCTTCGCCCGCCCTGGCGCCCGCCGTGACCTGGACACATTCGAGGTCGCCGCGACCGTACCGATCGTCGTCCACGACGACATCGAGCGGGCGGCGGATCGGCTCCGACCCTTCGTCGCGCTCTACGTGGGCGGCATGGGAGCCAAGTCAGTCAACTTCCACCGGGATGTCTTCGCCCGCCTCGGCTACGAGAAGGAGTGCGACGTTATCACCGAGGCGTACCTGGCGGGCGACAAGAAGCGGGCCACCGCCGCCGTGCCGACCGCGCTGGTGGAGGACATCGCCCTGATCGGCCCGGTCGCCAAGGTCCGCGATGAGCTGCAGCGGTGGCGCGAGACGGTGGTCACGACGCTGCTGGTCCAGGGCAACGCCCAGCAGCTACGCCAGATCGCTGAAGTGGTGGGCTGAGCACTCGTCCAGCCGATCGCCCGACCCCGGTTGGCCCACCTAGCTGCGGCCCGCGCCGCCGCGGCGGTGGGCCACCGGAGTCGCCGAGTCAATCACACCGGCGGCTCAACTGGCGCCGTCGTAGCAGATGACCTGCCGAATCACGTCGCCGCGACCGAGAGCGGCGAGGGCATCCCCGACCTCCTCCAGTCGCAGCCGGTGCGTAATCATCGAACTCAGGTCGAGTCGGCCAGCCCGCCAGAGGTCAAACATCCGGTCGAAGTCTCGCGGCGCCTGCGACGCACCGTAGAGCGAGGAAGTGATGCTCTTCCCCTCGAACAACAGCTCGAAGGGACTGAACGTGACCTGCTGATCGGAACGACCGGCACCCACGACCACCACCGCCCCACCCCGACGTGCCTCAGTCCACGCCGCACGCAGCGTCTGCGGCACCGCCACCACGTCGAAGACGGTGTCGAAGCCCTCACCATCGGTGAGCTGAGCCGACAGCTCACCCAAAGCCTCCGGGCCACACCCGTGGGTTGCCCCGAACCGCAGCGCGGTCTGCTGCTTGGCCTCGACCGTGTCGACCGCGACGATGACGGCGGCGCCAGCGAGCCGCGCGCCCTGGATCGCCGCAATACCCACGCCGCCGCAGCCGATCACCGCGACGGCGGCACCGGGCTCGACCCGGGCCGTGTTGATCACGGCGCCGACGCCGGTCATCACGCCACAGCCGACCAGCGCGGCCACCTCGTACGGCACATCGGGGGCCACCTTCACGGCGCCGGCACGGGGAATAACGATCTCCTCGGCGAAGGCGCCGCACCCGGCCATCGCGAAGACCGGGGTCTCGCCGGCCAGGAAACGCGGCTGGGCGTAGCCGGCCAGCACATTGGTCAAGCACAGGTAGGGCTCCCCGCGCGCGCAGGAGGAGCAGGACCCACACGCGGGTAGCCAGTTGACCACGACCCGGTCCCCCTCGGCCAGGTCCTCCACGCCATCGCCGATCGCGATGACATCGCCGGATGCCTCGTGCCCCAGCACCACGGGCATCGGGTGTGGCAGCACCCCCTCGCGCGTTGAGCGGTCGGAGTGACACACCCCGGCCGCTCGAACCCGGATCCGGACCTCCCCCGCGCCCGGCCCGAGCACCGTCACGTCATCGCGAATCTCGACCTTGTCGTCACCCACCGTGTGAAAGATCGCCGCCCTCACGAAATCACCTCCAAAAGTGAAACCTGTTCTAGCCTAGGGCTTGACAAGGGCCCGGGCAAGCGGCTGGGGCGCAGCCGGGGCGACCGGCATAATTCGACCCGTGACCACAAAGAAAGCCAGCAGCGCGGGCCTGCCGTCGGAGCGTCGCACCCACCTCGTACGCCTGGCCGGGGAACTGTTCGCCGAGAAGGGCTTCCGAGCCACCACCGTGCGGGAGATCGCCGACGCGGCCGGAATCCTCTCCGGCAGCCTCTACCACCACTTCGACTCCAAGGAGTCGATCGGGGACGAACTCCTCTCCGGTTTCCTCAACGAGGTGCTCACCGGCTACCGCGAGGCGATCGCCGACACGGACGACCCACGCCGCACGATCGAGCAGTTCGTACGCTCCAGCGCGGCGACGCTGGCCCGACATCGCGCCGCCCTGACCATGCTGCAGAACGACTGGAACCACTTCCGCTCCGTACCCCGCTTCGACTATCTGCGCGACGCCACCCGGGAGATCGAACGCCTCTGGGTAGACCAGTTGGAGCGGGGGAAGCAGAGTGGACTTTTCCGCTCCGATCTGGACACCAAGCTGACCTACCGGCTGCTGCGGGACGTGTTGTGGATACCGACGCGGTGGGGGCAGAACGGCAGCAACGGCTGGAATGCCGACCAGATCGCCGACGCGGTCCTGCGCCTGATATTCGACGGAATTCTCGCTCCGGAGAGCAGGTCGACTGGGGGGTCACCGAGGGATCGCTCTCCCCGGGCGAAGCCAACGCGAAGCTGATACGCTCCCAAGCAAGCGATTGGTCAACCAATGTGCCCGGCGGAGCTACGACTGCCCGCGGACGAGGGAGCACCAATGACAGATCAGCAGTTCACACTGGACGGCACGGTCGCGATCGTGACCGGGGCCGGTAACGGTTTGGGGCGCGCAGAAGCCCTCGAGCTGGCGGCAGGCGGAGCCCGGCTCATCCTCAACGACCTTCCCGGCGATGCCGTCACGACGGTGGCCGCCGAGATCACCGCGGCGGGCGGCGAGGCGACGGTGTGCACCGGTGACATCGGCGACTGGTCCACCGGTGAGTCTCTCCTGAAAACCGCCCTCGACACGTACGGCCGGCTGGACATCCTGGTGAACAACGCCGGCGTCCTCCGCGATCGGATGGTCTTCACGATGTCGGCGCAGGAGTGGGACCTTGTCCTGCGGGTGCACCTGCGGGGCCACTTCGTCACCACCCGCTTCGCCACCGCCTACTGGCGCGAACGCAGCAAGGCACTCGGCACCCCGGTGTACGGCCGGATCATCAACACCTCCTCGGAGGCGTTTCTCCTCGGCTCGCCCGGCCAGCCGAACTACGCCGCGGCGAAAGCCGGCGTTGTGGCACTCACCGTCGCGACCGCGCGAAGCTGTGCCCGGTACGGCGTCCGGGCCAACGCCATCTGCCCGCGAGCGCGCACGGCGATGACCAGCGAGCTCATGGGACCTTCCCCCGAGGATGCGACCGATCCGTTGTCCCCAACGCACGTCGCACCGCTCGTGCGGTACCTCGCGAGCCCGGCCGGAGGTCCGATCAACGGCGAGGTCTTCGTGATCCACGGAGGCGTGGCCGCGGTGCTGGCCCCACCCACCGTGCGCGCAAGTTTCCACACCGATGGCAAGTCCTGGTCGCCCACCGCCCTCCACGACGCCATGGGGCCCCTCTTCGGCGAGCAGGCATCCGGAACGGGCTACGCCAGCGAGGCCACCCTGCCGCTGGCGGCGACCACCTTCGGCGAGAGCCGGTAGCCAACCCCGGGTGCGGCAGGGCGGCGGCGATCGATGGTCGCCGCCGCCCTGCCGCCGCAACTGCCGCCGGTCGCCGGTCGCCGACCGGGACACCACGCCGGGTCGGCGACGACGACCACCACCTACATGAGCTCATCCGTGGTGGGCAGGAGGACGGCCTTCACCTCGGTGAATGCCTCCGCCGAGACGCGCCCGCCCTCTCGCCCGAGACCGGACTGGCCGAATCCGCCAAAGGCCGCATGGGGCTCTACCTGGTAACCATTGACGCCGACGGTTCCGGCCCGCACGGCTCGGGTCAGCCGCATGGCCCGCTTCACATCGCTGGTCCACACCGTGGCGGCGAGTCCGTACTCGGTGTCGTTCGCCAGGCGTACCGCCTCCTGCTCGTCGGTGAACGGCGTCACCCCGAGCACCGGGCCGAAGATCTCCTCCCGGGCGATGGTCATGTCGCTGGTCACGTCGGCGAAGAGCGCCGGCGTCACGAAGTTGCCGGCAGCCAGCTCTCCACCAACCCGTTCACCACCGCAGACCAGGCGGGCCCCCTCCTCCTGCCCCTTCCCGACATAGCCGAGCACGCGGTCCAGCTGCCGTGTGTTGATCAGCGGAGAGGCGGTGGTCTCGGCGTCGAAGGGATCTCCGTAGTTCACCAGGGCGGTCGCACCGGCGGCGATTGAGAGGAAGTCGTCGTAGACCTCCCGCTGGACCAGCGCTCGAGTGTGGGCCACACAGACCTGGCCCGACAGTCCCACCGTGACTGTTCCCATCGTCAGGGCCGCCGCGGCGTAGATGTCGGCATCGGCGAAGACAATCGATGGGCTCTTTCCCCCGAGCTCCAGACTCACCCTGGTGATCCTGTCCGCCGCAGCATGCAGGATGCGCCGGCCCACACCACGGCTGCCGGTAAAGGTGATCTTGTCTACCAGCGGGTGGGTGACCAGCGCCTCGCCGGTGGTCTCCCCGGGACCGGTCACCACGTTGAGCACGCCCGGAGGAACGCCGGCCTCCTCGAGAATCCGCACCAGTCGCAGTACGGCGAAGGTGGCGTACTCCGACGGCTTCAGCACCACGGTGCATCCGGTGGCCAACGCCGGCGCAAGCTTCTGCGCCGCCAGCAGGAGGGGCGCATTCCACGGGATGACCGCCGCCACCACCCCGATCGGCTCGCGCAGGGTGAACACCATGTGGTCACCCCCCTGGTAGGGCGGCAGCGTCTCGCCAGCGAGTTTGTCGACCCAGCCAGCGTGATGATCAAAGATGTCGGCCGCGCACTCGGCCGACACCGCATAGGCGTCACCAAAGCTCAACGGAACACTGTTGTCGAGCGCCTGGAGCGCAAGCAGTTCGTCGGCGTGCTCCCGGATGAGGTCAGCGGTCCGCCGCAGCACCCGGATGCGCTCCTTCGCCCGGCTGTGGGGCCAGGGCCCCTCGTCGAACGCAGTTCGGGCGGCTCGGACGGCGATGTCCACGTCGACGGCGTCCGCGACCGCGAACTTCCCCACCTCCTCACCCGTCGCCGGATGCAGGTGCACCCAGGTCCGGTCATCCCGCGACGGCCGCCAGTCACCGGCGAGGAGCAGTTCCCCCCGGGTCAGTCCCACCGCGTCCCGTCGTGACTTAATCGAGAGAACCATGCCCACCCTCCACAGCAATCAGGTATAACCTGTTCTATTTCTCGGCAGGATACGCCGAACCCGTGGGCGCTGCCAGGCTCCGGGTGAGGCATCGATACACAGCTCGGCTTCGTGATAGATTCCGCCAAGCAAGCGCTAGGTTCGTGGCAGCTGTCTGGGCGGCGTTCGGGGGCTGGCCGTGCGTGTCGCTTTCCGTTCGGAGCAGACGGTGGAATCCGTTACGGAGCAGCCGGTGGAGCTGGAGGCATCAACGATGGGCATCGACATTCGCGGCGACGAACGGATCAGCGAGGTGGTCATCGCCATCCCCCCGGTCAACGCCCTGGCGGGCGACGACTGGTTCGCATTGGCCGACGCCATCCACACCGCTGCTGCCAGCCCCACTGTGGCGGCCGTGATCCTCAGCGCCGAGGGGCGAGGATTCTGCGCCGGTGTGGATCTCAAGGAGCTCCAGCACAGTACCGACCACGCGGCGCTGATCGGCGTCAACCGGGGCTGCTATGCCGCCTTCGCCGCCGTCTACGAGTGTCCGGTGCCGGTCGTGGCAGCCGTCCACGGCTTCTGCCTCGGTGGCGGTGTCGGCCTCGCCGGCACCGCCGACATCGTGGTGGCCGCCGACGATGCCACCTTCGGTCTACCAGAGGTGGACCGGGGTGCCTTGGGCGCAGCGACGCACCTGTCCCGGCTGGTGCCGCAACAACTCATGCGGGCGATGGTCTACACCTGCCGGCAGATCACCGCACCGGAGCTGCGGGACTTCGGGTCGGTGCTCGACGTGGTGCCACGGGAGCAACTGGCGGCCACGGCTCGCCGGGTCGCCGAGGAGATCGCGGCCAAGGACCCAGTCATCATTCGTCGGGCAAAGGAGTCACTCAACGGGATCGACCCCATCGACCTCCGCCGGTCCTACCGCTACGAGCAGGGCTTCACCTACGAGCTGAGCCTCGCGGGCGTTTCCGACCAGGCGAGACAGAGCTTCTTCGACCGAGGCAAGCACTGACCGATCGACGAGGGAGGGTGGCCTGACCCATGGCCGACAAGGTAGTGAGCATCGCGGAGGCAGTCGGCGAGCTGCGCTCCGGCATGACGATCGGCATCGGGGGTTGGGGGTCCCGACGGAAGCCGATGGCGCTGGTCCGCGCCATCGCCCGGTCCGCCCTCACCGATCTCACCATCGTGTCCTATGGCGGACCCGACATCGGCCTGTTGGTGGCGGCGGGGCGGGTGCGGCGAGTGGTGACCGGGTTCGTCTCCCTCGACAGCATCCCCCTCGAGCCCCACTTTCGGCGAGCCCGGCAGCTGGGTGCCGTCGAGCTGACCGAGCTGGACGAGGGAATGCTGCACTGGGGGCTGCTCGCCGCCGCGCGACGACTTCCCTACCTGCCGATCCGCGCCGGGCTGGGCTCCGATGTCCTGCGGATAAACCCTGAACTCCGTACGGTGCGGTCCCCCTACTCCGACGGCGAGGAGCTGGTGGCGATGCCGGCCCTCACCCTGGATGTTGCGTTCGTACACCTGAACCGGGCCGACCGTCAGGGCAATGGTCAGTACCTGGGCCCGGACCCGTACTTCGACGATCTCTTCTGCCTCGCCGCTGCCCGGAGCTTCATCTCCTGCGAGCGGTTGGTCGACCCGGTCGAGCTACGCTCCGGCGGCCCGGCGCAGAGCCTCCTGATCAGCCGCATGATGGTCAACGGCGTCCTCGAGACCCCGCATGGCGCGCACTTCACCAGCTGCGTGCCGGACTACGACCGCGACGAGGCGTTCCAGCGTGAGTACGCGGAATCCGCTGCCAGCCCGCAGGCCTGGGACCGATTCCGGGCTCGTTACCTCGATGCGGATGAGGCCCACTACCAGCGAGCCGTGTCGTGACCGGGGCCAGCCGGGTCGAGGTCTGCATCGTCGCCTGCGCCGAGGCATGGCGGGGCGACGGCGAGATCCTGGCCAGCTCCATCGGACTGATCCCCCGTCTGGCCGCCCAGTTGGCCCGCCGGACCTTCGCTCCCGACCTGGTGCTCAGCGACGGCGAGGCCGGGCTGGTCGGCGACGACGGGGCCGAGGGGTGGCTGCCCTACCGTGCGGTGCTCGGCATCGCCGCTGCCGGTCGTCGCCACATGATGATGGGGGCAAGCCAGCTGGACCGGTACGGCAACCAGAACATCTCCTGCATCGGCTCCTGGGCACAGCCCACCACCCAGCTGCTCGGGGTACGCGGCGCCCCGGGCAACACCATCAACCATCCCACCAGCTACTGGGTGCCCCGCCACACCCGACGGGTCTTCGTGGACCGGGTCGACGTGGTCTGCGGCATCGGCTACGACCAGGCCGCCGCCCTCGGTCCTCCGGGCAACCGGTTCCACGAGATCCGCATGGTGGTGACGGACAAGGCGGTCCTCGACTTCCAGTCCCCAGATCGGGGGATGCGGTTGCGCTCCGTACACCCCGGCGTCAGCGTGGACGAGGTCGTGGCCGCAACCGGCTTCCCGTTGCAGCTGCCGGATCACATCCCGGCGACCAGGACCCCCAGCGATCACGAGCTGCGACTCATCCGCGATCGACTGGATCCGGCCGGGTTACGAGATCACGAGTTGGGTCGGTGAATCCCCGACGCCCGTCCGGCTGTTCCTGCCCGGTAACGACAGGGAGACCACCATGCACCCGGCACTGCGCACCCAGTTGACCGAGTTGGTCGGCGTTCGGTACCCCATCGTGCAGACCGGCATGGGCTATGTCTCCGGTGCCCGGTTGACCGCGGCGACAGCCCGGGCCGGCGGCCTCGGCATCATCGCCTCGGCCACGATGAACCTCGACGAGTTGCGTTCCGCGATCCACGAGGTGCGTCGGTGTACCTCCGCGCCATTCGGGGTCAACCTGCGCGCGGACGCAACGGACGTGCGGGAGCGGGTCGAGTTGGTCATCGCGGAGTCGGTCCGGGTCGTCTCGTTCGCGCTCGCGCCGCGCCGCGACCTCATCAGCCGGCTCCGCGACGCCGGGGTGATCACGATCCCGTCCGTCGGCGCCCTCCGGCACGCGGAGAAGGTGGCCGGTTGGGGGGCGGACGCCGTCCTGGTCCAGGGGGGCGAGGGTGGTGGGCACACGGGGCCGGTGCCCACCAGCCTGCTCCTGCCCCAGGTGGTGGACGCGGTCGACATACCGGTGGTCGCGGCGGGCGGCTTCTTTGACGGCCGCGGCCTGGTCTCCGCCCTCGCCTACGGCGCGGCGGGAATCGCCATGGGTACCCGGTTCCTGTTGACCAGCGACAGCCCGGTCGGCTCGGCAGTGAAACAGACCTATCTCGACAGCGGCCCCACCGACACCGTGGTCACCACGCAGGTCGACGGTGTACCGCACCGGGTCCTCCGAACCCGGTTCGTGGACCGGCTCGAACGATCGGGACGGATCAGCACCCTGGCCAACGCGTTCGGGCGGGCCCTCGCGTTGCGCCGACGCACCGCGATGCCGTGGTCGACGCTGATTCGGGACGGCTTCGCCGCCCGGCGCAGCCGCGAACTCTCCTGGTCCCAGACGCTGATGGCTGCCAACACCCCGGTGCTACTTCGCGCGGCGATGGTGGACGGCCGAGCCGACCTCGGGGTGATGTCCGCCGGGCAGGTGGTGGGGCTCATCGACGACCTGCCCTCGTGCGCGGAGCTCATCGACCGGATCATGGCCGAGGCAGATGGCTGCCTATCCCGGCTTACAACCGCTCAATGATGGTGACGTTCGCCTGGCCACCCCCCTCGCACATCGTCTGCAACCCATACCGACCGCCGGAGCGGTCCAACTCGTGCAGCAGGGTGGTCATCAGCCGCGCGCCGGTCGCACCGAGCGGATGCCCAAGGGCGATCGCCCCACCGTTGACATTGACCCGATCCAGCTCCGCGCCGGTTTCCCGCAGCCAGGCGAGCACCACACTGGCGAACGCCTCGTTGATCTCGATCAGGTCAATCTGGTCGAGCGTCATCCCGGCCCGCCGCAACGCGACCTCGGTTGCCCGGATCGGCGCGGTCAGCATCAGCACCGGGTCGTCGCCCCGGGCGCTGAGATGGTGGACGCGGGCCCGGGGCGACAGCCCGTGCAGCCGGAGTCCCCGCTCGGAGGCGACCAGCACGACGCTGGCCGCGTCGGCGAGTTGGCTGGCGAGCGCCGCGGTGGTCGTCCCGTCGGGACGTAGCGGGGCAAGGGTGGCCATCGCCGCCAGGGAGGTATCCGGTCGCGGGCACTCGTCGACCGTACTGCCGGCACAGGGCACGATCTCAGCGGCGAACCGTCCCGCCTCCCGGGCGCGGACCGCCCGCTCGTGACTGAGCAACGCGTACTGTTCCATCTCGGGACGAGTGATCCCCCACCGGGCGGCGATGAGGTCTGCGCTGCGGAACTGGGAGATCTCTTCCTCCCCATAGCGAGCCGCCCACCCGACGGAGCCGGCGTACGGGCCGTGCGGGGCCATCGCACTCGCGATCGGCACCTGACTCATGCTCTGCACGCCACCGGCGACCACCAGGTCTGCGGTGCCGGCCAGGACGGCCTGGGCGGCGAAGTGCACCGCCTGCTGGGACGAGCCACACTGTCGGTCGACGGTCACCCCGGGCACCTCCTCCGGTAGGCCAGCCGCCAGCCAAGCCGTCCGGGCGATGTCACCGGACTGGGGCCCGAGGGTGTCCACGCAGCCGAACACAACGTCATCAATCGCGGCAGGGTCAACCCCCACCCGGTCCAGTAGGGACGCGATGACCTGACCACCGAGGTCTGCGGGGTGCACCTCGGCCAGCCCACCACCGCGCCGCCCCACCGGGCTGCGCACCGCGTCGACAAGGTATGCCTCGCTCATCCGAGCCTCCTCCGTTATGCTAGAACGCGTTCTAAATCTAGCCGAATGGGGCAGCGCTATGCACCTCTCCTACTCGGTCGAACAACAACAACTCCGTTCCCGACTGCGCGCGTACTTCGCCGAGCTGATGAGCCCCGAAGTCCGCGAGGCACTCGCCATGACCGATGGCGAGTATGGAGACGGCAAGGTCTACCGCGACATCGTGCGACGCCTGGGCCAGGATGGCTGGCTGACGCTCGGCTGGCCCCGGGAGTACGGCGGCGGGGACCGGTCCATGCTGGATCAACTCATCTTCACCGACGAGGCGGCGGTCACGGGCGTGCCGGTTCCGTTCCTGACCATCAACACCATCGGACCGACGCTGATGCGCTTCGGCACCGAGCGGCAACGCGCCGAGTACCTGCCCCGGATCGCCGCCGGCGAGCTGCACTTCTCGATCGGCTACTCCGAACCGGAGGCGGGCACCGACCTGGCCGCCCTGCGCACCACCGCGGTCCACGACGGTGAGAGCTATCTGGTCAACGGCCAGAAGATGTGGACCAGCCTCATCCAGTACGCGGACTACGTCTGGCTGGCCTGCCGCACGGCACCGGAGGCCCCCCGGCACAAGGGTCTGTCAATCCTCATCGTGCCGACCGACTCGCCGGGCTTCTCGTGGACTCCGGTGCGCACCGTCGCCGGGCCGACCACCAGCGCCACCTACTACACCGACGTCCGGGTACCGCGCTCCGCGCTGGTGGGCGCGGAGAACCAGGGCTGGCCGCTGATCACCAACCAGCTCAACCACGAGCGGGTCGCGCTCACCTCGGCCGCCCCGATCCGACACGCGTTACGGGAGGTGCGGGACTGGGCCCAGGCCACCACCCTGCCGGGCGGGAAACGGGTCATCGACCAGGAGTGGGTCCAGCTGCACCTGGCCCGGGTGCACGCCAAGGCAGAGTTCCTCAAGGTCTACAACTGGCGACTCGCCGCCGAGTCCGCCAGCGGCCTCGACCCGGCCGCCGCCTCGGCTACCAAGGTCTACGGAACCGAATTCGCCATCGAAGCGTACCGGCTGCTCATGGAGGTGCTCGGCACGAACGCGGCGGTACGGCAGGGGTCCCGCGGTGCCTTGCTGCGCGGGCGGGTGGAGGGGTTGCATCGCTCCGCCCTGATCCTCACCTTCGGCGGCGGCACCAACGAGGTGCAGCGAGACATCATCGCCACCGTCGGCCTGGGTCTGCCAGCGGCCCGTCGGCGCACCCAACGGCAGGAGTAGTCATGAGATTCGCCCCAAGCGAGAGCCACCGCGACCTCGCCCGGCTGACCCGGCAGATCCTCACCGACCAGGTCACCACGGACCGGCTCCGGGACCTCGAGGCGAAGGACACCTACCTGGACCGACCACTCTGGCGGGAACTCGCCACGGCGGGGGTGCTCGCCGCCGCGCTGCCCCACCGGGCGGGTGGTGACGGGCTGGGCCTGATGGAGCAGTGCGGCGTTCTGGTCGAGGTGGGCCGGAGCGTCGCCCCCGTGCCCTACCTGTCCAGCATCGTGACGGCGGCGGCCGGACTGGCCACCTTCGGTGACGACCAGCAGGTCACTCGGTGGGTCACTCCAGCCCGGGAGGGGACCATTGTCCTGACCGCCGCCCTCACGGAGGGTGAGGTAGGTGCCGAGCGCGTCGCCGGCCGTTGGGTGTTGACCGGGACGAAGACGACCGTTCCGGCCGCGCCGGACGCCGACCTGGTGCTGGTCCCGGCCCAGTTCGGCCGTACGACCGTGGTCTTCCTCGTCTGCCCCGACGACCCCGGGGTTACGGTGGAGCCGCAGCAGGTGGCGGGGGGTGAGGGGGCTGGCTGGCTGGACCTGGCCCGGGTGGCTCTTCCCGACGAAAGACTGCTCGGCACCGTTGCGGACGGCAGCGCCATCGCCGCCTGGCTCACCACCCGGGCCACCATCGGATCCTGCGCCCTCCAGCTCGGGGTGACCGAGCGGGCGCTGGAGTTGACCGCGGAGTACGTCCGAAACCGGGTCCAGTTCGGTCGCCCGATCGGCACCTTCCAGGCGGTGGCGCAGCGACTCGCCGACACCTACATCGATGTTGAAGCGATCCGGCTCACGCTCTGGCAGGCGGCTTGGCGGCTCGCCGAAGGGCTACCCTGCCCCACCGAGGTGGCGACGGCCAAGTTCTGGGCCGCCGATGCCGGACACCGGGTCGCGCACACCGCCGTCCACCTCCACGGTGGCGTAGGAATCGACCTTGACCACCAACTCCACCGCTATTTTCTTGCCGCGAAGCACCACGAGTTCCGGTTGGGCGGTGCCACCGCCCAACTACGGGCGATCGGGGCCGCCCTCACCTCGACCGAGTGGGAAGACCACGATGGCTCGGCCGGTGAGTCAACAGCCGCCGCCTGAACCCGGAGGGCGGCACGGCGGGCCGCAGCCAACCGCCTCGCGGGTCTACCTTCGAGACGTTGACGGCACGGAGAACACACCATAGATTGACAAACATGGATTTAATGGGAGTTGGCACACGGGGCCCTCGACGCAACCCCGAGAACCACTCCCCCTCCGACCTGATTGGTGGTGACCGCCGCGACCGGGTTGACCCGGACGGCGATCGCCACGGATGCGGTCGGCCGCCAGCCACCGGCGATCCCGCCATCCGCCTATTGATCAACCTCGATCGAAGCTGCGAGCCGGTCACCACCAGGCGGGAGACCTGAGCCGAAGGACGGTCGGCGCGCGCCCGACGCAACCAATGGGCATCGGACACCGATCACGACCAACGATTGAAGGGGCCGAGCATGACAGGTACAAACCTTTCCCGACGTGGCCTACTCCGGGCCACCACGCTCGGCGCCGGCGCCGCCGTCGCCGGGGCCGCTTTGGGGCACCAGGCGGCCCAGGCGGGTGGTCCGGTACCCGCGTTGGCCGGAAAGACCGCCGTGGTCATTGGAAGTGGCTTCGGCGGGGCGGTCGCCGCCTACCGACTCGGCCAGGCCGGAGTGGCCACCACCGTGCTGGAGCGTGGTCGCCGCTGGGATGTGGACGGCTCCGGCACCACGTTCTGCAGCATCAATGAGCCGGACTGGCGGTGTGGCTGGTTCCTGGACACCCCACCACTGGGCCTCAACCTCGGCTCGACAATCGAGAAACGTGCTGGGTTGATCGCCCGCCACGAGGGAGATGGAATCTCGGTGCTGAGCGGAACCGGAGTTGGCGGGGGCTCCCTCGCCATCGGGATGTTCCTACCGCAGCCGCGACGCAGCGAGTGGGAGCAGGTGTACCCGACCGAGGTCGGCTACGACGAGATGAACAATGTCTACTGGCCCCGGGCTCGGCAACGCCTCGGCGCCGCGCCGATCCCCGAGGACGTCCAGAACAGCGGTCCCTACCGGGCGGCCCGAGCCTGGCTGGAATACCTGTCGGAGTTCAGGCAGACCCCCCTCCCCATCCCGTTCGCCGTGGATTGGGACGTGGTCCGCGCCGAACTCGCCGGTGACGCCGTGCCCTGCCACACGATCGGCGAGGGCCCGTACGGCAGCAACTCCGGGGCGAAGAACAGCGTGGACCGCAACTACCTCGCCTGGGCCACCGCGACCGGCAACGTGACCACCCTGGCGTTGCACGAGGTCACCGAAATTCACGAGGTGTCCGGCCAGGACAAGTTCGAGATCAGGTGCCGACAGATCGACGAGCACGGCACGGTCCTCTCCACCAAGACCTTCGTCTGTGACTACCTGTTCATGGCGGCCGGCTCCGTCTACACCACCTCGCTGCTGCTCACCTCCCGGGCCAAGGGCGGGCTTCCCCGCCTGGTCAACCAGGAGGTGGGTAAGGGCTGGGGCAACAACGGCGACTTCCTGGTGACCCGGGTCAACCTACGAAAGGACGTCGGCCACGCCCAGGGCGGTCCGGGTAGCGTCAAGTACATCGACGAGGACAACCCGTACGCACCCACCTCGATGGCGTGGGAGGCGGCACCGGTTCCCCGTTGGATGCCGCGCACCACGGCGCACCTGGTGACCACCATGGCTCCGGAACGAGGCGAGATTCGCTACGACCCGGATACCGGCGCCGGCAAGGTGCACTGGCCGTACGGGGTGCTGGAGACCACCGGCGAGAAGGCGGCGGTTGACCTGGTTACCCGGTTGTGGTGGGAGACCGAGGGTCGCAAGGGATACCTCCTGAACGGGCTGCCGACCTATGCCCGGAACCTCGGCACCGGACTCGGCGCGGCGAACACCTGGCACCCGTTGGGCGGCATGGTCATGGGTAAGGCGACCGACTTCGGCGGTCGTTGCCTCGACTACCCCAACCTCTTCTGCATCGATGGCTCAATCCTGCCGGGTACGGCCTGCCTGGCTAACCCTTCCCTGACCATCACGGCGAACGCCGAACGCTGCATGGACCGGTTCCTCGCTGAGCACTCCTGACCCGTACGGGGGGCCCGGCCGCGTGCCGGGCCCCCCGTTCAGTGGTACTGCACCGGCAGCTCTCGGATCCCGTTGATCCAGCCCGACCGCAGCCGCTGCGGATCGGCCAGCTGGCGGATGTCCGGCAAATGGTCGGCGATCGAATTGAAGATCAGTTCGATCTCCAGGCGGGCGAGGTTCGCACCCAGACAGAAGTGCACCCCACTACCGCCGAACCCCAGGTGCGGATTGGGGCTACGGGTGATGTCGAACCGTTCCGGCTCCTCGAACACCGACTCGTCGAAGTTGGCCGACCCGTAGAAGAGCGCCACCCGTTGGCCGGCGGAAATCGCCTGTCCGGCCAGGGTGGTGTCGACCAACGCGGTGCGTTGGAAGACGTTCACCGGGGTCGCCCAACGGATGATCTCCTCGACCGCGCTCCGGGGGCGCTCGGCCTTGAACAGTTCCCACTGGTCTGGGTTCTCGAGGAAGGCCAACATGCCGTGGGTGATCGCGTTCCGGGTCGTCTCGTTGCCCGCCACCGCCAAGAGCATCACGAAGAAGCCGAACTCGTCGGCGGTCAGGTGCTCCCCGTCGATCTGCGCGTTGACCAGCTGGGTCACCAGATCGTCGCTCGGGTTGCGCTGTCGCTCGTGGGCCATCTCCATCGCGTACGCGAGCAGCTCGGCTGAGGCGGCCATCGGATCCACGCCGTACGCCGGATCGTCGTAGCCGATCAGCTGGTTCGACCAGTCGAAGACCTTGCGACGGTGATGCTGCGGCACCCCGATCAGCTCTGCGATCGCCTGCAGCGGCAGTTCGCAGGCGACATCGGTGACGAAGTCACCCGTGTCACGCGCGGCCGCGTCCCGCACGATGCGCTCGGCGCGCTCCGCCAACGACCCACGCAACGCGTTGATCGCTCTGGGAGTGAAGCCACGGGACACGATGGCCCGTAGCTTGGTGTGCTCCGGCGGGTCAACGTTGATCATGATGACCCGCTGCATCTCTCGATCCGCCTGGGTGGTGCCCGGCTGGAAACGGGCGATCGCCGTGTTCTCCCGGGTCGAGTACGTTTCGCTGTCCCGGGAAACCGCCATGACATCGGCGTACCGGGTGACCACCCAGTACCCGTCGTCGTCGAAACCGCCCGATCCCTTCGGTTGGGCGTTCCACCAGACCGGGGCCGTCCGGCGCAACTCGGCGAACTCCTCCCGAGGCACACGGCGCTCCAGGACGGCCGGGTCGGTGAAGTCAAATCCCACTGGAATACGCGGCTCAGTCATCGAACCTCCTACTGTAACCTGTTCTAATATTCAAACAGATCAAATGTTGTTTCGACAACGTAGCGTGAGCTCCGGCACGGAGAACACGTTCACTCTCCGAAGGGACGGTGCCATGGGCACTCCGGTGATCGTTGACGCGGTTCGCACGCCGATCGGCAAGCGGGGCGGCTGGCTGGCGGGGCTGCACGCCGCCGAGCTGCTCGGCGCGGCACAACGCGCCCTCGTCACCCATGCAGACCTCGACCCGGACACAGTCGAGCAGGTCATCGGCGGGTGCGTCACCCAGGGCGGCGAGCAGTCCAACAACATCACCCGCACCGCCTGGCTACACGCCGGCCTGCCGTACGGGACGGGCTGTCTCACCATCGACGCCCAGTGCGGTTCATCCCAGCACGCCGCCCATCTCGTCGCCGGTCTCATCGCCACCGACGCCATCGAGGTCGGCATCGCCTGTGGTGTCGAGGCGATGAGCCGGGTACCGCTCCGCGCGAATCTCGGCGTTGACGCCGGCACACCCCGGCCTGCCTCGTGGGAGATCGACCTACCCAACCAGTACGTCGCCGCCGAACGAATCGCCGTCCGGCGAGGACTGTCCCGCACGGCGGTGGACGAGTTCGGCGTCCGCTCACAGGCCAACGCCGCTCGGGCCTGGGCGCAGCGGCACTACGACCGCGAGGTCGTACCGGTGACCGCGCCGGTTCTCGACAGCGAGGGACAGCCGACCGGAGAAACCCACACGGTGGAGCGGGACCAGGGCCTGCGGGACACCACCCTGGCGGCGCTGAACCGACTGCGACCGGTGGTCGAGGGCGGGCTGCACACCGCCGGCACCTCGTCGCAGATCTCCGACGGCGCCGCGTCGGTACTGCTGATGGAGGCGGACCGGGCCCGCGCGCTCGGCCTCCGCCCCCGGGCCAGGATCGTCGCCCAGTGCCTGGTCGGCGCCGAGCCCTACTACCACCTGGACGGCCCCGTGCAGGCGACCGAACGCGTGCTGGCCCGCGCCGGCATGAAGATCGAGGATATCGATCGGTTTGAGGTCAACGAGGCGTTCGCCGCCGTGGTGCTGTCCTGGCTGTCGGCCCACCGCGCCGACCCGGAGAAGGTGAACGTCAACGGTGGCGCCATCGCCCTCGGGCATCCGGTGGGCAGCACCGGGGCCCGGCTGCTCACCACCGCCCTACACGAGTTGGAGCGAACCGCCACCCGTACCGCATTGATCACAATGTGCGCGGGCGGCGCCATGTCCACCGCGACCATCATCGAGCGCCTCTGACCCACGGGCGGCGCTGCCCGCCGTTGGGGTGTGGCGGCACTCAGGGATGCTGACTACTGACCGACACCACCTCACCGGTGAGATAGGAGGCGTAGTCGCTGGCGAGGAAGGCCATGACGGCCGCGATCTCCCAGGGCTGCGCCGCCCGGCCGAACGCCTCCTGACCGGTGAGCTCGGCGAGCAGGTCCGCACTGGTCACCTTCGACAGGTTGGGGTGCATGGCGAGGCTGGGCGCCACGGCGTTGACGCGGATGCCGTGGGGCGCCGCGTCCAGCGCCGCGCACCGGGTGAACGCCATCACCCCCGCCTTGGCCGCCGCATAGTGCGCCTGACCGGCCTGGGCCCGCCAGCCCAGCACCGACGCATTGTTGACCACCACACCACCGTGGCCCTGCGCCAGCATCTGCCGTACCGCCGCCCGCGTACAGCGAAAGGTGCCGGTCAGAGTCACGTCCAGCACCCGCGACCACTCGTCGTCGGTCATCTCCATGACCGACGCGGTGCCGCCGAGCCCGGCATTGTTGATCATCACATCCAGCCGTCCAAAACCTGTCACGGCGGCGTTGACCAACTCCTCGACTGCCTGCTCGTCGGTCACGTCGCAGGGCACCGACCGGACCCGGCCCGGGTGGTCCGCCGAGAGCCGTTCGTGGCTCTCGGCAAGCCGCCGGACATGCCGGTCGCTGATCACCACGAACGCCCCCTCGTCCAGGCAGCGCTCCACCACGGCCGTCCCGATCCCGGATCCCGCCGCCGCAGTCACCACCACCACCTTCTCCGCGAGCAGTTCCCGACCGGCCGGGCGAAGCGGCGGCGGGCCCGGGGGCCTCATCCGCGGGCCTGTCGTGGTAGACCGAGAACCCGCTCGGCGATGATGCCCCGTTGGATCTCGTCCGACCCGCCGTAGATCGTTTCCGCGCGACCGAACAGGAAGAGGCGCTGCCAGTCGTCCAGGTCGTAGGGGGCGTCCTGGGCAACTGTTCCGGCGGCACCGCGCACCTGCATCGCCAACTCGCCGAGCTGCTGATGCCACCGCGACCAGAGCAACTTCACCGCGGACGCTCCCCGCCCCGGGCCCGACTGGTCAGCCTCAGCCATCGTCCGTAGGGTGTGCGCGCGCAGCGCCCAGAGTCCGACAGCGGCGCGGGCGAGCCCGTCGCGCAGCGCCGGCTCACCGGCGACACCGGTGTGCCGGGCAAGCGCCACCAGGCGGTCCAGCTCCCGCTGGAACCCGACCTGCTGGCCGAGCGTCGCCGCGCCCCGCTCGAACGCGAGGGTGCCCATCGCCACCCGCCACCCCTGGCCCACCTCGCCGACAACCATGTCCCGCGAGGTGCGGGCGCCGTCGAAGAAGACCTCGTTGAACTCCGAGGTACCGGTCAGCTGACGGATGGGCCGCACCGTAATGCCGGGTTGCCGCATCGGCACCAGCAGATAGGAGAGCCCGGCCTGGCGCGGCCCGGTGCCGACGGGCTCGGTCCGGGCCAGGAGGAAGCACCAGTGCGCCACGTGCGCCAGCGAGGTCCACACCTTCTGCCCATCGATAATCCACTCGTCACCGACGAGTCGGGCTCGGGTCGCCACGGCGGCGAGATCAGACCCCGCCCCCGGTTCGGAGTACCCCTGGCACCACAGCTGTTCGACAGCGCGAATCCCGGGTAGGAAGCGCCGGCGTTGCTCCGGCGTGCCATAGGCGATCAACGTCGGGCCGAGCAACTCCTCACCCAGGTGGCCGACGCGCGCCGGGGCACCGGCCCGGGCGTACTCCTCGTGGAAGGCGACCTGTTGGGCGAGCGTCGCGCCCCGACCGCCGTGCTCGACCGGCCAGCCGAGACAGGTCCAGCCGGCGGCGGCCAGCCGGCGGTCGAAAGCCAGCCGTTCGGGGTACGCCTCGTGCTCCCGGCCCGGTCCACCCGCCCCCCGCAGCTCAGCGCTGACATTCTCCGCCAGCCAGGCGCGCACCGCCCGCCGGAACTCGTCGTCGTGCACTGGTGTCACCTCCCGAAACACGCGTAGGCTCACCCTACCAAGCACTTGCTTGTGTGAGGAGGTGTCGATGGAACACCGAGCAAAGCAGGAAACCACGCCACCCAACCCGACCGACAAACCACTCGAGCAGGTGCTTCGGCAGGAGGTAGCACAGTGACAGAGGACGAGCTGGTACGACTCGAACGCCAGGGCGCCACCGCGGTGATCACGATGAACCGGCCCCGCTACCGGAACGCCCAGAACTCGGCGATGACCTACGCCCTCGACTCCGCCTTCGCCACGGCCGTGAATGACGACTCGGTCGCGGTCATCGTGCTCGCCGGCGCCGGTGAGCACTTCTCCGCCGGCCACGACATCGGCTCACCCGGCCGGGACGTCGAAAAGAGCTTCGAGCGCCGGGCGGTGCTCTGGTGGGACCACGTCGGCCGGTCCGGCGCAGATCAGCGGTACGCCCGGGAGATGGAGGTCTACCTTGGCATGTGCCGGCGCTGGCGGGAGCTGCCGAAGCCGACCATCGCGATGGTGCAGGGGGCCTGCCTCGCCGGCGGGCTCATGCTCGCCTGGGTCTGCGACCTGATCGTCGCGGCCGAGGACGCATACTTCGCCGACCCCGTGGTCCGGATGGGTATCCCCGGTGTGGAGTACTTCGCCCATCCGTGGACGTTGGGCCCCCGCTTCGCCAAGGAGATCCTCTTCACCGGGGACCGGTTCGATGCCCGGCGCGCGTACGAGGTCGGCATGGTCAACCGGGTAGTCCCCCGCGCGGAACTGCACTCCCACACCCTCGGTCTCGCGCAACGGATCGCCGAGATGCCCCGCTTTGGACTGGCCCTGACCAAACGGGCCGTCAACCAGGCCGAGGATCTGATGGGAATGCGTTCGGCGATGGACGCCGCCTTCGGTCTGCACCACCTCGCGCACGCGCACAACGCGGAGGTGGCCGGCGACCCGCTGGCCGGAATGGATGCCGCAAGCATGAAGGCAAGGTCCAGTTCGTGAGCCCGGCCGGCACGATGAACCTCGACCTCGACCACGAGACCCGCGCGTTCCGGGCGGAGGTCCGATCGTGGCTGGCCACGAATGTGCCCACCACACCGTTGCCACCCGTGGACACTCCCGAGGGTGACCGAGCCCACCGGGCGTGGGAGCGGCGCCTCGCCGCGGCCGGGCTGTCGGTGGTGTCCTGGCCCATCGCCTACGGTGGACGCGACGTATCGCCCCTGCAGTGGCTGATCTTCGAGGAGGAGTACCACCGCGCCCGGGCTCCGGTCCGGATCAACCAGAACGGCCTCTTCCTCCTGGCGCCAACCCTGTTCACCCACGGTACGGACGAGCAGCGTGCCCGCCTGTTGCCACGGATGGCGCGGGCCGACGACGTGTGGGCGCAGGCCTGGTCGGAGCCGGAGGCCGGCAGCGACCTGGCCGGAATCCGCTCCCGTGCGGTACGCACCGACGGCGGGTGGCTCCTGTCCGGGCAGAAGACCTGGAGCACCCGGGCGGCGCAGGCCGATCACGCGTTCGGGCTCTTCCGCACCGGGGTGGACCGCCACCGTGGCCTGACGTACCTGATGTTCGACCTCCGCGCCGCGGGCGTCACGGTCCGACCGATCCAACAGGTAGGCGGTGCGACCGGCTTCGCCGAGATCTTCCTCGACCAGGTGTTCGTGCCCGACGCCGACGTACTCGGCGCGGTAGACCAGGGTTGGACCGTCGCGATGAGCACCGCGGGCCACGAGCGCGGGCTGTCGCTGCGCAGCCCGGGACGCTTCACCGCCGCCGCCCAGCGGCTCGTACGGCTGTGGTGTCAGGCCGGTGCGCACACCGACCCGGCGTTGTCCGACCGCGTCGTTGCCGGCTGGATCGCCGCCCGGGCATACCAGTTGCACAGCTACGGTACGGCCACCCGGGAGGCCGCCGACCGCACACCCGAGCCTGCGCCACCCTCCGGCCGAGCCGATCGACCAGCGCAGGCCGGTGCGACGGCATGGCGGGGCAGTGGCCACGCCGCCAGCATGACCAAGGTTTTCTGGTCCGAACTGGACGTCGCCCTACACGAGGTGGCGCTCGACCTGCTCGGGCCGCACGCCGAAACGGGCGGTCTCCGGACGGATTCGGCGGGCCGGGCCGGCGATGCCGACGACACGGACGCCTGGCTGGACGGCTACCTGTTCTCCCTGGCCGGTCCGATCTATGCCGGCACCAACGAGATCCAGCGCACCGTGATCGCCGAACGGGTACTCGGCCTCCCCCGGGGTCAACGATGAAGCTGACCCCCTCCGTGGAGCAGGAGCAGTTCGCCGCCGCCCTCCACGCGATGTTCACCGAGGCGGACATTCCCACCGTCGCCCGCCAGTGGGCCGCCGGCGACCCGGCGCCCGGGCAGGTGCTCTGGCGCCGGCTGGCCGAGCTCGGCGTGACGGGTCTGGCGGTGCCGGCGCGGTGGGGCGGCCTGGCCGCGCACCCGGCGGACCTCGTCGTCGCGTGCGAGGAACTCGGGCACCACGCCCTGCCCGGTCCAGCCGCCGAGTCCATCGCCGCCCTGCCCATGTTGCTCACGATGCTCGGCGACGACGCACTCTGCGAGACCTGGCTGCCCCGGCTCACCAACGGGGAGGTGATCGGTACGCTCGCCGTGCCGCCGCACGTGCCGTACGCGACGGACGCCGATGTCGTGTCCCTGGTTCTCCGGGCGGACGAGCAGGCGCTACGCCTCGGGGTGCCGGGGCCGCGACGGCGCTCGGTGGACGACACCCGACGACTGGTCGAGGTGGCCGACGGAGCGCTGCTGGCGGCCGGCCCGGCCGTCGGCCCGGCTGTCGCCCACGCCCTCAACGCCGGCGCGCTGGCCTGCGCGGCGCAGCTTCTCGGAGCGGGCCACGCACTGCTCGAGACGACCCTCCGGTACGCCGGCCAACGCACCCAGTTCGGCCAACCGATCGGGCAGTTTCAGGCGGTCAAGCACCAGCTCGCCGACGTGGCGATCGGCCTCGAATTCGCCCGGCCGCTGCTGTACGCCGCCGCCGTCGCCCTCGCCGACCACCCGCCCACGGCTGCCCGCGACGTCTCCGCCGCGAAGGTGGCCTGCACCGACGCCGCCCAGCGGGCGGCCCGCACCGCACTACAGGTACACGGGGCGATCGGGTACGCCCGGGAGTCCGGCCTCGACTCCTGGCTGACCAGAATCTGGGCACTGGCTCGGACCTGGGGCACCCAGTCCTGGCACCGCGACCGGATCCGGACCGCACTAGCCACTGGAGCTCTGACATGACCGCGGAGCAGGAAGCCCTTCGGATGAGCGTCCGCGGTGTGCTGTCCCGGCACACCGCCGACCGGTCCATCGCCGAGCGGACCGAGTCGACGGCGGGAGACGACGCCGAGCTCTGGCAGGTGCTGTGTGGCCAGATCGGAGTGGCGGGACTCGCCGTACCCGAACGGTTCGGTGGGCTCGGCGCCGGCCTGGGCGAGGCCCATGTCGTGTTGGACGAGTTGGGCCGCACCCTCACCCCCGCGCCGATGCTCGGCTGCGCGGTCCTCGCCGGCCAGGCCCTGCTGCACAGCGGGGACGAGGCGGCCTGTCGACGGATCCTGCCCGACCTGGTCGGCGGAGAACGGCTGGCCGCGCTCGCCTGGACCGACCAGCACGGTGACTGGGATCCACACCGACCCGCGTTCACCGCGACGAAGGGCGGCCGGCTCACCGGCGAGGCGCACTACGTGCTCGACGCCCCCTTGGCCGACGTGTTGCTGGTCGCCGCGAGCACCCCCGCGGGGGTCCGACTCTTCGAGGTGGACCCGCACGCTGTCGGCGTCCGACGACGCCCGGTCACCACCGTGGACCTGACCCGCCGACTGGGGGTGGTCATGCTCGACGGGGCATCCGGTCATCAGCTGGGCGAGGTGAACCCGCTGGAGCGGGTCCGGGACATCGCCTGCGTCGCGCTCAGCGCCGAGCAGGTCGGTGCGGCTACGCGGGCGGTGGAGCTGACCGTGGCGTACGCGCTGAGCCGGGTCCAGTTCGGCCGGCTGATCGGCGCCTTCCAGGCGATCGCGCACCGGCTGGCCGACCTGCACGTCGTGGTGGAGAGCGCCCGCTCCCTGTCGTACGCGGCGGTGTCGAGCCTCGACTCCGACGCGCCCGATGCCCACCTGCTCGCCGCCGGGGCCGCGGTCCACTGCGCCGAGGCGCTCGAGCAGGCCGCCGCGCAGATGATCCAGCTACACGGCGGCATCGGCATCACCTGGGAGCACGACGCGCACCGCTACTTCAAACGGGCCCACGGGGCAGCTCACCTCTTCGGTCACCCGCGGGCACATCTCGCCCGGCTCGCGGAGGCGGTGATCGGCGCTCAGCGGTAGGAAGCGCCGAAGCGGTCCAAGGCGGTGATGACCGCGTCCCCGACGCCGTGCCCGGCGCCGTGACCGGCCTGGTCGACCAGCTCCAACCGCGCGGCGGGCCAGACCTTGGACAGGTGCCACGGGACGTCCACCGGGCTGCCCAGGTCGAGCCGGCCGTGGACAAGCACCCCGGGAACTCCGGCGAGCCGGTGTGCACCGGCCAGCAACTCGCCGTCGGCGAACCAGCCGTCATGCGCCCAGTAGTGGGTGACAAGGCGGGCGAAGGTCATCCGGAACACCGGGTCCTCGAACCGGGGGTCGGGTCCACTGCCGGGCAGGTTCGAGACGAGGGCGTCCTCCCAGGCGCACCAGGCGCGGGCGGCGCGGTCCCGTACCGTCTCGTCCGGATCGGCCAACAGCCGGGCGTAGGCGGCGGGAAGGTTGCCGTCGCGTTCGGCGGCCGGTACCGCATCCAAGAACCTGTCCCACTGTTCGGGGAAGATCCGTCCGAGGTCACGGGTGAGCCACCGATGCTCGGCCGGGGTGCTGGTGACGACGCTGAACAACACCATCTCGGTGACCCGGTCGGGGTACCGCTGGGCGTAGCCAAGGCCGAGAGCGCTGCCCCACGATCCGCCGAGCAGCAACCACCGGTCGATGTTCAGGTGGGTCCGCAGCTTTTCGATGTCGGCCAGCAGGTGCGGCATGGTGTTGGTGGACAGGTCGGTTCGCACGTCGCCCGCGTCCGGTGTGCTGCGCCCGCACCCCCGCTGGTCGAACAGGACTATCCGGTAGACGGCCGGATCGAAGAGCCGCCGCCAGCCGGCGCTGGCGCCGGAACCGGGGCCGCCGTGCAACACCAGCGCCGGCTTGCCGGATGGGTTGCCGCAGCTCTCCCAGTAGACGAGATGACCGTCCCCGACATCGAGCAGGCCAGTCGCGAAGGGTTCGATCTCGGGATACACACTCGTCATCCGCGTGATTCAACCAGTTGAGCGCCGACTGCGCACGGGCGCTGGCAGGGTGGCCTGCGTCGGCTACACCAGACCGCGCAGGGCCCACCTGCAGCCGGAGCCGGAGGGCTCAGGTCCCGCCGTTGGCGAGGCCCGCTGGCCCGAGCAGCAGGCCGCTGGTGGGTACGCCGGTGCCGGCGGTCACCAGCACCGGGCCGGCCCCGGCGACCTGGTTGACCGAGCTTCCCCGGACCTGCCGGACCGCCTCCACGATGCCGTTCATGCCATGGATGTACGCCTCGCCGAGCTGTCCGCCGTGCGGGTTGACCGGGAGCCGACCATCCAGTTCGATCGCGCCGTCAGCGATGAAGTGTCGTGCCTCGCCCGGCGGGCAGAACCCCAACTCCTCCAACTGCATCAGGACGTACGGGGTGAAGTGGTCATACAGCACCGCGACCCGCACCTCGTCGGGACCGAGACCGGACTGCTCCCAGAGTTGCCGCCCGACCACGCCGAGCTCCGGTAGCCCGGTCAGGTTGTCGCGGTAGTAGCTGGTCATGATGTACTGGTCCGCTCCGCTGCCCTGCGCGGCAGCGGTAATCACCGCGGGTGGCTGCCGCAGATCGGCGGCCTGCTCGACGCCGGCCACCACGACGGCGACCGCTCCATCGCTCTCCTGGCAGCAGTCCAGGAGCCGAAGTGGCTCGGCGATCCACCGGGACGCCTGGTGGTCGGCGAGGGTGATCGGTCGTTCGAAGAACCAGGCTCGCGGGTTGGTCGCGGCATGCCGGCGAGCAGCCACCGCCACCCGGCCGAAGTCCTCCCCGGTGGCCCCGAAGACGTGCTGGTAGCGCCGGGCGGCCATGGCCACGGTGGCGGCCGGGGTGCCCAACCCCATCGGGTAGTGCCAGCCATTGTCGACGCCGGAGCTGGTCGGTGCGCTCGAGACGTCTCGAGACACCCGGCCGAAGCGGCGGCCGGAGCGCTCGTTGAGCGCGCGGTAACAGACCACCACCCGCGCCATCCCGGCGCTGATCGCCAGGGCCGCCTGCTGCACCGTGGCACAGGCGGCGCCGCCGCCGTAGCCGACCTGGCTGAAGAAACGCAGCTCCCCCGCACCGATCTCCCGGGCCAGGGCGACCTCGGCGGTGCTGTCCATGGAGAAGGTCACCAGACCATCGACATCGGTCGGCGCCAGCCCGGCGTCGGCGAGTGCGGCACGGACCGCCTCCACCGCCAGCCGGAGCTCGCTGCGGCCCGAGTCCTTGGAGAACTCCGTCTCACCGACCCCGACGATCGCCGCTCTTCCCGAGATCACGGAAGCCTCCCGACCTCAACCTGCCCGGTGACGTGATCGCCCCCGGGAACCCGCCCCACCACGGCCACCACACACCCGGTGGATGACACCTGCGTCACCTGACCGGTCAGGACGAGCGTGTCGTACGCGTAGCAGGGCGCCCCGAGCCGGATAGCGACGCGGTGCACCATCGCTGTCGCTCCCGCCCAGTCGGTCACGTACCGCTGCACCAGTCCGGTCGTGGTCAGAATGTTGAGGAAGATGTCCTTCGAGCCCCGCCGAACGGCCTGGTCCCGATCGTGGTGCACATCCTGGAAGTCCCGGGTGGCCAGGGCGGTGCTGACCACGAAGGTCGGGGTGACCGGGATCCGCAGTTCCGGCAGGACGACGCCGACCGCCACGTTCATGGCAGCAGCCGCCATGCCGGCAGGGTCAGCTCGGCGTCCACCGGTACGAAGTCGACCTGGACCGCAGCGCCGATCCGCACCTGCGCCGGGTCTGCGCCGAGTAACTCGCCCACCATCCGTACCCCTTCGGTCAGCTCCACCAACGCGATCACGATCGGCAACCGCCGCCCCGGCACCGGCGGGTGCCGGTGCACCACGAAACTGAAGACCTCACCCGTACCGCGGGCGACCAGGTGGTCCTGGCGGTCGGCGCCGCACTGTCGGCAGACCGGCCCCGGTGGATGTCGCAGCTGACCACAACCGCCGCACCGCTGAATGCGCAGCTCGCCGGCGGCGGTGCCGGCCCAGAAGAAGGCGGTGTCCTGGGTGACGACCGGCCGGAGCACGTCAGCCGGCTCCGGTACCGGTGCCGGAGTCCGCTCGGACGCGGCGGCTGGACCCGGTTCGGATGCCGGAGCCGGCTCGGATGCCGGAGCGGCCGCGGTGGAGTCCGGCGGCCGGAACTTGAGCACCCGGAAGGTCATCGACGCCACGGCCTCCGTACCGACGTACCAGGTGCTGTCGGTGGTGACAAACCAGCCCTCGCCGAGCGCCGTGCGTTTGGGTCCGCTCACGTCTACCAGCCGGCTGCGCACCTCAACCCGTTCGCCGTCGCGCAGATACCGGTGGTACGTCTGCTCGCAGTTCGTCGCCACCACCGAGGTGAACCCGGCCTGATCGAGTACGGCGGACATGGCCGACAGCGGATCGGCGGGATCCGCGGCCGGATGCAGGCCACGCATCGTCCAGACCTGCGTCATCGCCGGTGGTGCCAGACCCTCCTGCTCGTAGCGGGGATTGCGGTCGCCGATCGCCTCCAGCCAGTTCCGGATCATCGGTAGGTTGACCGGATCGCGTGCCGGCCGGGCCGGCCCCGCACCGGCCGCCCGGATCCGCTCCACGGCGGCAGTGATGGTGCCCTCCATCGGTTCCTCCCTCGTCCCCCGTTGACTGGCCTGATCCACAGTCAGCCCGCGGTTGCCCGGGGCAGGCCGAGAACCCGTTCAGCCACCAGGGAGAGCAGGATCTGGGTGGTTCCGCCGGCAATACTGAGGCATCGGGTGAGGAGGAAGTGGTGGACTGGCTCCACACTCGCGCCGTCGGCCGCCGCACCGTCCGGACCGCAGAGCGTCAGCGCGGTCTCGGCCACCGCCTGTCGATGGCTGACCCCGATCAACTTGGCCACCGCCGACTCTGGCCCACCTCCACCTGCACCGAGCTGCCGTAGCGTGGCCCGGCACTCCACCAGGGAGACAGCGAGACCGTCCGCGACGTGGCCACCCAGGCGTTCCCGCATCCCCGGCTCGCCGGCGACTCCACCCGCCCCCACCATCCGGACCAGTCGGTCCACGTCGGCACCGAATCCGGGGCCGCGCCCCATGGCGACCCGCTCGTAGGAGAGCGTCGCCCGGGCCAGCCGCCAGCCCTGTCCTGGTTCGCCCACCACACCCTCGTCGGGGACGAAGACGTCGTCCAGGAAGACCTCGTTGAAGACCGACAGCCCGGTGATCTCGCGCAGCGGGCGAATCTCGATGCCGGTACTGCGCATATCGACCAGGAAGTAGGTCAGACCACGATGCTTGCTCGCCGTGGGATCGGTGCGCGCCAGGCAGATCGCCCAGTCCGCCTCGGCCGCCAGCGACGTCCAGACCTTCTGGCCGGACAGCCGCCAACCGCCCGGCACCCGGTTCGCCCGGGTGCGCAGCGAGGCCAGGTCCGAACCGGCCTCCGGCTCGCTGAAGAGCTGACACCAGGTGAGCTCGCCACGCAGGGACGGGCCGGCGAACCGATCCCGCTGGGCGGCACTGCCGTAGCGCAGAATCGTCGGGACGGCCCAGCCGGCGATCGCCAGGTCCGGGCGGATGACGCCGGCCCGGTCCAGCTCCTCGTCAATAAGGAGTTGCCGGGCGGGTGCGGCGTCGAGCCCGTACGGCGCGGGCCAGTGTGGCGTGAGATATCCCACGGCCGCCAACCGAGCCCGGCGCTCGGCCTCGGGAAGCTGCGCGATCGCCCGGAGCTGGGCTCGTACCGCCAACCGGTCCGCGGAGTCGGCGTCCCGCTCCGCTCCGGACGACGATGGTGCCGTTTCCGCTGCGGCCCGGAATTCCTCGCCAACCGCCCACACCTGCCGACGCGCACCGGCCAACGTCAACTCCGCGCAGCGCTGCCGCCATCGGGTACCGCCGCCGAGCAACTGCCGTAGGGCGAGTGCTCGACGCAGGTAGAGGTGGGCGTCGTGCTCCCAGGTGAACCCGATCCCGCCGAGCACCTGAATACAGTCTTTGGCGTTGTCGACCGCGGCGTCCAGAGCGATCGCGGCGGCGGTGGCGGCGGCCAGGGGAAGCTCCTCCGGCGCCTGGTCATAGGCGCGGGCCGCGTCCCAGGCCACCGCGTTGGCCCGCTCCGACCGGCAGAGCATCCCGGCGCAGAGGTGCCCGACCGCCTGGAACGACCCGATCACCTGATCGAACTGGCGCCGCACCTTGGCATGCTCGGTGGCGGTGTGCAGGCACCAGGAGGCCACCGCTGCCGCCTCCACCGCGGCCAGCAGCGCCGCGCAGTCGCGGAGCCGGTCCGGCCCGGGTGCGGGCAGGAGCTGATCGGGCTCGACGAGCACTTCCGCCAATCGCACGTCGGCCAGGGGCCGGGAGAAGTCCACCGGCGTACGTGCGGTGCGGTGAACCCCCGCATGCGCCGAATCGAGCACGAACGACAACGCTTCGGTCTCGGTGCCAGCGGTCAACATCAGGTGGGTGGTGCTCCCCGCACCGAGTACGGCGTTGACCTGCCCGGTCACCCGGTAGGCTCCCCCGGCGACCGGCACGGCCGTCAACGCTCCCGGAGTGAGTGCCACCCCGACCGAGATCTTGCCGGCCGCAAGGTCCGGCAGCAGGCTCTTCGCGACGGGCGTCGGCCCGGTGGACGCGAGGGTCAGGGCCGCGAGCAGGGTGGGCATGACCGGGCCGGGGACCAGGGTAGCGGTGAGCTGTTCCAGCACGGCGGCCAGCTCACCGGCCCGGCCACCGTCACCACCGAGCTGCTCCGGCACGGCCAGGGCGAAGCAACCAAGGCCGGTCAGACCGGCCCAGTGCCGGTCGGCCGCTGCCGGCGGGCCGTTCTCCAGCCCGCGTACGGTGGCGAGGACGTCGGCACCGGCAGCCCACTGCCGGATCGCGTCCTGGAGCGCCAACTGGTCGGTGGTCATCGCGATCGGCATCGACCCTCCCCACTCCAAACACCTCACGCTAGTAGAACACGTTCTACTAGCTACCGCCAGCCGTCCTGAGCGCACGGCGCCCGCCCGTTGCTAGACTTGGGATGGCATGGCCGCTGCCAATATCGGCCAAGATCACGGAAGGCAAGATGGTGGCGTCGAGAACACATACCAGAAGCCCGGGCGCGGGCAGCCTGACCGACACCGAGCAGGGGTCGGCGGCGCAGCGAGAACGCCGACGGCGCATCCTGGACGCCACCCTCATCCTGGCCTCCAGGGGTGGATACGACGCGGTGCAGATGCGGACCGTCGCCGAACACGCCAACGTCGCCCTCGGTACGTTGTACCGCTACTTCCCCTCCAAAATCCACCTGTTGGTCTCCGCCCTGGCCAGAGAGTTCGAGCGGACGCAGGACCGGCTCCGTCGCACCGCCATTCCGGGCGAGACGGCACACGAGCGGACCGCGTTCGTCCTCGGCCGGGTCACCCGCGCCATGCAGCGCGACCCCATGCTCACCGAAGCGATGACCCGGGCGTTCATGTTCGCCGACCCGACCGCCGCCACCGAGGTCAACGCCGTCGCCCGACTCATGGAAGACATGTTCATCATGGCCATGCAGGACGGCCAGCCATCGGCGGACGACCGGGCCAAGGCCCGCGTCATCGGTGATGTCTGGCTCTCCAGCCTGGTCGCCTGGGTCACCCGCCGCGCCTCGGCCAACGACGTGCACGAGCACCTCGAACTCGCTGCCCGCCTGTTGCTGCGCTGACGGAAAGGCGGCATAGCCGGATAGCCCGTCGCCCACCGGGCCGCGAACGACACCGGCCCCGGTCCACCGGGGTAACCGGGGGCCGGTTCCCGGTATTCGATAGATACTCACCTTAGGTGGTGGCGCAGTCACTCCGCTTGTCCTACGGTGCTGGGGGCGAAGGTCGGCGGCGCACCAAGGGCTCCACGCGGGCCCAAATCCCGGCTTGGGTCAATGAGGTGGCCTGGGAGGGGACTACCTGATGACGCGATCGTTGCCCACGAGGGTGAGCCCGTTGCTCTCGTCCACGACGCTGCCGTTGACGACGGGGCGCCGGGCGGGCTGAGCTCTCCGCTGGTGGGCCCGCCGCGTCGGGTCCGCTGACCGGAAGCGGACCAGCGTTGCGATGCAGGGTATCCGCCGGGAAGGACAGGAGAGCATCCACGATGACCTACCAGCACGACCGGGACCTGCATCTCACCCACAGCCCGGAGCGGGGCTACTGGCACTTCATGCTCTACATCGAACCACCGGCGTACACCAGCGGCGCCATCAACGCCGGCCGGCAGCTCGATACCTACGCCAGTCGATACGCGGCCGAGTGGCGGGACCGACTCACGCCCTGCGCCCCAGACGCCCTGCACGTCACCCTCGTCGCCCCGGACGAGGCGCCCCAGCTCTGGCATCCCTGCGTCTACGACGACCCCGACTCTCCCTCCGCGGTCGCCGGCGACGGCTGCCTCTGCTGGCGCGCCTTCCGTGATCCGATCACCTGGCTGCCCGTCGCCGTGCACCACTATCGGACAGTCACCGGCAACCACGAGCACTGGGACCATCACACCTACGCTCCCCTCGCGCTTCCCGACGGGGAACAGCTGACCGCCCTGATCATCGACCGCGAGGCCGACATGGTCTGGGCCCGCACCGACCGGGGCACCCTGCACATCCTGCCCGAGAAGCAGACCGCCGGTTACAGCACCGGCTACCCGGGCAGCGGGCCGGCCGAACTCGCCAGGATGATCGAGAAGATCGTCGCCTCCGACGGCTACGACGTGACTCCGGGCACGCCAAACCAACAACCAGCCGAGACCGTGTTCGGCTGGGCCAGCAGCCTCGCTGCCGCCCACACCCAGGAGCTCACCCTCCAGCAGCTCATGCTCCTCTGCCGCACCGGCGTCGTGGCATAGCCAGCGCTCCGAAGCCGCCTCCGCCAACGGCGCCGCGGGCCACGGCGGCGCCGCGGGCCACGGCGGCTCAGTCGTGCTCGACGGAGGGATTGCCGGCCTCCCAGTACGGTGCCGCGCCGAAGAGCTGCCAGGACTGTTCCGGTCGGGGCGCGACGAACACCCCGGTCGCCTCGACCAAGAGGTCGTCGGGGTGGGCAGCGGTCGAGATGCCGCCGTGGGCGGTGGTCTTCCGGCCGTTCACGGCGGTAACCCGGGCCGTCAGGTGCAGCGGCGTGCGCAACGGGATGGGTGCCCGATACCGGGTGTCGAGCCGGACGGTCATCCCCGCATTGCCGGTGGCACTCGCCACATAGCCGAGTAGCTGGTCCAGCAGTTGGGCACTGACTCCGCCATGGGCGTACCGGGGCGGCCCCTCGAAGGCCGGCCCCAGGGTGCACGCGCCGACCGCGACCCCGTCAACCAGGTCGATGCGCAGCGGCGGAGCCAGGGCACTGCCGACGCCGGTCACCGGGTTGTACATCCGGACTCCACCCAACAGGTCGTCAGCGCTCGGTATCCGCGTCACCTCCCGCTCACGGGTGGCCAACGGACGAGCCGCTCGGCGCAGGTCGGCGGTGACCTGACGGAGTTGGTCTGCCGGAATCTCCGTGGTGACCGCCTGCTCGACCAGGTCGCGTAAGGCATCTCCCAACTCTGCTATCGCCTCCCGCCGGTCCAGCAGGGCGGGACTGTCGTCCCGCTGTTCCCGCATGGGGTGGTGGCTGCGCCAACGCTCGTAGTTCGACCTACTCATCGTCACCGTCGTGCACCTCGTTCTCGACCGGTTACGGCCATCATGACACCGTTGCGGCGCCGGCTCGATCGCGTCCCCGTCGCTCGCGGCGGTCCGGGCCGGGCAGCACCGCGATCGACGGTCGACGCATAGCAAGATCAATACATCGATTGAAGTATGTACATGCGATACCTCCCGGCGCCGATCTAAATACAGTAACGTGTTCTACCATCTGTTTCCGCTGGGCTGGGGGTCCAATGACGACGGTGGTCGAGTACGACGTAGTGGTGGTGGGTGCCGGCGCGGCCGGCATGGTGGGTGCGCTAACCGCGGCGAAACGCGGCCTGCAGACCGTTGTGGTAGAGAAAGCCGATGTCTATGGCGGCACCACCGCCCGCTCCGGGGCGGGAATCTGGATACCCAACAACGAGGTGCTCCTCGATGCCGGAGTGCCGGACACTCCGACCAAGGCCGCCGAGTACCTGGCCGCAGTCGTCGGGGACGAGGTCCCCGCCGCACGCCTGCAGGCGTACCTCTCGGCCGGGCCGGCCATGATCTCCTTCCTGTTGGAACACACACCGCTGCGGTTCGCCTGGATGGAGGGCTACCCCGACTACTACCCCGAGCTGCCCGGTGGCCTGGCCGGTGGTCGGTCGATCGAGCCGCAACCGCTCGACGCCAATGTCCTCGGCGCCGAGTACGCCGCGCTGAACGCGCCGTACATGGCCATTCCGCCCGGCACGGTGGTCATGGACGTCGACTACAAGTGGCTGGCCCTCATCGCCCGCCACCCACGCGGGCTGACGACGGCCACCGAGATTGTCCAGCGCTACCTGGCGGCATGGGCCAAGGGAGAAAAGCCGATCACCATGGGCCAGGCACTCGCGGGCGGTCTGCGTGCCGGCCTGCTCGCCGCCGACGTACCGGTCTGGTTGAACACCCCCCTGACCGAGTTGGTCGTCAGCGAGGGGCGAGTCACCGGGGTACGGGTGGTCCGGGACGGGGAGGAGGTCCTCCTCACCGCCCGGCGCGGAGTCATCGTCGGGTCCGGCGGCTTCGAGCACAACGAGGCGATGCGCAAGCAGTACCAGGAGGCTCCCACCGGCACTGACTGGACCGTCGGCGCCTCCTCGAACACCGGGGACGGCATCCGGGCCTGCGCCGAGGCCGGCGCCGCTCTGGACCTCATGGACAGCGCCTGGTGGGGGCCGATGATCCCGTTGCCGACCGGCCCCTACTTCTGCCTCTCCGAACGCACGCTGCCGGGAAACATCTTCGTCAACCCGGCCGGGGAGCGGTTCGTCAACGAGGCCGCCCCCTACGGCGACGTGGTCCGCACCATGTACGCGCAGGACGCCTTCCCGGCCTGGATGATCACGGATCAGCGGTACCGCAACCGCTACCTGTTCCGTGACCTCCCACCGCTGCTGCCCTATCCGAAGGAGTGGTATGACTCCGGCGCCCTGGTCCGGGACTGGACCATCAAGGGCCTGGCCGACAAGATCGGCGTCCCCTCGGCAACCCTGAGCGCCACCGTAAACCGCTTCAACGCCCTCGCCAAGGCCGGTCGCGACACCGATTTCCATCGGGGCGACAGTAGCTACGACCACTACTACGCCGATCCCACCAACGATCCGAACCCCTGCCTGGCCGCGCTCGTGCTGCCACCGTTCTACGCGATGCGGATCGTCCCCGGCGACCTCGGCACCAACGGCGGCATCCGAACCGACGAGCGGGGCCGGGCGTTGCGGGAGGACGGCACGGTCATTCCCGGTCTCTACGCCGCCGGCAACGCGAGCGCGGCCGTCATGGGGAAGGGCTACGCCGGAGCAGGGTCGACGCTCGGTCCGGCGATGACCTTCGGCTACCTGGCCGCATTGGACATCGCCGAGGCGTCCCGCGACTGACGGCAGCCGTCTCGGGCCCACCAGCACCCCTTACGCTGGCCTTCGGCGGTCACCGCCTCGCCCGGGTAGCCCATGCGGCCAACACCCGGGCGAGCGGATGACCGCCGGCGGAGTAGTCGGCGTAAAACGTTGGAGGTCGAGGAATCGATGCGCGCTGTCTGGATCACCAAGCCGGGTGGGCCCGAGGTCCTTGCGGTACGGGAAACCCCCGATCCGGAACCGGGTCGTGGTGAGGTGCGTATCGCCGTCCGCGCCTGCGGGTTGAACTTCGCCGAGGTCATGGCCCGGCAGGGGCTGTATCCGGACGCTCCGAAGCCACCGTCCGTGGTGGGGTACGAGGTGGCCGGGGTCGTGGACGCCGTTGACGCCGAGGTCACCGGCCTCGAGGTGGGGCAGCGAGTGCTGGCCCTGGTGCGCTTCGGCGGCCACGCCGACACGGTTTGCGTGCCCGCGGCGCGGGTCCTGCCGATGCCCGACGGCCTCGACTTCATTGAGGGAGCCGCGATCCCGGTCAACTACCTGACCGCCTACCACATGCTCTTTCGGGTGGCGAACCTCCGCCCCGAGGCCCGCGTCCTGGTACACATGGCCGCGGGTGGGGTCGGCACCGCGGTGCTGCAGCTGTGTCGCACCGTACCGGGAGTTGTCACCTTCGGTACCGCCTCGGCGGCCAAGCACGCCGTGCTCCGCGAGGAGGGCTGCACCCATCCCATCGACTACCGCACCGAGGACTACGTCGCCCGGGTACGGGAGCTCACCGGCGGCGAGGGCCTCGACCTGGTGCTGGACTCCCTGGGTGGTCGCGACTGGAAGCGCGGGATGAGCCTGCTCCGGCCGGTTGGGCAACTCATCGCGTACGGCTTCGCCAACCTGTCCACCGGTGAGCGGCGCAGCTATCGCCGACTCCTCGGCCAGCTAACCGGCGTGCCGCTGCTGACGCCGTACGGGATGATGGACCGCAACCACACCGTCAGTGGCGTCAATCTGGGGCACCTGTGGGAGCGCACCGACCTGCTGCGTGAGGAGCTGACCGCGCTGCTGGACCTGTGGCGTGAGGGTGCGATCAAGCCCCGGATCGACCAGGTGTTTCCGTTCGAGGAGGCCGCGGCGGCGCACCGCCGGATCGGCGAGCGTCGCAACATCGGCAAGGTGGTCCTCGTACCCTGACGAATCTTCGGGAGGTCGGGCGACAACGCGATTGTCCACGGCCGCCGCGGGCTGCAGCCCGCGGCGGCCGTTTTGTGGCGGCGCTGGTGTCCTGCCGATGCTATGCTCCCAAGCAAGCGCTTGGCAGGAGGGCTGATGGGGCGACTGGACGGCAAGGTGGCGCTCATTACCGGTGGCGCGCGCGGCATGGGCAAGGCACATGCCCGGCAGTTCGTCGCCGAGGGGGCCCGGGTGGTCATCGGCGACATCCTCGACGACCGCGGCACGGCCCTCGCCGACAGCCTCGGTGCTGACCGTTGCCGCTACGTGCACCACGACGTCACCAGCGAAGACGAGTGGGCTGCCGCGGTCGCCACCGCGCTGGCGGCATTCGACCGACTCGACGTGCTGGTCAACAACGCCGGCATCTTCCGGCACGCGGCGATCGCCACGATGGACCCGGCCGAGTTCCGCCACGTGATCGACGTCAACCTCACCGGCTGCTGGCTCGGCATCCACACCGTGGCGCCGGCAATGACGAGGGCCGGCGGCGGCTCGATTGTGAACGTGTCGTCGATCGAGGGCTTCGTCGGCGCGGCAGGCCTCTCGGCCTACAGCGCCAGCAAGTTCGGGATCCGCGGCATCACCCGGTCCGCGGCCCAGGAGCTCGGGTCGGCCGGCATCCGGGTCAACTCGGTCCACCCCGGCGGCGTGCTGACCCCAATGGCGCTGGCCGCCGCCGAGACCATGCCCGCCACCGACCCTGGCGCCTTCCTCACGTCGCTGCCGATCGCCCGACTCGCCGAGCCGGTGGAGATCTCCCGGCTGGTGGCGTTTCTCGCCTCCGACGAATCGTCATACACCACAGGCGCCGAGTTCGTGGCAGACGGCGGGCTACTGTCCGGACCGGGATACTGAGATGACCTCGCTGGATCGAGCGCCGGCCGCACCCGGCCCGGGTAGCGACGCGGAGGGCGAGGAGTCGTGAACCAGCGCGCCACGGTGGCGATGCCACCAGCGGACGTCGAGGAACACTTGGCCCAGGGCCGGAAGCTCCAGCTCGCGACCGTCAACCGGGACGGCACACCGCACCTGGTCAGCATGTTCTACGCGATGCACGGCGGGCGCATCGCCTTCTGGACCTACCGCGTTTCACAGAAGGCCCGGAACATGGCCCGTGACCCACGGGTGACCTGCCTGGTCGAGGAGGGCGACGGCTACTTCGAGCTGCGCGGCGTCCAGGTGGCCGGCGAGGTCACCCGGATCGACGATCTGGCGGGAGTCACCGCGGTCGGCCGCCTGATCGCCGCGCGGATGCCCAGCCCGCTGGCGGCAGGCGATCTGCCGCCCGATGAGGTGGCAGCGGCACTCGACGGCTATGTCGCGCACGCGGCGGCCAAGCGGGCGGCCTATCTGGTGGAGCCGCGGCGGGTGGTCAGCTGGGACCACCGCCGACTGGTGACCTGAGGGCCACCCCTGGCCAGCGCTCCTCCCCCGGTGGCCAGAGTTCTCCTCCACCGCGGACACGCGCCAGGACTGTCGCCACGCCAGCCCTGGACCGACCGGACCACAAGCCTCGGTTATCTACAACAGACTGCCCTCTCCACAGTGCTTAGACAAATCACAACGATGCCTTGGTGATACATCAAAGTAGACGCATGGAGCAATCTCCGCGGGGACCTAGACAGCCGCGGAGATTGTCATTGAACCCTCCTCTTGGAGACTATTTCTCTCTTGTAAGTACAACATCAGCTGTGAACACTTTTACGACATAAACACCGAGGAGTCGGTAACCTCGCCCGCCGACAATAGAATAATTGCCCACCCCTAGACATCCCCCGCGCCCCTTGCCACCCCGGAGTTCCGGGAACGGTGGTGGCTCGCCGCCGACCTATCCCGAGGAAGCCAACCCCGGGCCCGCTCCCACTCGGTTCAATCAGCCCTTCACCCAGAGTCTCTGTGACGGCGGATTGGCAACGTGAAAGCGCCCTCCTGACCGGACTGACGGGAATCGCCAAGGTTTCCGTGATCCACCCCGGAGGGCCTTTTCTCGGCCCTTCCTCCTTTGAGGGCAGACACCGCAATACTGTCGTCCTGCGCCAGAAATCCGCCTACGAATCAGGCGAGCCATCGTCGGCGGCGACCACGTGAGCGTTGCCGCCATGGTTGTCATGCTTGGCCGACCACCAGAGATCCACGCCGGGTGTCGGTCCGAGAGCGCCGTACCGGTCGGACTCGATCAGCACGCCGTCGATGTTGACATGTGAGTAGCCCGGGGCCTTGACGGCCACAAAGGGCAAAAGGGCACCGCGCAAACCGGGTGCCGGCCCGCGCTCGGCTTCCAGCAGCCCGGCCAGCCGGTTCACCCGCCTCCTCGCGTATCGTCGGCACGGCGGCGTGGTGACAAACTCATGTCGACGCAGAACCTCGGTGAGGATCCGCGGAAGGACCGCCTCCTACCGAGGTTCTGCGTCTCCACTTCATACCGGTCCGAGCTGGCGCGTCCGGAGCCTCTCAGGCATTCCGGACAGCTACTGACCCGCTACTGCCCGCTCGCCTGGAGAGGCTCATCGAGGGAGGTCGTGGGGCAGTAAATCACATCCTCGATGTATTGCCCTCTATATTCCAGGCCCACCACAAAAAGCTGAAAGGGCGCTAGGCCACACTGAAAACGAAAATCTGGAGGAGGCGTGCCGACATTACCCCCGTATATAAACTCCTCGTCAACAACCAGGTCATTGACCGCCGAGTCCAGAATCTGCACTCGCCATTTGGCGGGGATCACGGGCACCCTCATACCGAAGCCGATCGTTACCCAAGTTTCTGAACCGGTCGTGCTGAACTCATGACATATCCGCACAAGGTCAGGGTCAGGGGGAATACAGGGCAGGTCCGACACCGACGCGCTGGGTGCGGATTCGAGGCTGGGCATTGACGGCGCACTGATTGCGGATGCGGGGTTGGGCATTGACAGCGCGGCGAGTGCGGTGGTCAGCGTCAGCGCCGCCAGCCCGATCAGTTTACGCAACAAAGGACTAATACCTCCACCACTGATGAAATACCCCCTCGTGAGGGGCTCTGTCCTAACAGTACTCACCTGAACGCCCACAGGCTAGATTCATCGCGATAAAAGGGCCTGAGCAGGCACGTTGCGGTGCGCTGGTACTTCAAATAGGACAAATCTGCAAATATTGCGGCAATTGATCAAGACGCACTGCCCAGCACCGGCGCCGTGCTGCCGACCGGCCCTTGCCAGCATCCCCGCCGCCCACCCGCAGCCCGACCTGCCCGGACCGAGCTGATCCGCGAACGGCTATCCCGATCGTCCAGGCCACGCTCATCCCGGAGGCCGCCGAGAAAGCTCGCTACCTACGAAGACTGATCAGCAGTAGGGCCGCGCAGGTCCTCGAGATAACCCGGCCACTCGCCACCGCCGTGCACCGCCACCGCCGCCCCGGTCACATAGGAGGCCAGCGGAGAGGCCAACAGCAGACAGACGCCGGCGACCTCGGCCGGCGTCGCGGGTCGCCCCAGGGGCACCGTGCGCGCCACCGCCGCCGAATCCAGCCGGAGGCTCCCATCGCCGGCCACCGGACCGGGGACGACGCTGTTCACCCGCACCGCCGGCGCCCACTCGGCGGCCAGACTCGTCGCCAGATGGTGCAGTCCGGCCTTGGCGGCGCCGTAGGCGGCGGAGCCAGGGGATGGACGCGTGCCGCTGACACTCCCCACCATGATGATGACCCCGCCACCGGGCTGCTGTTGCATGACCGCATTGGCCGCCTGCGCGACATGCAACGGCGCAACCAGGTTGAGCTCCACAATCTTGGCGTGCAGCCGGGGTGAGGCGCTGGCCGCCGCCGCCGGGGGCGCTCCACCGGCGTTGTTCACCACCACGTCGAGGCGACCGAACCGGTCGGTCGCCGCCGCCACCACGGCGGCGGCCTGCGCAGGGTCACGGACGTCAGCAGGCACGAAATCGGGCACCACCGAGGACGGTGGGGTCCGGCCGCAGACCAGCACCCGGGCGCCCGCCGCGAGGAAGGCCGCGGCGATCGCGGCACCGATCCCCCGCGTCCCCCCGGTGACGACCACACCGCGGCCGGTGAAATCGAGAGGTTCCATTGATGGATATTAACCCTCAATCATTCACCGGTCGACCCGGGGATGCGACGCGACCAGACCATCCAGGGCCCTCCCACGATGGTGTAGAACACGTTACAGTTCATAGATGAAGTTCAGCCTCGGAATCGTGTTCAGCCCGCTCGACCAACTCACCGACCTGGCGCAAACCGCTGAGGAGTGCGGCTTCTCGGCCATCGCTCTCCCCGACTCGCTCTTCTACTCCGAAGAGGTCAGCGCCAAGTACCCGTACACGCCGGACGGCAGCCGGTTCTGGGATGCCCAGACGCCCTGGGCCGACCCGCTGGTGACCGCCGCCGCGCTCGGCGCCGCCACCACCCGGATCCGGTTCTACACCCAGGTGCTCAAACTCGGGCCCCGCAACCCGGTCCTGTTGGCGCGGCAGGTCGGGTCGGTGGCGAACCTGACCGGTAACCGGTTCGGGCTCGGCGTCGGGCTGGGCTGGTCGCCGGAGGAGTCACTCTGGTGCGGCTCACCGTTCGCCGCCCGGGGCGCCCGGGGCGACGAGGCGATTGAGGTGCTGCGGCTGATCCTGGGCGGTGGCATGGTGGAACACCACGGCAAGCACTTCGACTTCGGCCGGCTACAGATGAGCCCGGCCCCGACCGCGCAGGTCCCGATCTACGTGGGCGGTCACACCGACGCGGCGTTGCGTCGTGCGGCCCGGCTGGGCGACGGCTGGACCTCCGCCATGATGCGCTTCGACGAGCTGTGCGCGACGATCGACCAGCTTGCCCGGCTACGCGTCGAGTACGACCGGGCCGACCAGCCGTTCGAGATCCAGGCGGTCTGCGTTGACCGATTCGGCCTGGTGGGCTTCCAGCAACAGGCCGAGGCCGGCGTCACCGACGCGATCGTGGTGCCCTGGCGCTACTACGGCGTCGGCTTCGACGGCGACCTCGCCGCCAAGCGGGACGGCATCCGCCGCTTCGCCGACGAGGTGATCAGCAAGATCCACTAGCTAGGCGAAGGTGGCGTCCACCGCAGCCGGGGTCAGCCCGAAGTCAGCGAGATCGTAGCGGTGTGCGGGGCGCGTGCGCCGCTGGTGCAGCGAGCTCATCGCGGCTCGCGCGGCAGTGGTCAACCGGGCCCCCAACCGGTCGTAGATCACCTCAACCACCCGGAGTGGGTCGGCTACGAAGTCGTCGTAGGAGACGTCGATGAAGTGCGCCGGGTCGTGTCGCTCGCGGTCGGCCATGAACCGCCGCAGCCCACGCGACCAGAGCTGCGCCTGCGCCCCACCGAGCACCTCCCCGCGGAACAGCTCCGACCAGCCCTCGCACGCCTGCGCGTTGAGGCTGCAGACCGAGGCGACCACCTCCCGCGGCGCGCGGTGCGTCTGGATCACCACGGCGTCGGGGTAGACGGCGAGCAGCGCGTCGAGGGCGAACAGGTGGCTCGGGTTCTTCAACACCCAGCGACGGTCTCGGTCGTGCAGGCCGATGAGCTGGAGGTTGCGCCGGTGCCGCCGATAGGCAGCGGTCCAGTCCTGCGCACTCAACCACCGCGAGTAGCTCGGCAGGTAGGCCAGGCACTCGAAGGACACCGACATCATGGACTGCCGCAGCAACCGCCAGCACTCCTCCACCTGGTCGGCCGCGGTGTAGTGCGCACCACGCAGGCTCGGGTTGGTTTCGTGGTACTCCTCGTAGCCGGCCTGCAGACTCGCGTAGCCGGGGTTCGACTCCCAGGTGGCCCGCGGCGGGCGGGGTTGGGGTACCTCGGTCAGCCACAGCTCGAGCCCCTGGTGCGCGGGGTCGGCGGTGAGCAACCGGTGCAGGGCGGTGGTGCCCGTGCGGGGCAGGCCGGTCACGAAGATCGGCCGGGCGACCGGGACCTCGGCGTACTCCGGGAACTGCTGCCACGCGGCCTCGCTGAGCAGTCGGGACACCAGTGCCGCGCGGAGAAACGCCCGGGAGACCTTGCTGCCGGTGGGCGTGAGGGCCGCCTCATTCCGGTACGCGGCGAGCAGCTCGCCCATCCCCTCGCGGTAGTCGTCGTCGCCGAAGTCGTCGAGCCCGGTGAGCCGGGTCGCCGAGGCGTGGAGGTCCTCGATCGTGCCGACGTCCGTACGGGTGCTGCTCATGCTCGCTCCCGGGGTCAGTGATGGAACTCGCCACAGTTGACATCGAGGCACTGGCCGGTGATGCCTCGCGCCAGGCCGGAGCCGAGGAACAGGACGGCGTCGGCGACCTCGTCCGGCACCGGCAGCCGGCGCAGGTCGGTGGTGGCGGCGACCTCGTCGTAGAGCTGCTGGGGCGGCACGCCCCGCTGGTTCGCCTGGTAGTCGAACCAGAGGCGCAGGCTGTCGGCCCAGATCCAGCCGGGTGCCACCGAGTTGACCCGCACGCCCTTCGGCCCGAGCTCGCTGGCGAGATTCTGCGCGGCGGCGAGGAGCGCGGCCTTGGCCAGCTTGTAGGGGCCGAACGCCTGCCGGGAGTGGCGCAGCACGGCAGAATTGATCATGACCACGGCGCCGCCGGACTCCACCAACGCGGGCGTCAGCAGCCGAGTCAGGCGCAGCGCTGCCAACACGTTGACCTCGAAGCTCGACCGCAGGTCGGCCAACTCGACCTTCCCGAGACCGCGCATCGGCGGCATCTCGAAGGCGTTACTGACCAACACGTCAACGCGGCCGAACTCGGCGAGGGCGGCCCGCACGAGCGCGGCGCTCGACTCACCGTCGGTGAGGTCGGTGGGTACCGTCAGGGCCCGCTGACCCGCCGCCCGTACCTTGCCGGCGACCTCGGTGAGGAAGGACTCGGTGCGGGCGGCGAGCACCACGTCCGCGCCGGCCTGCGCGGCACGCACCGCGATGGCCTGACCCAGCCCGGGGCCGACCCCGGCCACCACAACGATCTTCTCCGCGAGCAACACGGCTCAGCCCAGCATCCGGGCCGCGGTCGCGGCCTGCCGGGCGGCGATGCGTTCCTGCCACGCCGCCTGCCCGATCGGTTGGTAGTACGGCACCTGTTTGGGCAGGTCGTCCACCGCGACCACCTCCACCTGCGGCCCGTCCGCGGCGGTCAACGCGTGCGAGAGCCGCTGCCAACGCAGCTGCACGTAGCCGCGATCGTGGCCGGTGCACTCCAGCCAGTTCGCCAACCCCGGGTCGCGTTCGCTGATCACGTACCGGATCATGCCGTCCGGATCGATCCGGGCCTGGGGCACGGTGAGGCTCGTCTGGTGGTTGCTGTAGTCCATCGAGATGTACCACATGCTGCCCAGCTGGATGCCCTGGTAGGGCGCGTCGGAGACCGGCACGGTGATCACCATGGCCTGGTCCTCGGCGAGTTGGTAGTGCCCCACCGAGGAGTATTGGGTCGCCAGCCCGCCGGGGGTGAGCCGGGGCGGGGTCAGGGTGTTCACCGGCAGGTTCAGGTAGAAGCGCTCGGCGAACGCGAGGAAGGTGTGAATCCGACCGGTGAGGATCTTGCCGGCCACCGCGTAGCGTTTGGCCAGGGTCTCCTCGGTCAGCGGCGGCGGTGTCCCGCCGATGGTGTCGGGGCGGTGAATGCGTAGCATCCCGGGGCGTTCGGCCGCCCAGTCGCTGAACACCTCGCGCACCACGAGCATGGCCGAGCCGGGGGCGAGCGGGAACGTGTTCGGGCCGGAGAGCCCCGGCCCGAACCGAATCTCAAAGGTGCCGTCGGCAGCGATTTCGATCTCACGGTCATCGAAGGCGGTGAGGCTGCCCGGGACGTTGACCGGGGAGTAGGAGCCGTCGAGGATCTGGAAGCTCAGGTCGGCGGTGCTGCCCCGGCGGCCGGTCACCACGTACTCCGCGTCGTCGTGGAGCCACGCGTGAAAGTAGAGGGTGTCCGGATTGTCGAGGCCCATCTTCGTGTACGGGCCGGTGGAGCGGACGAAGTAGGGGAATTCGCGGTCGTAGGACCAGGCCATCTGGATCGAGCTTCGGATGCCACCAGCCAGGTAGTCGTAGCCCTCGAGCAGATCCTGTTGGCCGCGGACGTGGGCCGCCTCGGTGATGACCCGCTCGGCTTCCGCGATGGCGTGGGAAAACGGCTGAGTAAGCACGAGACCATAATAGAACGCGTTCTACTTTGTGGTCAATATGGTGCCGAAAACGGACCGTTTTCGGCACCACACGGTGCAGTTTCCACGACCACTTGCCCATCCCCGCTTGACCAAGCCCGTAGGGACCACCCCTAGCGCAGCCCTCCGAGGTGGACCAACCTCTGCTCCGCCTCGGCCACCAGATCCGCCACCACGTCGGCGACGGGGCGCACCTCATTCATCCGACCCACGATCTGCCCCACCGGCATCGGAACGACAGTCGGATCATCCGAATCCATCAGCCGGCTGTGCGCCGACGCCACCAGCAGGTTCTGGAGTGGCATCGGCAGCGGCCGGGGCGCCCCCTCATCGCTCCACGCCTCGGTCCACCGATTGCGCAGCAGCCGGGCCGGCTTGCCGGTGTAGATCCGGCTGCGGACCGTGTCCGCCGACCCGGCCTGGAGCAGCGCCGTACGCAGCGCGGAGCCGCTCTCGTACTCGGCCGTGCCGAGCCAGACCGAGCCCATCCAGACACCACCCGCGCCGAGCGCGAGCGCCGCCGCGATCTGGCGGCCACTCCCGATGCCACCGGCGGCCAACACCGGCACCTGCTCACCGACCGCGTCCACCACCTCCGGCACCAGCACCATGCTGGCGATCTCACCGGTGTGGCCGCCGGCCTCGTACCCCTGCGCGACCACCAGATCGACCCCGCTCGCCACGTGCGCGCGGGCATGGTCGGCCCGGCCGGCCAACGCGGCCACCAGCACCCCCCGCGCGTGCGCCTGGGCGATCACGTCGGACGGCGGCGAACCGAGAGCGTTGGCGATCAGTCGGACCGGGTGCGTCAACGCCACCTCGACATGACTGCGGGCCACCGAGTGCAGCCAACCGAGCACGCCGGCCTGGTGCTCGCCGTTGCCGCCGAGCGGCGGCACACCGAGGCGCAGCAGGGTTCGCTCCACGAAGTCGCGATGCCCCGCCGGAATCAGCTGGTCCAGATCAGCCGCAGCACCCTCGGCCGGCTCGGTGCTGGGCATCACCACGTCCACCCCGTACGGCCGGCCTTCGGTCTCCTCGTCGAGCCAGGTGAGGACCGCGTCGAGCTCCTCCGGGTCGTTGAATCGCACGCAGCCCAACACGCCCAGCCCGCCGGCCCGGCTGATCGCCGCTACCACCTGCTCAGAGGGGCTGAAGCCGACGATCGGATGCGCGATGCCGAGCCGGTCACACAGCTCAGTCCGCATGGCTGACCTCCTCGGCCGGGTGTTGTTCCGCATGCCGCTGCGCCCACTTGTAGTCAGCCTTGCCGCTGATCGTGCGGGAGATCTCGGGCACCAGCCAGATCGACCGCGGCACCTTGTAGCCGGCGATCCGCTCCCGTAGGTGCGTTCGCACCGCCGCCAGGTCGAGCGTGACGCCGGCGCGGGGCTGGATCACCGCCGCCACCCGCTGCCCGAGCCGCTCGTCGGGCACCCCGACGACCAGTGCGTCGAAGATGTCGGGGTGCGTCTTCAACGCCCCCTCGACCTCCTCCGGGAAGACCTTCTCACCGCCGGTGTTGACACAGGTGCTACCCCGACCGAGCAACGTGATGGTGCCGTCGACCTCAAGCCGGGCGAGGTCACCGGGGAGCGCGTACCGCACGCCCTCCACCTCGATCAGCAGGGCGGCGGTCTTGACCGGGTCCTTGTAGTAGCCGAGGGGGAGGAAGCCGCTCTTCGCCAGGCGCCCCTCCCCGCCCGGCGACACCGGCCGTCCGTCCGGGCCGAGCACCACCGTGGTCGGCCCGGGTGTGACCCGCGGGTCCTGCACCGCGCCGCCGGGCACCTCGGCGACCACGCCGAGCCCGATGAAGCCGGTCTCCGACGCCCCGATCGCGTCGGTGACCAGCACGTCGGGCAGCAACTCCAGGTACTGCCGCTTGACCCCCGGGGAGAAAAGAGCACCGCTGGACGAGACCGCGGCCACCGACGAGCCGTCGTAGCCACCCGCGGCGTAGGCCTCGATGATCGGACGGGCCATCGCGTCGCCGATCAGCACCAGCACGTTCACCTGGCGCCGCTCGATCGTCCGCCAGACCTCCTCCGGGTCGAAGCGCGACAGCAGCACCACGGTGTCACCGGCGAAGAGCGCGGCGAGCACCGCCCACTGCGCGTTGCCGTGAATCAGGGGGGCCATGCAGAGGCGTACCATCGCGGTCCCGCTGGCGCCGCGGGCGGACTGGGCCCACTCGTCCTCGAGCGGAATGCCGGTCATGAAGTCGACGCCACCGCCGAGCGCGCGCCACACGTCCTCCTGCCGCCAGAGCACCCCCTTCGGGTAGCCGGTGGTGCCACCGGTATACAGCAGGTAGAGGTCGTCCGCCGAGCGCTCGCCGAAATCCCGAGCCGGGTCGCCGGCGGCGAGCGCGTCCGCGTACGGCACGCCGCCGTACCCGCCGATCTCCTCCGCCGAGCCGTCGGGTAGAGCCACCACGGTGTGCGGACCGGCGGCGCCGGCCAGCACGGAAGCGACGCGGGGCGCGAAGCGACGGTCGTGGATCAACGCCGACAACTCCGCGTCGGCGAAGAGGAAGCGCAGTTCGTTCTCGACGTACCGGTAGTTGATGTTGACGACCGCGGCGCGCACCTTGAAGACGGCGATCATGGCCACCACGGCCTCGATCGAGTTACCGGCGTAGAGGCCGACGTGGTCACCGGGGCGCACGCCGCGGTCACGTAGGAAGTGGGCCAGCCGGTTGGCGCGCTCCTCCAGCTCCGGGTAGCTGATCGCCTGGTCGCCGAGGAACACGGCGAGACGGTCACCGAAGGCGTCAACCGCATGCTCAAACAGGTCTGCGATATTTGCCACCATCGCTTAAAAGTAGAACCTGTTATCGTCGCTGACAAGCCTTGGAAATCATCGAAGGAGGCGCCCGTGGAATCGGCAGCCGACCAGCCGCACGCACTCGTGGAGCAACGTGGACAAATCCTGATAGTGACAATGAACCGGCCACGGGTCCGCAACGCCCTCTCCCCCGAGATGCTCGCGATCATGCGGGACGCGTGGGACCGCGCGGACAACGATCCGGAGATCCGGGCCTGCATCCTCACCGGCGCCGGGGGCGCCTTCTGCGCCGGCGCCGACCTCCGCGCGATGAACCAGTCCCACCCCGGTGACCGGTTCAACGGCGCTGACCTCTCCCGGATCGACGCGCTACTCAAAGGTCGGCGGCTGACCAAACCGCTGATCGCCGCGGTGGAGGGGCCGGCGGTGGCGGGCGGCACCGAGATCCTTCAGGCAACGGATCTCCGCGTGGCCGGGGCCAGTGCCCGCTTCGCGGTCTCCGAGGTTTGCTGGGGCCTGTTCCCCCTCGGCGGCTCCGCCGTCCGGCTGGTCCGACAGATCCCGTACGCCGTCGCGGCGGAGCTGCTGCTGACCGGACGCCAGTTGGGTGCCGACGAGGCCCGGGACGTGGGCCTGATCGGACACGTGGTGCCGGACGGGCAGGCCCTGAACAAGGCCCTCGAGCTGGCCGGGATGATCGCGGCGAACGGCCCGCTGGCGGTGCAGGCGATCCTGCGCACGATCCGGGAGACCGAGGGCCTGGCCGAGAACGAGGCGTTCACTCTGGAGGCCCCGATCGGCACGGCGGTGTTCCGCAGCACCGACGCCAAGGAGGGCCCGCGCGCCTTCATCGAGAAGCGCACCCCCCAGTTCCACGGGAAGTAGCCAGGTCAGATCGAGCGTTGCTGCGCGGCCCAGTACGGGTCGCGCAGTATTCGCTTGTAGAGCTTGCCGTTCGGGTCGCGGGGCAACTCCTCGACGTAGTCCACACTGCGGGGCAGCTTGAAGCGGGCCAGCCGGCCGGTCAGGAACTCCAGCAGCTCGCCGGTCAGCTCCGGACCCGCCGTCACCCCCAGCTCCGGCTGCACCACGGCCTTGATCTCCTCACCCCACTCGTCGTGCGGGATGCCGAAGACCGCCACGTCCGCCACCGCCGGATGGGCGGCGAGTTCCCCCTCGATCTCCGCCGGATAGACGTTCACGCCACCGGTAATGATCATGTCGCTCTTCCGGTCACACAGATAGAGGTAACCGTCGTCGTCGAGGTAGCCGATGTCGCCGACGGTGAACATGCGGCCGCGCCAGGACTGCCGGGTCTTCTCGGCGTCGCCGAGGTATTCGAAGGTCGTCTCGCCCATCTGCAGATACACCGTCCCGGGCTCACCGGTCGGCGCGTCGGTGCCGTCCGCGCCGAGCACCCGCACCTGCGAGCCCGGCCAGGCCTGCCCGACCGAGCCGGGCCGGGCCAGCCAGTCCTCGGCGGTGATCAGGGTGCCGCCGCCCTCACTGGCGGCGTAGTACTCCACCACCACCGGCCCCCACCAGTCGAGCATCCGCCGCTTCACCTCGTGTGGACACGGCGCCGCGCCGTGGATCATCACCCGCATCGACGACAGGTCGTACGCCGTCCGAACCTTCTCCGGCAGGGCGAGCAGGCGACGGAACTGGGTCGGCACCATGTGACTGTGGGTGACCCGGTGCCGTTCGATCAGCTGCAGCATCTCGTGCGGGTCCCACCGGTCCATCAGCACCACCGGATGGCCGAGTTGCAGCGAGATGACCGCGAAGTTCATCACCGCGGTGTGGTAGAGCGGCGAACAGCACAGGTGCACGTGCGAGTCGAAGGGTTCGAGGCCGAACAGCCCGAAGAACCATTGTGACACCGGCGGAACGATGTCCGGGTCGGCGCCGGTCAGCGGACGACGTACGCCCTTGGGCCGGCCAGACGTTCCAGAGGTGTAGACCATCAGCGCACCGAGGGTGCGCGGCGTGGGGCGGTCGGAGGCCTCGGCGCCGAGGTCGGCGAGCGGCCGGAACCCGGGAACCCCACCCGCCACCGCGAAGCATCCGTCGGCGGGAACGCCGGCCTCGGCGGCGGCGGCCGCGGCCACCTCGGCGAACCGGCCGTGCGCGACGAACGCGCGGGCACCGCTGTCGCGCAGAATGTAGGCGATCTCGGCGGCGGTCAGATGCCAGTTCAGCGGCACCGAGTACAGCCCCGTCTCCAGGGTGGCGAACTCGGCGGCGAGCAGGTCGGCGCTGTTGGGCAACAGCATCGCCACGGTGTCCCCGGGTGCCAGCCCGAGCGCCTGGAGGCCGCGCCCGATTCGGTCGGCCTCGGCGGCCAGCTCGCCATACGTGACGACCCGGCCATCCGGGTCAACGACGGCGATCCCATCCGGATCCTGACTCGCGATGTTCCACAGCCCGATGCCAGTCATGGACCGGACTCTATAACGTGTTCCACTTCCTGAACAGCAGGCAAGGAGTGACCTTGATTCATCTCGCTAGAACATGTTTCACTGACCCTCGTGGATACCGCTTCGGCGCCCCCGCTCGCCGCCCCACTGGACATCGCCTTCGACTACACCCGCTCCCTCGGTCCGGTCCTGGGGCGATTCATGACCGGCCTCCGCGACCGTCGAGTGCTCGGCGCCCGCACCGCCGACGGCCGCGTCCACGTTCCCCCCCTCGAATACGATCCGGCGACCCACACCCCGATCACCGAGCTCGTTCCCGTCTCGCCAACCGGCACCGTGACCAGTTGGACCTGGACCGACCGACCGCTCGACGGGCAGCCCCTCGACCGACCGTTCGGCTGGGCACTGATCCGGCTCGACGGGGCCGACACGGCGCTACTGCACGCCGTCGATGCCGGCACCCGGGAGTCGATGCGAACCGGCATGCGGGTCCGCGTCCGCTGGGCCACGGAGCGATCCGGAGACATCCGCGACATCGCCTGCTTCGAGCCCGACCCGGGCCCGCCCCGCACGCCCGATGACACCACCAGCGGTGTACCCGGCACCAACGGCACACCCGGGGCCGGCAGCGACCCCGCCACCAGCGCTGATCCCGTGATCGGCATTGTGACTCCGATTCGGCTCTCCTACACGCACACCGCCTCCGCCGAGGAGAGTCGATACCTGCACGCGCTCTCCGAAGGACGGCTGCTCGGCCAGCGCTGCCCGGCCTGCCGCAAGGTCTACGTACCGCCCCGGGTCTGCCCGGCTGACGGGGTGCCGACCGAGGAGGAGGTGCCGGTCCGCGATCACGGCACGGTCACCACCTTCTGCGTGGTCAACGTTCCCTTCCCCGGACAGCGACTGGAACCGCCGTACGTGGTCGCCCAGGTCCTCCTCGACGGTGCCGACATCCCGATCCCCCACCTGATCATCGGCCAGGCCGGTGACGTCCGGATGGGCATGCGGGTGGCCGCGGTCTGGCGGGACCGGGCGACCTGGTCCACCACCCCGGAGAACATCGCGCATTTCCGCCCCACCGGCGAACCGGATGCGCCGTACGAGTCCTACCAGGAGCACCTGTGAATCCTGCCGTCGCCGTCATCGGCTTCGCCCAGGCACCCTGCCGACCCTCCGCGGGGACCACCAGTGGCGTCGAAACCCTCGTCCCGCTCTTCCACCAGGCCCTGTCAGCGGCCCACCTCGACCGCCGCGAGGTGGACTTCTGGTGCTCCGGCTCATCGGACTACCTCGCCGGCCGGGCGTTCTCCTTCGTCAACGCGATCGACGCGATCGGGGCGTACCCACCGATCTGCGAGTCGCACGTGGAGATGGACGCGGCCTGGGCGTTCTACGAGGCGTACGTCAAGATTCTGGCCGGAGAGGCGGAGACCGCACTGGTCTACGGCTTCGGCAAGTCCTCGGCCGGCCTGCTGCGCCGGGTGCTGGCACTCCAACTCGACCCATACGTGACCGCGCCGCTCTGGCCCGACTCGGTGAGTGTCGCCGCGCTCCAGGCCCGGCTCGCCATCGACGCCGGGGTCGTCACCGAGCAGGCCATGGCCGAGGTGGCGGCCCGCAGCCGGGCCGACGCCACCACCAATCCCTACGCCCAGGTGTCCGGGCAGCCCACCGTGGACGAGCTGGTCGCCACCCCCTACCTCGCCGATCCACTCCGGGCGCATGACTGCGCTCCCGTCTCCGACGGCGCCGCCGCGCTGGTGCTGGCCGCCGGCGAGCGCGCCCGCCGACACCGGGAGCAGCCGGCCTGGATCAGCGGCGTGGCGCACCGGGTCGACCCGCAGGGCCTCGGCGAGCGGGACCTGACCACGGTGCCGTCCGCGACCGCCGCGGCCGAGGCGGTGGCCCTACCGGCGGACCTCGACGTGGCCGAGCTGCACGCCCCCTTCACCCACCAGGAGCTACTGCTACGCACGGCGCTCGGCCTCGGCGACCGGGTCCGGATCAACCCGTCCGGGGGTGCGCTCTGCGGCAACCCCATGTTCTCGGCCGGGCTGGCGCGCATCGGCGCCGCAGCCGAACAGGTCATGACCGGCCAGGCCCGGCGGGCGGCCGGACACGCCACCAGCGGGCCGGCGTTGCAGCAAAACCTCATCTGTGTGCTGGAGGCAAGGTCATGAAACGAGCAGCCGTGCTGGGCACCGGGCAGACGCAGCACCAGACACGCCGTACCGACGTGTCGATGGCCGGGCTGTGCCGGGAGGCGATCGACCGCGCACTGGCCGACGCGGGCGTCGACTGGCCGCAGATCGACGCGGTCGTGCTCGGCAAGGCGCCGGACCTGTTCGAGGGCGTGATGATGCCGGAGCTGTTCCTCGCCGACGCGCTGGGAGCCGCCGGGCGCCCGCTGCTGCGGGTGCACACGGCGGGTTCGGTCGGTGGTGCCACCGGGGTCGTGGCGACCAGCCTGGTCCGGGCCGGTGTGCACCAACGCGTACTCGCGGTCGCGTTCGAGAAGCAGTCGGAGTCCAACGCGATGTGGGCGCTCTCCATCCAGCCGCCCTTCACCGCGCCCATCGGGGCCGGGGCCGGTGGCTACTTCGCGCCGCACGTCCGCGCCTACATTCGACGCTCGAACGCACCCGAGCACGTCGGGGCGATGGTCGCGGTAAAGGACCGGCGTAACGGTGCGCTCAACCCCAACGCGCACCTGCGCCAGCCGGAGATCACGCTGGAGTCCGTGCAGGCCTCGCCGATGTTGTGGGACCCGATCCGGTACGACGAAACCTGCCCCTCCTCCGACGGCGCCTGCGCGATCGTGATCGGCGACCAGGCGGCAGCCGAGGCGAGCGAGCGGCCGGTGGCCTGGATCCGGGCGACGGCGATGCGCACCGAGCCGACCTACTTCGCCGGCAAGGACCACGTGAACCCGAGGGCCGGCGCCGAGGCCGCCCAGGCGCTGTGGCAGGCGGCCGGGATCACTGATCCCCTCGCCGAGGTCGACGTGGCGGAGATCTACGTACCGTTCTCCTGGTTCGAGCCGATGTGGCTGGAAAACCTCGGCTTTGCCGAAGCCGGACACGGCTGGAAGCTCACCGAGTCGGGCGAGACCCGGATCGGTGGACGCCTGCCCGTCAACCCGTCCGGCGGCGTGCTCTGTTCCAACCCGATCGGCGCCTCCGGCATGCTGCGCTTCGCCGAGGCGGCCAAGCAGGTGATGGGACGGGCCGGCGAGCACCAGGTGGCCGGAGCGAAAACGGCACTGGGTCACGCGTACGGCGGCGGGTCGCAGTTCTTCTCGATGTGGGTCGTCGGCGACACCCCGGACCTCTAATCACAGGAACAGGTTCTAGTTTTTACTACCTCCATGATTCTCTACAGCATGCATTGTGTGCTTCAATTGATGTAACAGGTTCTACTTTTGAACGAAGCCGGTACCGATCGCCCGGCACGAGCAGAGGACGCCCGGGTGGCGGGAGACGGTCAACCATCGCCGAATCCCGGCGCTTCGCGGGAGACAACCCCGATGGGGAGGTCCAGATGAACACTTTCAAGATCCTGTTCCTCAGTGCAGCGATCGGCGTGGCGATCGCCGCCCTCGGCATCGCGGCCACCATGGCAGCCCTCAGCCCAACCGCCGCCGAGGTCGCGAGGGAGATGGCCAGCGAGGAAGACTCCGACCCCGCCGCCCCACCCGCCTTCTACGGCACCCGCTGACAGCTGCCCGCCGCTGCCGACCGGCAGCGGCAATCCACGGGCTACTCCAGCAGGACACAGCGGAGCCGCCTACGACTGCGACCGGATGGGCCAGCCGAGGAACCGGTCGAACAGGTCCGGTACGTCACCGGTGGCACTCGGGTTGAGTCGGTGCCGGTCTTCTATGGCCTCGTGGAGCAGGCCGGCCAGGTAGAGGAAGAGACTGACCCGGTTGTCGCGGTATTCGGCAACCAGAGCGAGCCGCGCCGGCCCGCAGGGCCAGGGCTGACCGCACTGTCGGCACAGCCAAAGTGGACGCAGCGGTAGATGCTCCGATGGCATCAGCCGGTTCACCTTTCGAACGCAATCTCCGGTACCGCTCACCGTCGTTCGCACTTCCGGGCTTGCTGTTCGAACACCATCCGCCACACGTGTGTCAGCAGAGGTTGATCGACTGCGTCCGACCGCATCGGCGGAGTCGCAGCAGTCCTCCGAGACAGCTCGCCTGTCATGGCGTACCGCGAGACGTACACGGTCATGATCGAACCTGGTCCGGTCCGGTCGCCACGAGAACCGGAACGAGTTCCTGCCGGAATGTCAATCCGCACTCTGACCCAACGGACGACACTGGTCCGCCCGATTCCGAGTGAGGCGAACTGTCGTCGGCAACGTGGTCACCGACATCAACTGGCTCCATCTTGCTCGCCATGCGCATTGGATCTCTCCGCATCATCTTGGGGCTTGGAGTGGCGCCGGGGCGGGCGGGCAGTGAGGACGGGCGGCCTTGCCGTGCCGCCTGGTGCCATCGGCCAGCACCCGCCCCGGGCCATACCTCTACGCAACCGTGGATCGTTGTGGGACTCCAGCGCGGGAACTGCGCAAAAGTGGCGCACCCAGTTGCGCGATGGCTGCTGAGCTGGATGAATGGACCGGAAAGCAACCACGGCGGAAGGAACGGCGCGTGGCGGGCAAGCGGCAACGACTGGCTCAACGCCGGAAGTTGATCGGGCTGAGCCAGGAACACCTGGCCGAAAAGCTCGGCGTCGATCGATCAACCATTGTCCGGTGGGAACGGGCGGAGACGGATCCACAGCCCTGTCATCGACCTCGGCTGGCCACAACTCTGCGCGTGTCGGTCGAGGAACTGGCCGATCTACTGGCCGACGTAGGCCGGCCGCCAGAACCACCGAACGAACGCCTCGAATATGTGCTGCGCTATCCACAACGGGTCGACCTGGTCACCGTGGCCTACTTGCGAGAATGCGTCCAGCGCCTCGACGAACGCTACGACCACACGCCCTCGACCCGCCTACTCGCCGACGCCGGACAGCTACACGGCCAGGTGCTCTTCCTTCGCCAGCACGCCAACAGCGGCGTTCAACACGCTTTGGCAGCAACTGTCGGCGAGTCGGCGACCCTGATGGGCCAGCTCGTCTGGGACGCCTCTCAGCGCCGCGAACACGCGGCCAGTGCGGCCTACTTCGAACAGGCGATCAACGCCGCCCAGGAAACGCGAGATTTCGTCACCGAGGGCAATGCACTGCTGCGGCAAAGCTTCCTCGCCCTCTACGGAACCGGGCAGCCTACCAAGGCGTTGGCGCTGACCAGCAAGGCTGCGCAGGTCAGCTGCGGCGACAGTGATGTCATCGCCGGGCTCGCCCACCTTCATCGCGCCGAGGCACACGCGATCCTCGGTCAGGACCGGGATTGCTCCAGAGCCCTAAGCCTGGCGGAGACGCACCTCCGCGCGGCCGACCAAAATGATCCGGCCAAAATCCTTTTCGCTCCCAGTCAGTTCGCACAGCTCGAAGGTTCCTGCTGGCTGTTCCTGAACAGGCCCGACAAGGCCCTTGCCGCGCTGCAGACTGCCCGGAAGTTCACCCACAGTCAGCGGAAATCCACTGCAGTCATTCTCGGAAACCTTGTCCTGGCCAGCATCCTCCGCCGGGACGTGGAGGCCGCGACCTCGTATCTACACCAGACCATCAATGTTATCGAGTTAAATCGATCCGGCGGTGGCCTCAAGCTGGCCTTCACCGCTGCCCAGGCCCTGCGCCCCTGGCGCGCCAAACCGGCTGTTCAAGACGTCAAGGACCGACTTCTCACCCTCATGACCAGCTAGGAGACGCAGCGTGACCACCCCCGGCGACCTCGACCACGCGAAACATGCCATCCGGCAACGCGTCTGGAATCTCCTCGAACGCAGCAACGCTGCCCCGTTCGGCGTGCATGGCCACATCCCCGACTTCGCCGGGAAAGAACAAGCCGCGGCTCGCCTGGCCCAGCGCGACCAATGGAAGAGCGCCAGCATCATCAAATGCAACCCCGACCGCGCCCAGTTGCCCGTTCGGGTGCAAGCGCTACACGCAGGCAAACTGCTCTACATGGCGGTACCGAAACTCGCCACGACCAAGCCGTTCTTCCTACTTGATCCCGCAGCCCTCACCGTGCCCTTCGAGATCGCCGCCACCAGCACCGGTGCTGCCGATGTCGCTCCCCTGGTCGGACCGCAGGAGATGCGCCCGGTGGACCTCGTTGTCTGCGGAAGCGTCGCCATCGGTCGACCTGACGGCGTGCGGATCGGCAAAGGCGCCGGCTACTCGGACCTCGAACTGGCCCTCCTCGCCGACGCCGGTCTCATCACCGGAAACACCACCATCGCGACCACCGTGCACGAACTGCAGGTCATTGACGACGCCCTGCCCCACGACAAGCATGACTTCAGCGTCGACCTCGCGATCACCCCTACGAGAATCTGGTCCTTCACTCCCGACCAGCCCCGGCCCGCCGGCATCGTGGCCAGCAAACTCCAACCCGAGCAACTAGAGACCATCCCCGCACTCGCCGAGGTGATCCGGCACCAAAACCCCGACCGGCGGAACTCTTGAGCACATCCCGCGAAGCGGGGCCGCCAGGGAAGAAGGAGTGGGAAGGTCCGGCGCGGCCCGACCGTCCCGTGGCCCCGCTCCCGCCCAGAAGCAGACACCCCTCAAGCCATGAACCGTCCCCGAGCCGACGAATTCTGGGGTGTGCTTAGCCCTGCGCGAATCGTCACACCGCCCTCCGACGCCATTGGTCAGGTACGGGAGCAGCCGCCGGACTCACGAGGCCCGACCACACCGTCGCCTACGCACAGGCAGGGTGCAACACCTTTCGCGCACACAGCCCGCAACGACCAGGTGCACCTATTCCTCACCGATCCTGGCGGACCTGACTGTCCGTCGAGCAACACTGCTTGGGGAACCAATGATCAAAGATTCGCAGTAACGCACGAGATCGCGAGACGGGTGCGTACGACCAGGTCGTGCAGGGCGCCCACGGCCCCCGGGTCTGCGGAGTCGGGCAGCGCCGACATGTCTCGGGCCGCCTCCAGCTCTGCGCGAAGCCGCGGCACGTCGGCGGCGAGTCGCGGCGCGGCGCCCGCGGGCAACGGTCCCTGCTCGGCCTCCCGCTTGGCGGCGATGAGGTCAGGCACGTATCGCAGCCCAGTCCCGAGCACACCGAGGTCGGTCTCGAGACGGCCGGTCCGCATCAGGTGGATCCCGGTAAGCAGAACGCGCAGCGTGTACAGCGCGGGTTTGAGCTTCCCGGTCTTGGCGTACAGATTCTGCTGGGTCGCCGCGAACCCGAGGTAGTGGTGCGCATGGTGCCGTACGTCTCAGCCACCCGCCGCGACAGGAACGCCTGCCGCGCCGCCAGCAACCGTTCCCCATCTGGGGTGATCGTCTCGACCAGCGGGGACCAGAGCACCTCCAGAACCGTCGGGTTGCCCTGCAGAGCAAGCAGGCAGAAACGTTCGAACTCCCAGGAGAACTGCTCCGCCGCTGGCCCGTCAACGTGGGTGGGCGGCTTGTCCAGGTGCCAGAACGCGCGGGTCGGTACCGCGAACACACCACGCCGGTCGTAGTCGGAATCCGGTCCGTGCAGTCCGTACGCCCGTGATCCGACCACGACGGCGAGGACGGTACGCCGCTCGACAAGCTCGATCACGCCCAGCGACGCTACCGGAGCATCACCCGACACTGCATGGTCTTTTCCCAGCGGGATCGGGCGTCGCTGCGGGTGTCGTCGCTGGCTAGCACGGGTTGAGCTTGTCATGAGGCTGGCACGGTGCACCTCACCCCCCAAACAGGTGACTCGCTGGGCGTCACCCCTGGTGGTTTGCCGATTCCGGTTGCCGACCCGCAGTCGGTGTTCGACACTTTCCTCACGTATCCGATTTGAGGGGTTTGACATGGCTAGGTGTGAGGTCTGCGGGAACGACTACAAGATGCCATTTCAGGTACACATGGCCAACGGCGATGTGCACACCTTCGACAGCCTCGAGTGCGCCAACCACAAGCTCGCCATGAACTGCGAGCACTGCCAGGTCAAGATCGTGGGCCATGGCATCGAGGTCTCCGGCCGCTTCTACTGCGGCACCCACTGCGCCCGAACCGAGGAGGGGTCCCTGGCCGCCGAGCTGCGCGGCACGTTGACGGCCCAGCCGGCCTAAGTGGGGCGGAAGGGGGCGGCACAGGTCTGGCCGCTCACGGTGGACCTCGGGCCACCGCGAGCCCAACCGATCCGCAACGCACGGACATCGTCCTGGTGCCACCCACAGGCGGCAGCCCCAGTAAACGAATCCGCGTGTGCCGCCGCCCCCATCACCGCCTACAACCACGACCGTCAACCTTGCCCCGACCCCGCCGGCTGGCACACACCGCGTCGGCTTCCGCCGGCCAGCGGAACACCGCCACCGGAATCCCACGGTCAGAGCAGTCGATCTCGTACCAGGTGACTGGACAACGTCGACAGGATCGCACCCAGCAGGCCGCTGCCCCAAGACCAGGCGGTAAGGATGTCACGGTGGCAAGCGCCGGTGGGGATCGCGCACACCCAACCCTGGCGAGTCCTCAACATCGCGCTGGTCGTGTCGTTCATCAGCTGGATCGACATCGGCGCAATCACCGTGATGTTGCCCTCCATCGACGAGGCGCTCGGCACCGACGACAACGTTCTCCAATGGGTCGTCTCCGGCTACTCACTGATGTTCGCGCTCGCCCTCGTCCCCGCTGGGAGACTCGGCGATGCCAAAGGCCGCCGTCACGCCATGCTCATCGGCCTGGCCATGTTCGTCGGAGCCAGCGCACTGGCAGGACTGGCCAACTCCGGCGCGGTGCTGGTGGTCGCCCGACTTCTCCAGGGCGCGGCGGCGGGCGTCCTCGCACCCCAGATCACCGCCCTCGTGGAGCAACTGTTCCGCCCCAGGGAGCGCGGACGCCCCTTCGGCGCGGTCGGTGCCACCTCCAACGCGGCCACCGCCATCGGACCACTGATCGGCGGCCTGGTCATCGCCGAGGGCGGAGTGAACCATGGCTGGCGGCTCGTCTTTCTGATCAACGTCCCGATCGGGATCATGGCGGCGATGCTCATCTGGCGCTTCTTTCCGAAGAAGCCGCTTCGCCGCCAGGCCGATCATCGCCACGACCTGGTCGGAACGCTGCTGCTCGCCCTCGGGATCATGTTGGTGATCCTGCCCGCGCTGCAATGGCAACAGTGGATGGGCTGGCTACCGTGGCTGTTGGTGCCAGCCGGGTTCGGTGTCCTCGTCGCCTTCCGATCCTGGGAAACCTCCACCATCCGGCGTCACCCACCGGTCTTTGACTTTCGCCTGTTCACCCACCGGCCGTACCGCCTGGGGCTGCTGCTCGGATTCCTCTTCTACGCCGGTTTCATCTCCCTACCCCTGATCTTCAGCTTCCACCTGCAGTACGGGCTCGGCACCAGTCCACTGAACACCGGCCTGACGCTCGCACCTCTCGCGGTGGGCTCCACCCTCGGCGCCGTGCTAGGCGGACGCTACGTCGGCCGGCTTGGCCGCGCCCTGCTGGTCATCGGACTCATCATCGTCCTGGCGAGCCTCGCCATCATGACCGCTCTCACCGGCCTGCAGGGGGCCGCCTTCTCGGCCGCGACCGCGTTCCCGCTCTTCCTCGCCGGAATCGGCAGCGGCCTCGTCATCACACCGAACAACACCCTGGCGCTGGCCCAGGTACCCAAGCCCGACGCCGGCAGCGCCGCCGGCATGTATCGCACCATGCGACAGATGGGAGCCGCGGTGGGGCTGGCGATGATCACCGCGACCCTGCTCGCGGCGGTGGCCGCCAACGACGGACGCTGGTCGACCGCACTTCGATACGCGCTCGCCGTGGAGGTCGGCATCATCGTCGCCGCCCTCCTCATCTGCCTCGTCGACATCGTCGGCGACCGCCGCGACGAACGGAAGCGCGCAGCCTAGAGCAACCGGTGGGCGCAGAGCGTGGAGCTCGTTCGGTTGCTGCCGTCGCGACCTCAGGAGGCCACCTGAGCGGCGGTTGCTGGTCCGGGCCCCCGGGACCGTCCCCGACGCACGAGCACGAACCCGACCCCGGCGGCGAGGAACCCCACCACCAGGATGCCGATCGGCAGGTAGCGACCGAACAGCAGCAACTGCGCCCGACCATCTCTGGCCTGTTCGATCACCGCGTCGGCGGTGGCGTCGTCGTACTGGAAGGTGGCGTTGAAGATGACCACCGGCGGCCCGACGTCGGGGACCAACTCGTGGTGCTGCTGGTCGCGGTAGCCCAGAATGCCACCGGTCATCGGCTCCACCCAGAGCGTGCGAGAGGCGCGGTAGCTCATCGTTGCGGTTGTCGCCTCCGGTGCCAGGAAGCCAAGCAGTTGGGCAACCGTCTCCTCGTCCATGTCGAGGCCCCGCTGCGGGATGGTCTGCTCGAAGCGGTACGTCTCCAGGCCAGCAACCTCCTCCACACCCTGGTACGGCATCGGCAACGACTGCTGCAGCGTGCTGTCGAAGTACTGGTAGGTCTGCTTCTTCGTATCGAAGGGGAACAGGTACAGCTGCCCGGTGTACGCGATATTCCCCGCCTTACACCCGGTGGCACCCAGGTCCTCGGCCGCTACGTCGTTGTAGCACTGGCCCTCCCACTCGGCGGCGGCGCCGGACACCCGGTCGAGGGCGATACGGCTCTCGGACCGCTCGACCGGCAGGTCGCGATCGACCCAGTCGGTTGCTTGATACACGTTCCAGATCAGGGTTTCGCCCGCGAGGCTTCCGGTGAGCTCGGCGGCGGTATCGTTGTCTGGTTTGATGCCGGTGGCCGAACGCAGAGTGCCGGTCTCGACGGTCACCGCGGGGTCACCGTTGGGCAGCGTCCGGGCGCTGACAAAGGTGGCTGATGGCGCGACTACCACGATGTCTGGTGGCGTCACATCATAGGGCACCTGCTTGATCCCCGGCACGATCAGCCATACCAGGCCCACGGCTGCGACAACACAGAGTAGCCCCAGACCGAAAAGAGCCGCGCCGATTTTCTGTCGCATCAGCACACCCTCCCTAGGTGAAACTTGTTCTAAATCTACTGCCACTTACCCAGCAAGGAAACCCCTCGGCAACACGTCTTTCGCCGTACCGTCATCTACTGGCGCCGATGCCCAGCCCCGCGTACGCTGACCAAGCACTTGCTTGGCCACATCGTGCCGGGAGGTCCCGATGATGCCGTCGATCCCAGCGGCCCTGCACCGGGCGGCGCGTGAGTTCAGCTCGGCGCCGGCCCTGGTGGAGCCCGGCGTAGCGCAGCTGAGCTACGCCGAGCTCCTCGCCGAGGTGCGGCGCGTGGCACAGGCCCTGATCGCCGCGGGGCTACGCCCGGGCGACCGGCTCGCGCTCTGGGCACCAAACTCGACACAGTGGGTGTTGGCCGCCCTCGGCGCGAGCTACGCAGGCCTCACCCTGGTGCCGGTCAACACCCGGTTCACCGGGATCGAGGCGCTCGACGTGATCCATCGAAGCGGTGCCAGCGGACTCGTCGTGGTGGACCCGTTCCTCGGCACCGACCGACTCGCCGCGCTGCGAGCCGCCGCGACGGCCGAGGGCAAACAGCTCCCCCGCCTGGTCGTGCGGGTGCCCTCCGGGTGGGAGGAGTTCGTGTCCCGGAGCGGGTCGGTTCCCGAACTGGAGGCCGACGCCCGCGCCGCCGCGGTCAACCCCGACGACCTGAGCGACATCCTGTTCACCTCGGGCACCACCGGGCGCAGCAAGGGGGTGATGAGCGCGCACCGGCAGTCGATGGCCGTGGCTGCCGCCTGGGCCGATATCGCCCGGCTGACCCCCGACGACCGCTACCTCGTGATCAACCCGTTCTTCCACAGCTTCGGCCTGAAGGCCGGCATCCTCGCCTGTCTGGCCAGCGGGACCGCCATCGTGCCGCAGGCAGTCTTCGACGTACCCCAGGCGATGGCCCTGATCGCAGACCAGCGGATCACCGTCCTACCCGGGCCACCCACCCTCTACACCAGCCTGATGGGTCATCCCGACGCTCGGCGATTCGACCTGTCGAGCCTGCGCCTGGCCGTGACCGGAGCGGCCACCGTGCCACCGGCCCTCGTCGATCAGATCCGCACGGAGCTCGGCGCGGACGTGCTCACCGCGTACGGGCTGACCGAGGCGGTGGTCGCCACGATGTGCCGGCCGGGCGACGACGCGCAGACCGTGGCGCAGACCTCCGGAAGCGCAGCGGCCGGATTCGAGCTCCGCATCGCTGACCCGGGTGGCGAGGTGCTGCTGCGGGGACCGAATACGATGCTGGGCTACCTCGACGACCCGGCCGCCACCGCGGCCGCGATCGACGGCGAGGGGTGGCTACACACCGGCGACATCGGGCACCTTGACGAGCGCGGCTACCTGACCATCACCGACCGGCTCAAGGACATGTACGTCTGTGGCGGCTTCAATGTGTACCCGGCTGAGGTCGAGCGCGCACTCGCGCAGCTTCCGGGAGTGGCCGAGTCCGCGGTGATCGGCGTGCCCGACCCACGGCTCGGCGAGGTCGGGAAGGTCTACCTGACCTGCCACCCGGGTCACTCCCTCAACGCAGCTGAGGTGATCGAGTTCTGCCGGAGCCGACTGGCCAACTACAAGGTGCCGCGGTCGGTGGAGGTCCGGTCCGAACTACCGCACAACGCCTCCGGCAAGGTCCTCAAGTATCTGCTCCGCGCGGAGAGTTGACAGCTGCCGTGGCGCGCTAGATCCAGTCGGTGTGCCGGGGCCACGCCAGCAGCGTGTCGACCACCTCCGGCGGCTCACCAGTCGGCATCGGCGCGACGGCGCGGTAGCGGCCCTTGAAGAACAGCAGCGGACTGTCGTCGCGGCACTCGCCGAGCGCGGTCACCCGGCCCACCACAATCGCGTGGTCACCGCCAGGGTGCACGGCCTCGATCCGGCAGTCGGCCCAGGTCAAAGCTCCGGTGAGGATCGGCAAACCGTTCGGGGAGGGAGCCCAGGCGACCTCGGCGAACTTGTCCGCGCCCGATGCGCCGAAGACCCGGGACAGCGGCCCGTCCGCCTCCCCCAACACGTTGACACCGAACACCCCGGCGTTGTGGATCCGACGCCAGGTGGCGGAGCTTGCCTGGGGGCAGAACAGCAGGAGTGGTGGGTCCAGCGACAGGGGGGCGAAGGCCTGGCAGGCGAACCCCGCCGGGCCTTCGTCGTCGAGCGTCGTGATGACGGTCACGCCGGTGCAGAAGTGGCCGAACACCCGCCGGAACTGCTGGGTGTCCACCACCGCTGCAGTAGTCACCCGACCCGCCGGAACTGGTGGCCCCACACGCTGTGCGCGGTCGTCTGCCGAGCGATCCAGGTGCGGTCGTCCACAGTGTCGCCGTCGGTGCCGTACTCGATGTCGAACCCACTCGGTGTGCGCAGGTAGAACGAGATCATGCCGTCGTTGGCGTGCCGACCCAGGGTCGCGACCATCGGGGTCTTGTTTCGGGTGCCACGGTCCAGGGCCCGGCCGACGTCATCGATGGTCTCGGTCTCGATCATCAGGTGGATCAGGCCACTGGGGGCTGGTATCGGAGCCAGGGCGACGCTGTGGTGTCGCGGGTTACAGCCGAGGAAGCGCATCCAGAGTGGGGTGTCGCTGGGCGGCAGGCCGATGGCCTCCGGATGCAGTCGCATCGAGTCGCGCAGCCGGAAGCCGAGCACCTCGGTCCAGAAGCGTAGCCCGGCGGCGTCATCGAAGGTCGGCAGCACCACGTGCCCCATGCCCTGCGCGCCGGTGACGAAGCGGGTGCCGTACGAGCTGTGCGCCGGGCGGCTGTCGAGCTCGGCCCCGCAGTAGAACTCCAGGCGGTTACCGGAGGGGTCGTCAACGCTGATCATCTGCGCCACCCGGCGGTTGGCCAGCTCGTCCACCTCCGCCGTCTTGATCACGGTGCCGGCCCCCTCGAGGACGCCGGTCAACCGGTCGAGCGCGGCGGGGTCAGCCAGCTCCCAACCACTGGCGGCCAACCGGTCCCGCTCACCGGGTACCACCACGATCCGCGCGGGCAGGTCGTCCATGCGGAGATAGGCGGCCTCCGGGTCGGGGCCGCGGCCCTCGGTCATGCCGAGCACCTTGACGCCGAACTCCCGCCAGGCGGGAACGTCGGTGGCTTCGACCCGGAGGTAGCCGAGGGATCGAATGAGACTCACGGGCGGTTCCCTTCCAGGAAATCGAAGGCGAGGCGATTGAACTCGTCGAACTTCTCCAGGTGTGCCCAGTGTCCGCAGCCACCGAAGACGTGCAGCCGGCAGCGGCGGATCAGCTTGAGCGCGACCAGCGCTCCATCGAGCGGGTTGACCCGGTCCTCGCGACCCCAGACCAACAGGACCTCGTTGCGCAGCCGGTGCGCGTCGCGCCAGAGCAGACCCTCCTCGTAGAGGTCCGGGTCGGCGAACGAGGCGCCCAGCGCACGCATGCCGCGCATGGTGTCCCGATCGGTCGCGGCGCGCATCCGTTCATCGATCAGCTCTTCGGTGACGAAGGACTGGTCGAAGACGAGCGTGCGCAGGAACTCCGCCAGCTTCTCCCGGCTGGGGCCGGGTGGGGCGCCGAACGCGGTCAGCCGCTTGACCCCCTCGGTCGGGTCGGAGGCGAAGACGTTGAGGCTGAGCCCGCCGGGGCCCATCAGCAGCAGCCGGCCGGCCCGCTCCGGATAGCGCAGGGCGAACCGGACCGCGGTGCCGCCGCCGAGCGAGTTGCCGATGAAGTCGACCCGGTCCAGGCCCACCTCGTCGAGCAGGGCCGCGAGCCGCTCGGCCGAGTGCGTGAAGTACTGGTGGCCACTCGGGCAACTCTCGGACCCTCCGTATCCCGGTTGGTCAACGGCGAGGGTGTCGAACCGCTCGGCGAAGACCGGGACCGTCCGCCCGAAGTTACTCCAGGCCGAGGCGCCGGGCCCGCCGCCGTGCAGCAGCACGACCGGGTGTACGCCCGCCGGCCCGGCCCGGTGGTAGTGCAGCCCGGCGGCGGTGGCTTCGATGATTGTGCTGGTCGTCATGGCGTCCTCACACCATCGCGTCCGCGACGGACAGGCCGAACTCGCCGCTGCCGTACATGGACAGGGCGCGTTCGGGATCGTTGATGGCGTGCACCCGGCCGGCGTGTGCGTCGCGCCAGAAGCGCTGGATCGGGTGGCTCGTGTAGATCGCCCGACCACCGGAGTTCTCGAAGAGCCGGTCCGCGGCCTGGATCGCCAGCTCGGTGCCCCGAACCTGGTTGCGACGCGCCCGCAGGCGCAGCCGCATCGGCAGCTTCTCCCCCGCCGTGACCAGTCCCATCAGCTCGCTCATGTCGGCGGTGAGGGTGAGCCAGGCCGCGTCGACGTCGGCAGCCGCCCGGGCGACCCGAACCTGCGAGTACGGGTCCTCGGCGGCCCGTACCCCGGCGTAGGCGGCGCGGACCCGCTCCCGCATGTGGTTCACGTGCGCCTCGTACATCCCGGTCGCCATCCCGATGATCGGGGCGGTGATCGTATACGGGAAGATCGAACCGTACGGGATGCGGTAGAGCGGCCCGGAGTTGCGCTCCTGGCCGGGGCAGACGCACCGAGCCGTGTCGCCGAAGCTGAGCGACCGATACGCCGGGACGAAGGCGTCGGAAACGACGATGTCGTTACTACCGGTGCCCCGCAGGCCGATCGTGTGCCAGACATCCTCGATCCGGTAGTCGGCCGCGGGGAGCAGGAACGTGCGGAAGTCGGCGGGGTTGTCGTCCTGGCCGGGCACGATGCCACCGAGCAGGACCCAGGTGGCGTGGTCGCATCCGGACGAGAAGCTCCACCGTCCACTCACCCGGTATCCCCCGTCGACTTTCTGGATCTTGCCGGTGGGGGCGTAGGAGGAGGACATCAGAGTGCTGGGGTCAGCGCCCCAGACGTCCTGCTGGGCTCGTTCGGGGAAGAGGGCCAGCTGCCAGTTGTGCACCCCGATCACCGATGCGACCCAGCCGGTCGATCCGCAGGCGCTGGCGATGTCGCGAACGCAACTGAAGAAGGCCGTCGGGTCGGCCTCAAGCCCGCCACACCAGGCCGGCTGCAGCAGCCGGAAGAAGCCGGTGGAGGCCAGTGATTTGAGGTGCTCGGCGGAGAGCGTTCGGCGGTCCTCTGTCTCCTGGGCCGCCTCCCGCAGAACGGGTAACAGCTCCCGTACCCCCCGTGCGACCAGTTCGGCGCCCTCCATGAGATCCCCTCCGGTGGCTTGGCTGAGGAACGTGACGATCCCTATAATAGAACACGTTCTACTTCTCGGCTACTATACGAACAGCAGGACCTGTAACACGTTCCATCACAACTGAGGAGCGACATGACCAACGTCGAGGCAGTACGCACGATCGACAGCGGGGTTCTGCCCACCAGATTTGCCCGCGGCTGGCACTGCCTGGGACTCGCCGACTCGTTCCGCGACGGCAAACCGCACGCCGTCGAGGCGTTCGGCACCAAACTCGTGGTTTTCGCCGACTCGACCGGCACCCTGCACGTGCTCGACGGGTACTGCCGCCACATGGGCGGCGATCTGACGATGGGCACCATCAAGGGCGACGAGATCGCCTGCCCGTTCCACGACTGGCGCTGGCGCGGGGACGGTCGCTGTACCACGGTGCCGTACGCCCATCGAGTTCCGCCCCGCGCCCGTACCCGCTCCTGGCCCACCTGCGAGGAGAACCACCAACTGTTCATCTGGAACGACCCACAGGGCGCTCCGCCACCGCCGTCCGCGGCGATCCCCCGCATCGACGCCGCCTTCTCCCCCGAGTGGACCAGCTGGACCTGGGACTCCATCCGGATCGACGGTGCCAACTGCCGCGAGGTTATCGACAACGTGGTCGACATGGCGCACTTCTTCTACATCCACTTCGCGTTCCCGACGTTCTTCAAGAACGTGTTCGAGGGCCAGGTGGCCGCACAGTACCTGCAGACCCGGCCGCGGCCGGACGTACCGACCGCCACGCGACAGTCCGGGGATGCGACGCTCCGCTCGGAAGCCGCCTACTACGGACCCTCCTACATGATCGACTACCTCTTCAACGACTACCACGGCATCGAGGTGGAGTCCGTACTGATCAACTGCCACTACCCCATCTCGGCCAACTCGTTCATGCTGCAGTGGGGCATCATCGTCAAACAACTACCCGGCCTCACCGCCGCGCAGGCCGACAAGGCGGCGGCGAAGTTCGCGGCCGGAATCGGGGTCGGCTTCCAGCAGGACGTCGAGATCTGGAAGCACAAGAGCCGGGTCGACAATCCGCTCCTCTGCGCCGAGGACGGCCCGGTGTACCAGCTCCGCCGCTGGTACGAGCAGTTCTACGTGGACGTTGAAGAGGTCACCGAGGACATGGTGGCCCGCTACGAATTCGAGGTCGACACCAGCAGGGCTGTCGAAACCTGGACCGCCGAGGTGGCGGCCAACCTCGATCGACAAGCCGATTCCGCGTCATGAACCGCACCGACCCGCCCACCGAGCGGCAGGAGTATCTGAGCGGCGGCTATGTGGAGCTGTCCTGCACCCGCTGCGCCGCCCAGGTCCGGGTACGCAAGTCGAGCCCGCAGCAGACCAGCGTGCAGTGGAGCACGCGGGCCGCCCGCCGATGCCCCGCACTGACCAACGACGAACAGCGGCCCGCACCGGTGCCCACCTGCCCCGACCTACGCACGAGCATTCAGCACGCGGTACGTACCGGAAGCCTGGGGGTGGCCTGATGTACCACCGGCTGCGCGTCGCTGACGTGATCGAAGAGACGCCCGACGCGCACTCCCTGGTCCTGCGCGTGCCACCGGAGCTGACCACCGAGTTCGCCTACCGCCCCGGCCAGTACCTCACCGTCCGCGTGCCGCACGGCGAGGGAATCCTGGCCCGCTGCTACTCGCTGTCCAGCTCTCCGTACACCGAGACGGATCTGAAAATAACCGTCAAACGCGTACCCGACGGGCCGGCATCGAACTGGATCTGCGACGACATCCGCGCCGGAGCCAGCCTGGAGCTCATGCCCCCGGCCGGCTCGTTCACCCCCGACTCGCTCGACGGCGACCTACTTCTGCTCGCCGGCGGCAGCGGCATCACCCCGGCGATGTCCATCATCAAGTCCGTACTCGCGGCCGGTCGCGGCCGGCTTGCCCTGGTGTACGCGAACCGCGACCAGCACTCGATCATCTTTGCCACCGAGCTGGCCACGCTGAGCGAGCTGCACGGCGACCGACTGAGCGTGACCCACTGGCTGGACAGCGAACGCGGCACCCCGGATCCCGCCACGCTGGCAACCCTGATCAGCCCCTATGCCGGATGGGAGACCTACGTCTGCGGTCCGGCGCCCTTCGTCGTGGTTGCCCAGGACACGCTACAGCGCGCTGGCGTGCCGGCAGACCGCATCCAGGTCGAACGCTTCGAGGTCGCGCAGCGTACGGCTGACGACCGCGACGCCACGCTCGAAGTTGAACTCGACGGCCAGACCCACCGACTACCCTGGCCGGCCGGCGCCCGCCTGCTGGACGTGCTGATCGCGGCCGGGCTGAACGCACCGTTCTCCTGCCGCCAGGGCCAATGCGGTGCCTGCGCCTGCCGATTGCTGGACGGTCAGGTCGACCTCGCGCACAACGAGATCCTGGATGAGGAAGACTTCGCCGCGGGCTACATCCTCACCTGCCAGGCCTTCGCCCGAAGCGACGAGGTGTCGGTGACCTACTACTGACCGGCGGCCAACCGCCGCCGTGGTCCCGAGCGGCGGTTGGCGTGCCCGGCCGTCAGCCGCTGCTCTCCTGGCCCCGGATCGCGGCGCTTCGGCCCGCCCGCCGGCCTGAGAAGACACAGTCGGCCAACGACAGCCCACTGACGTAGCTACGGGAGCAGATACCGACCGCGGTCCGGCCGGCGGCGTACAGGCCGGGCACACCGACGCCGTCGGCGCCCAGGGCCTGCCCGGTTTCCTCGTCCACCCGGAGGCCACCGAGGGTGAGCATGGGTGCAGGCGCGAAGAGCCGGGCCCGCACCGAGAAATCGACCAGCGAGTACGGCGGAACGGCCAGGGGCCGAACCTGGTCGGCGGGTTTGCCGGTCGGGTCGGGGCCAGCCGACTGATAGGCCGTGAGGGTGTCGGCGAGCTGCTCGGGATTCACTCCGGCCCGGCGGGCGACCGCCGCTGGTGTCGCCGCGGTGACCCGGCCGAACGTCAGCAGCCACCGTGCCTGCACGCGCTGGAACCACAGCGTCTGGGCCCGCAGCTGCCGGCGGCACTCCGCGCGCAGGGCGCCGTCGAGCAGCAGCCAGGCCCGCGCACCCGGCGCGCGCACGATCGCCTCGCCGACGGCCGCGCCATAGCGGGACTCGTCGCAGATCCGTCGGCCATCCCGGTCAACGAGCAGGCCGCCAAGCATCGCCGCGGGCGGGGCCAGGAATCGCCAGATGCTCATCCGGTCCAGGTGGGCGGTGGCTGCGCCAGCCGCCACGCCGAGCCGGATCCCGGAGCCGTCGTCACCGGGCGTGCCCAGGCGCATCCCACCGCGGTACTCCGGCGCGTGGGTACGAAGCAGTTCACGGTCGAAGACGAAGCCGCCGGCGGAGAGCACGACACCGCCGGCCGCCCGGACCCGCAGCCGACGGCCGTACCGCCGCTCCAGCCAGGCGACTGGCCGGCGCAGCGCGCTCCCCAGGGCCGGCAGGTAGACACCGGGCCGGACCGCACAACGGTGCAGGAGACGGTGGGCGAGCCGGACCCAGCGGGGGGCACCGTGCAGGGTCCGGCACTCGACTCCGGTGATTCGGCCGTCGGGGCCCGTGACGAGCTGCTCGGCGCGGGTCTGCGCGAGCAACTCGACACCGCGGGCACGGGTGGCAGCGGCGAGCCGGGCCGCGAGCAACCGACCGGAGGTACCGCGGGCGTGCACCCGGTGGCCGCGTGGCGCCGGTGGTGCCCGGTGGGCGAAGGAGGGCTCACTTCCGGAGTAGTACAGGTAGTGACGATCGGTCGGGTACGAGGTCTTGTATGGACAGAGGCTGGCCTCGAAGGGCACGCCGAGGCCGGCCAACCAGTCGATCGCGTCAGCGCTCTGCTCGCAGAACCGGCGCAGGGTCGCGGGAGAGACGGTGTCGCCGACCTCCTCGCGCAGGTAGTCCAGCATCGCCTGGGGGGTGTCGGTGACCCCGGCCGCACGCTGCTGCCGGGTCCCGCCGCCCGCATAGATCACCCCACCGGACATCGCGGTGGTGCCGCCGCCGGAGAAACGGTCGAGCACCAGGACATGCGCTCCCGCGTCGGCCGCCTCGACCGCGGCGCAGGCCCCGGCCGCGCCGAAGCCGACCACCACGACGTCGGCTGTCTGGTCCCACTCCTCGGTCACCGCGCCTCCGTAGTGTTCCGCAGGTCAATGTGGTCAGCTGCGCCGACCACGAGGCAGACACCGTCCCCGACCGGTGGTGGCGAGCCGGATAAAACTATAACCTGTTCTCGTGTCGATACCGGAGCAAGAATTCGATGTTGTCGTCGTCGGCAGCGGCGGTGCCGGCATGGTCGCGGCACTCACCGCGGCGCACCGGGGGCTGAGCGCGGTCGTGCTGGAAAAGGCCGATACATATGGCGGTTCCACCGCCCGCTCTGGCGGCGGGCTCTGGCTTCCCGGCAACGAGGTGCTGGCCCGGGCCGGGGTCGCCGACCGAGCCGAAGATGCGCGCACCTACCTGGCGTACGTCGCCGGCGTCGACGCCACCGCGGCCCGGCAGAACGCGTTCCTCGCCGCCGCACCGGAGGTGGTCAGCTTCGTCCGCGACCACACCCCACTCGACTTCGCCTGGGTGCCCGGCTATCCGGACTACTACCCCGAGGCTCCCGGTGGGCTCCCGGGCGGGCGCAGCATCGAGCCGCTCCTGCTCGACACCCGGTTGGTCCGAGCTGACCTCGCAACACTGGCCGCGCCTTACCAGGCAGTGCCGGAGGGGGTGGCGATCACCCAGGTCGACTACCGATGGCTGTCGCTGGGCCTCCGACATCCGCGGGCGATCCGCACCGGGGTCCGGCTCGCCGCCCGCGGCCTGGCCGCCCGGATCCGGCGCCGGCAGCTGCTCACCATGGGCCAGGCGCTCGCCGCCGGGCTCCGCGCCGGCCTGCGCAACGCCGGTGTCCCGGTCCGGCTCAACACGCCGATGACCGACCTGCTCCTCGAACGGGGCCGGGTCACCGGGGTTACCGCCCAGCAGGCCGGCGCCCCGGTGCTGTTCCACGCCCGACGAGGTGTGGTGCTGGCCAGCGGCGGGTTTGAGCGCAACCAGTCGATGCGCCAGAAGTACCAGGCGGGGATCGGCACGGAGTGGACCACTGGCGCGGCCGGCAACACGGGTGACGGCATCGAGGCGGGCGGACGGCTCGGGGCCGCCCTCGACCTGATGGACGAGGCCTGGTGGGGGCCGTCGATTCCGCTCCCCGGCGGACCCTTCTTCTGCCTCGCCGAGCGCAACCAGCCCGGCTGCCTGATGGTTGATGCCAACGGCCGGCGCTTCGTCAACGAAGCGGCCCCCTACGTGGACGCGGTGCACGCCATGCTCAGCCCGGGGGTCGACCAACCGGCGTGGCTGGTGGCAGACCAAACCTACCGGGACCGCTACCTGTTCGGCGGCCGGGCCCCACGCTCCCCGCTACCACGGCGCTGGTTCACCTCGGGGGCGGCGTACCGCGCCGACACCCTGGACGACCTGGCCAACCAGATCGGGGTGCCCGCCACCGCGTTGACCGGTACCGTGCGCCGGTTCAACGAGTTCGCGCAGCGCGGTCGGGACGACGACTTCCACCGCGGGGACTCGGCCTACGACCGCTACTACGGCGACCCGCGGCACCGGCCCAACCCGTGCCTGGGCGCCGTGGCCCGGCCCCCGTTCTACGCGTTCCGCATGGTCCCCGGTGACCTGGGCACCAAGGGCGGCCTGCGGACTGATGAACGGGCCCGGGTGCTGCGTTCGGACGGCACCGTCGTACCGGCGCTGTATGCGGCGGGCAACGTCAGCGCCTCGGTGATGGGGCGCAGCTACGCCGGCGCCGGCGCGACCCTCGGCCCGGCCCTCGTCTTCGGCTACCTGGCCGCACTCGACCTGGCCACGACGGCCGCCACCCCCACCCCCCTCCTGGAGGACTGATGCCCATCGACCCCGCCGTCGCCGTCGGCGCCGAACTTCCCGGCCGGGACCTGAGCTGGGACAGCACCGACGTGCTGCTGTACCACCTGGCCGTCGGCGCTGGCCCCGACGAGTTGTCCTACGTCTACGAGGGCGCGCTGCGTGGGGTTCTGCCCACCTTCGCCACGGTGGCCGCCACCCTGCGGGACACCGAGCCGCCCACGTTGACCATGCCCGGCATCGACATCGATCTGGCCCAGGTTGTTCACGGTCGGCAGGAGCTCGAACTACACCAGCCGATCCCGGCGAAGGGCAGCTGTGCGGCCCGCTCGCGGATCGCCGCCGTGTACGACAAGGGCAGCGCGGCGGTCATCGTCACCGAGACCAGCACCGAGCTGTTCACCAGTCGGATCAGCATCTTCGTCAAGGGTGCGGGCGGATTCGGCGGGGAACGGGGGCCGACCACTCGGGTGCCGGTGCCCGACCGGGCACCCGACGCGGTGGTGCTCTCCCCCACCGATGCGCGGCAGGCCCTCTGGTACCGGCTCTGCGGCGATCGCAACCCGCTGCACGTCGACCCGACCTTCGCCGCCCACGCCGGGTTCCCCCGGCCGATCCTGCACGGGCTCTGCACGTACGGGATCGTGGCGAAGGCGGCGATCGACACCCTGCTCGACGGCGACCCGGAGCGGGTGGCCGGCTACCACGCCCGCTTCGCGGGGGTCGTCTTTCCGGGCGAAACCCTGCGCACCGAAATCTGGCGGGAAGACGATCAGCTGGTGCTGCGCGCCTCGGTTGCCGACCGGGACAACGCCCCGGCCCTCTCCGACGTGAGCATTACCCTTCGCTGAGGACTAACGCGGCACGCGAGGCAACCCGAGCCCCGCGGACGCGATCAGTTCCCGCTGGATCTCGTTGACCCCACCGCCGAAGGTGAGCACGAGGTTCCGCTTGGTCTGGACGTCAAGCCAGGTCAGCAGCTCTGCCGTCGCCGGGTCGGCGGGGTCGCCGCGGCGCCACACGACCTCCTCCAGTTCCTGGCTGAGCCGCAGTAGCCACTCCGACGAGAAGACCTTGGTGACCGAGGCGTCCGCCACATTGGGTTCGTCCCCGGTCGCCGACCAGTTGAGCAGCTCGTTGATGCGCCGGCAGGCGGCGACGCGAGCGAGGACGCGTCGCACGTCCGGGGCTTCGAGCAGGCCCCTCGCGTACGCCCAGTCGTGTACCCGTTCGCCGAGGGCACCGAGCCGCCCGGCCGGGCCCAGCATCACCCGCTCGTGATTGAGCTGCGTGGTCAGCAGTCGCCAGCCGCCGTTCTCGGCACCCACTCGCCGGGCCACCGGCACCCGGACATCAGTCAAATAGACCGCGTTGACGTGGTGCGCCCCATCGCACGTCATAATCGGCGTCCACGAATAGCCGGGGTGTGTCGTATCCACGATGAGGATGGAGAGGCCGTGATGCCGGGACGCGCCCGGGTCGGTGCGACAGGCGAGCCAGAGGTAGTCCGCCTCGTGCGCCCCGGTGGTGAAGGTCTTCTGACCGTTCACCACGTACGTGTCCCCGTCGCGTACCGCCCGGGTGCGCAGCGCGGCGAGGTCGGTGCCGGCCTCGGGCTCGGTGTAGCCGATCGCGAAGTGCAGCTCCCCGGCCAGAATGCGGGGCAGGAAGAACTCCTGCTGTTCGGGCGAGCCGTGGGCGAGCAGCGTCGGCGCCACGGTCTGCAGGGTGACCGCGGGCAGCGGAACGTCGGCGCGGGCTGCTTCGTTGACGAAGATCTGCTGCTCCACCGGGCCAAGCCCACCGCCGCCGAACCGGGTCGGGAAACCCAGGCCCAGCCAGCCGTCCCGGCCGAGTCGACGGATCAGTTCGCGGTAGACCACGCCGTGCCGCTCGCGCAGCAGGATGGCGCGCTCCGCTGGTGGCAACACCTCGGCGAGGTACGTGCGCAGCCGCGCCCGCAGGGCGTGCTGTTCCTCAGTCAAATCGATGAACACCTTGGGCTCCCAGTTGGTGCAGGCAGTACTCGGTGCCGCCAAGGTGCCGGACCAGGTCCCGGACCAGGGCGGTATGTCGGTGTAGCGGGTAGTCGACGACCAGCCCCATCCCCCCGTGCAGGTGATGGCAGGTGCGCAGCGCCGGCTGGGCGACGCTGCTCAGCCAGTACGCTCCGGTCCACCCGTCGGCGTCCTGGCCCACCTCGGCACTCCAACTGGCGGCGAGCGCGGCCAGATGCATCGTGCGAGCGGCGACGTACACATCGGCGATCTGCTGGGAGACCGCCTGGAACGTGGCCAGTGGGCGGCCGAACTGCTGCCGGTCTCGCACGTGGTCGGCGGTCAGCTGTAAGGCACCGGCCAGCGCGCCGTCGCCCAGCGCACAGGCTCCGGCGACTGCGAACCGGCGCAGCTCGATCTCGGCGTCGCCCAGTGGCTCCGCCGCGGCGCCCTCGAGCCGCAACATGAACTCGTCGGCCCCGGCCGACGTCGGGGTGCGCAGCAGCGTCACCCCCGGCGCGGTGGGATCGATCAGGGCGACTGTCGGCCCGCCCCCGCGTACTCGCACCGGGACCAGAACCCGGTAGGCCGCGTCAGCGTCCGGAACCGGACCGCAGGACCCGGTGATCCGCCAGCCGTCGGTGACCGGCAGCGGCGTCCCCAGGGCAGCCGTCAGAACCTGTCCCTCGAGCACGCCCGACAGCAGCTCGCGTTGCTGCTCGGGAGTGCCCGCTCGGGCCACCGGGAGGACACCGAGCGACAGCGTGGACCAGGCGGGAACCCGGGCAGCGCGCCGCCCGATCTCGGTGAGCAGTACGCCGATCGCCATCGCGCCCAGTCCCGCGCCGCCCAACCGCTCCGGCACAGCGAGGCCGAGCAGGCCGGACTGACCGAGGGCCTTCCACAGGCGCTCCGGCGTGCCCTCGCTGTCGCTCAGCACCTCGTCGGCGAGATGAACGATCGACTGCTGGGCATCGTCGAGCTCAAAGTTCGGTCCCATTTTGCTATTAGAACACGTTTCAGTTCAGGTCGACACCTGCCCTTTATGGATCACCAGGGGCAGGCCCCGAACACCAAAACCAGCCACGCCGCGATCCATTACGACAGAATTCACGGAAAGGACGGCGTGGCTGACCCCGGAAACGACCTCAGTCCAGCAGCGCGACGAGCTTCGCCAACCCCTGCTGGCACGCCGTGGTGGCCTGCTTCTGCAACATGCCGTCCATCGCGCCCTTCAACGCCGGGCCGGCAAACTCCATCTCGTAGGTGATGTGCGAGCCCCCGCCGCTCGACTCGACCGCAATCACCATCTTCGCCTTGACGCCCATCGGGCCGTCGCCCGCCTGCTCCAGGCGCCCCGGCGCCTCTGCCTTCGTCACCCGCCAGGCCATCTCGGCCGGCATGCCCATCAGCTTTACCCGCTGCTGATAGGTCGTCCCCTCGCCGAGGGTTTCCGGCACCTCGCCGGCGAAGCCCTCGTGCATCATGTTCCACTCGGCAACCCTCGGCAGGGCCACCACGAGCTTCCAGACCTGCGCCGGATCCGCCTTCGCGTCGGCCTCGACCGTCACTGTAGCCATCGTGATCTCCTCTTCGAGATGAATCTAGAACAGGTTATAACAGGGGAATTGATTCCACCAGGTTTGATCATGGCGGCGCTCAAACCCGAGGGCACCCAGTCCGCCACTGACCACCACCGACCACCGTCAACGTCCACCACCACCGCCGAAGGGCACCGTCACCACCACGGCCACCGCCACCGCCACCGCCACCGGCCATCGCCACCGCCACCGCCACCGCCACCGGCCATCGCCGCGATTTGGAGCCGCCCGACCAGGACACACCCTTCCGCCGGCTTGACGCATGCCGTTATAGGAATACTATGGCCGTCATGGCGCGAGCAGCGACGACATCGGACGCCTTCAACGCGATCGCGGAGCCGCAGCGTCGAGACATCCTCGGGCTGCTGCGGGCCGGTGAACGGCCAGTGACCGATCTGGCCCAGGAACTGGGGATGAGCCAGCCGCAGGCCTCCAAGCATCTGCGGGTGCTCCGGGAGGTGGGGTTGGTGCGGGTCCGCGGGGTGGGCAGGCAGCGCCGCTACAGCCTGGACGCGGAAGGGCTGCGGCCGGTCCACGAGTGGATCGGCGGATTCGAACAGTTCTGGAACGAGAGTTTCGACCGACTGAACAGCTACGTCCAAGACCTCAAGCACGACAGGAGAAACAGCCAGTGACAGAGACAAGGCAGGACGCGCAGCCGGCGACGACGGACCGGGAGATTGTCGTCTCCCGGCTCATCGACGCCCGGCAGGAGCTGGTATTTGAGGCGTTCACCGAGGTTGAGCACCTGTCCCGATGGTGGGGCCCGGAAGGGTTCACCACCACCACGTACGCCTTCGAGTTCCACGAGGGTGGAGTCTGGGACTTCGTGATGCACGGACCGGGCGGGACCGACTACCCGCAGTGGATTATGTGGACCGAGATCGTCCCACCCAAGCGGATCACACTGTTGCACGGTGCGTACCGCGACGACCCGGACACCTTCGAATCAATCCTGGACTTCACGCCCCACGACGCCACGACCCGGGTCGTCATGCGCAGCATCTTCCCCACCCGACAACTACGGGACCGGGTTGTGCTGGAGTACCACGCGATCGAGCGCGGCGAGCAGACGCTGGGCAAACTGGCCTCCTACGCCGCCGAGGTCGCCCGGAAGGGGGCCCGCTGATGCCGGGCAAGGTGTTTGTCAGCCTCTCCATGTCGCTCGACGGCTTCAGCGCGCCCGAGTCGATGGAAGGTCTCCACGCCACGCCCGAACAGCGAGAGCGGGACCCGCGGCTCGACTACTGGATGGCCCAGTGGATGGAGCTTCAGGGGTGGCTCTTCCCGCAGCGGTACTTCCGGGAACGGCTCCACCTGGGGGAAGGCGGCGAGGAGGGGACTGACAACGACATCGTCCGGCAGACGTTCGAACGTACCGGCGCGAACATCATGGGCAAGCGCATGTTCGCACTCGGCGAGCACGCGTGGCCGGAGGAGGCGCCCTTCCACGCCCCCGTGTACGTCCTCACCCACGAACGGCGCTCCCCCTGGGAACGGCCCGGCGGGACCACGTTCTACTTCGTCAACGACGGCATTCAGCACGCGCTGGATCAGGCCCGCGAGGCCGCCGGAGAGCGGGATATCCGCATCTCCGGCGGCAGCGAGACGGTCCTGGCGTACCTCAACGCGGGCCTGGTCGACGAATTGTCGATCTCGGTAGCACCGGTACTCTTCGGCGCCGGCACCCGCCTCTTCGAGGGCGTGGACGCGTCCCGGATCGCGCTGAAGCCAGTTCATTCGACGTCGTCGGCACGGGTGACCCACCTGACCTACACGGTGCACCCACGATAACCGCGCAGGTTCTCCCTTCTGGCGGGACCAGATCCACCTGAGATCAGAGGGCGGAGCAGGTCGGCTCGGCTGTCGCGATGCCCGGACCGGTGCCGGTGAAGCCGAACGTGGTGCTGCTCCCGGCCGCCAGCTGACCGTTGTACGACTCGTTGAGCACCACATTCACGCCACCGGTGACCGTCCACCGGCCATTCCACAGCGAGGCGATCGCGGTCCCGCCCGGGTCGGTCCAGGTGACCTGCCAGCCGGCGATGGCTACCGTGCCGGTGTTCTCCACGGTGACCTCACCCTGGAAACCTCCCGGCCAGGTACTCGTCAGCAGGTACGTGGCGGTACAGCCACTATCTCCACCACCACCACCGCCGGGTGGGGTGGTGACGGTACGGGCCGGGGATGCGGCGGAGACGTTTCCCGCCGCATCCCTGGCCCGCACGGTGAAGGTGTATTCGGTCTCGGCCGCGAGGTCGGTCACCTGATAGGTGGTGCCGGCGACGGTGGCGACGGTGCTGGGCGGACCGCCGCTGGTCGCACGTCGTACCTCATAGCCGACGACTCCGACGTTGTCCGTGGCGGCGTCCCAGTTCAGGGTGACCGTGGTGGAGGTCAGGGCACTGGCCACGGGACGCCCCGGTGCGGTCGGCGCGACGGTGTCGTTCCCGCCGCCGGCGTAGCGCTCGGTAAGGCTGATGCCGGTTGTCGAGGCTTCACCACCGAGGCGTACCTGATGGTCCAGGCTGACGAACTTGCCGTTGTACTGCCAGAGCGCCGGCTTGAGCACCTCTTCGTACTTGACCTCGTCCCAGGTCTGCCAGTCGTGTTGCAGCAGGCCGCCGGTATCGCCGGAGTTCGGGTTCAGGCACCAGAAGGTGTGGTGGATCCCCTTCTCGGCCATCAGGTCCCGCAGGGCCTTCAGCCACCTGTCCTGCCGTTCGTCCTGCCCGAACCGGCCACCCCACTCGCCGACCAGCAGCGGTGCGGTGTCCTCCTCGTGGAGGTAGAGCCAGTTTGGTCGCCACACGTCGTTGGTCAACGTGGTCTTGTCGAAGTCCTTCTGGAACCACGGCTGCTCGTGTACCAGCGGCCCGTAGTCGTGCGGCGAATAGACCAACTGGTCCTGGTGTGCGCCCAGATTGATCGGGTGCTCCTTCGCCCCCCGCAGGTTGCCGCCCCACCAGTTGTAGTGGTAGTTGGGGCTCTGGTCCGGGTCGGTGTTGGGTGAGTCCCAGCTCTCCCCCGGGCGTGGGTAGACCTCGATACCCTCGCAGAGAATCAGCACGTTCGGGTTGATCGCGAGGATTCGATTGCCCGCCGTCTCGCAGGCGTGTTTGAAGTTGTCGGTGTCGCTGGTGCTGTCCCACTTGGCCCGGGGTGGGTTGTCCGGGGTGCCGTGCGGCTCGTTCTGGATGTCCATCGCGACGATGGTGTCGTTGTGCTGGTACCGAGCGGCGACCCACTCCCAGCCCTGGTAGAACAGCTCCGGGGTAATCTCCCCCTTGTACCACATCGGGTAGAAGTGGCCGGAGTTGTCAGCCTCAGCACTGTGCACATCGAGCATGACCTTCAGCCCGTACTCCTCGCAGAGGGCCAGCCAGTAGTCGAAGATCTGCAGGTTGTCCAGGCCGGTCAACTCCGGGTTGACCGACAGATTCACGTTCGGCAGCACCGTCTGGCCGGCCTTCCACTCCAGCAGCAGCTCCGTGGAGATCGGCACCCGTACGATGTTGATTCCGCGCTCAGCCATCTGCCGCGTGATGGTCTCGATATTGCCGGCCCAGAGCCCGTGGAAGACCCGTTCGGTGGCGTTGTAGCCGAACCAGTTCGCGCCGGTCAACCACACCTGGTTGCCCGCCTCGTCCACGATCTTGTTGCCGTCGGTGTGCAGCCAGTCGGCCGCCGGCGAGGCTGAGACGACCTGCACCTCCAGCTGGGGCGCGGTGGTGGCGAACGCGGCCGGGGCGGCGGCCGTCAGCCCGAGAGCTACGCAGGCCGCCACCGCGGCAGCCGGCAATCTTGATTTCACAGACACGGGAAGCTCCTAGTGGCGGTGGTGGTGGACGGTTGGGAGCGTTTCCAGCGATAGATTAAGCTGACTATCGACGTAACGGAAGAGCAAACTTTCCGTAATCACTACTTAACGGACCAAGGCGTATCCGGCCGGTCGTTCGACCGGGATGCGGGGCGTAGGGCACGCCGGCACCGGGTAGCCGGGGGCATGGCGCGGTACACCGATCCGAAGCTACGACGAAAACTCAAAGATGAGATCAAGGCCTCCGACAAGGGCGCCCGGCCCGGACAGTGGTCGGCCCGAAAGTCGCAACTGCTGGTGAAGGAGTACGAGAAGCAGGGCGGGGGCTACCAGGGACCACGAGACGAACGGCAGCGATCCCTGCGACAGTGGGGCCGGGAGAAGTGGCAAACCCGAGAGGGCGGCACCCGGGCGCGCCAGGACGGCGAGACGAAGCGCTACCTACCCGAACGCGTGTGGAAGGAACTCCCCGAAAAGGACCGCCGCGCCACCGACACCAAGAAACGACAGGCGTCGAGGAGCGGCCGGCAGTACGTGACCAACACCGGGCCGGCCAGCCGTACCCGCCGCGACACCACGTCGGTCGACCGGCTACTCGACCTGCGGGTCCCCGACGCGGCGAAGCGGCTGACCGGGCTCGACACCCGCCAACTCCGGTCGGCGCTCCGGCGCGAACGCGCCGGCAGGAGCCGAAAGACACTGGTCCGCCGAATCGAGGCGGAACTCGCGCGCCGGTAGGGCACCCACCGCAGGTGGCCGGGAACCGCAGCACCGCCAGGTCCGCCAGGTCCGCCAAGTCCGGCAGGTCCGGCAGGTCCGGCAGGCTCGGCAGGCTCGGCGTGGCGAGACACCACCGCAACGGCGGCTGCGCCCACTGCCAGGGCCCACCCGCGGAGGTAACCCCGAGGGTGGGCCCGGGGAGCGGCTAGCGCCAGGTGTCGGTGTTGGTGCGGGTCCCGGTGGCCGGGGTGGTGAAGCTCCGGTTCGACTGGGACTCCCAGGTCACCGAACCGTCCGGATTCTTCTTCACATACTTGTATTCGACGTGGGTGCTCGGCGGTAGGTCGACGGTCGCCCGCCAGACCGGGTAGTCGGCCGCGGAGAGCGCGATGGCGTTGTCCGGATTCCAGCTGCCCAGTTCCGCGACGTTACCGACCACAAAGACGTTCTGCCCGAAGTAGGTGTGGACGGTGGCGTGGAACGAACTGGGGATCACCGGGGCGGGGATCGAGTCGCCCCGGAAGGTCCCGGTCAGCGCGTACGTCCCGGAGGCGGGGGTGGTGAAGCTCCGGTTCCCGCCGGACTCCCAGGTCACGTCTCCCCCGCCGGTCACCTTGATGAACTTGTACTCGACCGCGGTGGACGGGGGCAGGTCGATCGTGCCGCGGTAGGTGTTCCCACCCTGCGGGGTCAGCCGCACCGCGGCGGCCGGGGACCAGGAGCCGAGCTCGGAGATGCTACCGACGGCGTAGACATCCTGATCGGCGCTGGGGGTCGCGCTGACCGTGAAGGTCGTGGCGATCTCGTCGGTGGGGTCACCGGTGGGGCTGACCGTCGGCGACGGCGTCGCACCGGGGCGGGCGTTGACGTGGATGGCGACAGCGTTGTTCGCCGGGATGCTCACAGTGGCCTGACCGCCGGTGACGCTCACGGTAGCGCCGGTGCAGCCGCTGCCGTCGGCCGCGCCGGAGATGACGTCGCAATAGTCACCGTCAGCGAGGCCGGTGGTGAAGGTGGCGGTGGCGGTGCCACCGGAGTCGTTGATGCCGATCCAGGCCCGGTCGCCCCGGTGGAAGCCGATCACGTTGTCGTTGACCGCGGTGAAGTCGGCGACGCTCTGGACCGAACGCGCCGCGTTGGCCCAGCCCACCATGCCCTTGATCCCGGTGCTCTGGCTCAGGCAGTTCCAGGCGCCACCGCAGACCGTGTCGGTGACATACCCGCCACCGTTGTGTGGCGGGGACTGATTCCGATTCGACCAGGTGAAGCTGTCGAAGACCGACGGCTTGCCATGCGGGTAGGCCAGCGCGAAGTAGTTGGCGAGCACGTAGTCGGTGCCGTCCTTGTACGACAGCACCACCCCGTCGCGCTCCAGGTCGTGATTGGTGACCATCGAGAAGACGTTGGCACTCGGCGCGTCGAGGTTCCAGTTCGGAATATTGCCCAGCGTCGCGATCGAGCCCTGGAAGGCGGAGCGAATACCCTTGGCGTACGCGAAGTCGAGCACGTCGCCGTTGCCGATGAACGCCCGGGCCTGGAGGTCAGGGTTGTTGGCGCCGTCGAAGATCTCCTGGGCGACGTAGGGACGCCGCCCCTCCGCGACGGTGTCGTCCAGCCGGCTGAGGATTGCCGCGAAGTCGTCCTTCCGGATGTGCTTGACCGCGTCCACCCGGAAACCATCGACGCCGAGGCCGATCAGGTCGTTCAGGTACCCCGCGATCGTGTCTCGGACATACTCCTTCTCGGTGTAGAGATCGGCCAGGGAGAGCAGCTCGCAGCTGGTCACCTGGGCTACGTTGTCCCAGTCGTTGATGGAGCCGTCGGTCGGGCAGTTGTCGCCCGGGCGATGGAAGTCGCCCCCGCCATAGGGAACCGCGGGGTAGCTGTAGCCGGAGAACTCGGTGCCGGCGTAGCCGCGGGTACCGGGCGGGTTGTTGGTACCGGCCATGTGGTTGACGATCGCATCCACATAGACGCGTACGCCCGCATCGTGGCAGGTGGTGACCATGCTGGCGAACTGCTCCCGGTTACCGAACCGGCTCTCCAGCTGGTACGAGACCGGCTGGTAGACCTCGTACCAGGGGTGCACCCCGTCGGCACTGTTGGGTAGGTACACCGACTCCTGCGGCGGGGCCACCTGCACCGCGCCGTAGCCAGCGGGGCCGAGGTGGTCGGTGCAGGCGGTGGCGACCGAGTTCCAGTTCCACTGCCACAGGTTGGCGGTCACCTCGCTGTCGTTGAGGACGACAGCGGCGCGGGCGGAGCTGGCGGTGGTCGCGGCGGTGACGACCGCGGTGCCGCCCACCGCGACCAGCGCGGCGGCAAGCACCAGACGGCCGGTGCGGCCTACTGGATGTGGTCTCGCGGTTTCCATGACGGGACCTCTCGTGCGAAGGGGCGCTCGGCAAGGGCGGACGGCCATCCGGTAGCGAACACGATGCGGCATCCATGAAAGATGTTGCAAGAGTTTTCGGAAACATTCTCGAAACTTCACTGCTCGCCGTCACTCGACCACCAGAGTCACGCACCGGTGGCACGCTAGGGTGGGCGGCATGGCCCAAGTGGACATAGTGGTACGACAGGGCGACGATGCCGTCGTCGCCGACTCCACCGAGTCCCGCTTCCAGCTGGCCTCGGTCAGCAAGCAGTTCACCGCCGCCGCCGCGCTCCTGCTGGTGGAAGAGGGCACCCTACTCCTCGAGGATCCCCTCAGCCGCTGGATCGACGGCTGCCCGGAACAGTGGCGGGACATCACCCTGCACCACCTGCTCAGCCACACCTCCGGCCTCGGCCACTGGGAGGACTACCCCATGATCGATCTGGGGCAGTGGGTCGAGCCGAGCGAACTACTGAAAACCTTTCACTCCGTACCGCTGCAATTCCCACCCGGCGCGGGCTGGAGATACAGCAGCCCGGCGTACGTGCTGGTGGCGCAGATCGTCCAACGATCCGCCGACACGCCCTACCGGGCCTTCCTGGCAGACCGCATCTTCGACCGCCTCGGATTGACCCAGACCTTCGCCGGAATGCCCACCGCACGGCCGAACCTGGCACTCGGCCACGACGCGGACGACCAGCCGTTGCCGACCTGGGAGCTGGACGTGGTCGGCATGGGAGCCGGCGACGTGTGGTCAACCGCCAACGACATGCTGACCTGGCTCGACGCCCTCCAGGGTGGCCGGCTGCTGAGCGAGCCCTACCGCACGCTGATGCTGACCGAACGGGCCCGGACCGGCAAGGGTCCGGCGGAGAGCGGCTACGGCTACGGCGTCTTCCTGGGCGAGCTCAACAACCGGCGGTGGTGGCACCACAGCGGCCACAACGCGGGCTACAAGACCTTCGTCGGGCACATTCCGGAACTGGACCGCCGGTTCGTGGTGCTCAGCAACACCGAGGCGACCACCCCCAGCATCCTGGAGCCGCTGCTCACCTGACGGCGGGCCGGGAGAGACCCGCCCTACGAGGGGTACGGCGGGCCCGTGCGTAGATAGGTGAGGACAGCCAACACCCGGCGATTGGTGTCGTCACTGGGTGGCAGCTCAAGCTTGGTCAGGATGTTGCCGACATGCTTGCCGATCGCCGCCTCGGTGATGAAGAGCTTCCCCGCGATCGCCGCGTTGGAGTGGCCTTCGGCAATCAGCGCGAGTACCTCGCGTTCGCGGTTGGACAGGGCGGCGAGCGGGTCGCGGGGGCGAAGCAGCAGCTGCCGTACGACGTCGGGGTCGATGGCTGTTCCGCCAGCCGCCACCCGACGCAGCGTCGCGACGTACTCGGCGACGTCGGCGACCCGGTCCTTGAGCAGATAGCCGACCCGACGGCCGTCACCACTGTTGAGCAGCGCGGAGGCGTACTCGCTCTGCACGTACTGGCTGAGCACCACGACCGCCAGGTGTGGTTGTTCCGCACGCAGCGTGACGGCCGCGCGGAGGCCGTCATCCCGGTGGTGGGGCGGCATGCGGATATCGGTCACGACCAGGTCCGGTTTCTGGGTGCGGACCGTGTCCAGCAGTGCCGGCACGGAGCCGACGGCAGCGACCACCTCGAAGTCGAATCTGGTCAGCAGGCCGACGAGACCCGCACGCAGCAGAACCTCGTCCTCGGCGAGCACAACCCGGGTCAACGGTGGCATGGCAGCTCCACCCGCAGCACGGTGGGGCCGCCAGCCGGGCTGGCGAGCAGCAACCGCCCGTTGACCGCGGCGACCCGGTCGGCGAGGCCGGCCAGGCCGGTGCCCTGGCCGGGGCTGGCACCACCGCGGCCGTCGTCCTCGACCTCCACGACGAGGTCCTGGTCGGCCTGGGTCAGCCGCACCTCGGCCCGGGTCGCCCGAGCGTGCTGGGCCACGTTGCTGACAGACTCGGAGACCACGAAGTAGGCGGTGGTCTCGACCAACTCCGGCAGGGGTTGCCGGAGGTCGGCGTGGACGGCGACCGGGACGGTGGTGGCCGCGGCCAGTTCCCGAACGGCGCCGGCGAGACCGAGCTCGGCGAGGTGCTGCGGGCGGATGCCCTGCACGATCTGCCGGAGCGTCACCATCAGGGCCTTGGCCTGTCCATGTGCGATGGCCAACGGCTTCGCGGCCGGGGAATCGTCGGGCACGTCGAGCTTCGCCAGGCCGAGCTGGAGGGTGAGGCTGGTCAGCCGGGGCTGGGCCGCGTCGTGCACATCCCGCTCGATCCGGCGGCGTTCGGCCTCGTACGCGTTGACCAGCCGGGTCCGGGAGCGGGTGACCTCCCGCAGCGCCACCCCGTCCACGGGTCCCCCGATCAACCGGCGGGCCACGACCGCCTGAACGGCAACGAGCAGCCCGAGCAGGTACCACAACACCGGAATGCACAGCAGGCCCACGACCGCGTACGGGATCGCCTGGGCCGGGGTGTCGACCGTGGTCTGGACGAGGATGACCCGGTCGCTGTCGGCGGCCAACCAAGGGCTGGCGATCAGCGTGAAGTCCAGCAGAATGAGCAAAAAGAGCATCCAGTACGCGACCGGCACCGCCCCGCCCAGCCAGAAGGTGTAGGCCACTTCCCGCCACGCCGCTGGGCTGGTGTAGCGGGCAGCCAGACCCCGGAGCCGCGCTCCGGCGAGCGGACGCGGGTCAACCAGGCCGAGCCGCCACCGCTCGAGCGGCGCCACCACGGCACTCACGATCGGCGCCAGGGCGAGCATGGCCAGCCCGGCAACGGTGAGGAAGGCGACGACGGGAAGCTCCACCGACTGCCCCTGCCGCACCGCACGGATCGTCGCCCACAGGGGTACGACGACAGCGAGCAGCCCAACGAAGAGGGCACCGGCGATCGGGAGGGTGCAGGCGGCGTACACCAGGGCACGCCACGGCCAGGAAGAGAACAGGTAGCCACGCCGGCGAAGTGCCGCCGCCAGGTAACGGGGTCGATCCAAGGTCATGCGGCACACGCTAACCAGGACAGTTTGGTCGAACCAGCTGCGTACGTGTATTCCTCGGGTATACCCAGCCCTACCTCAGACTGACTGACCAGGCCCAGTGCGAAACCTACCGGGACGCGCTGGACTTGCCGAATGGGTACCGCCTTGGCGCGCACAGCTGGCTGCTCGCCCGTTGAGGGCGGGCTACGGCCGAGCGGGGCGGCCGGGGTGTCCGCCCCGGACCAGGACACCCCGGCGCCCGTCCGATTCGTTCAAGACGGAGGCGCGGACCACTCGTACCGTCGAGGCCATGGCACCCACCTTCAACGCGATCGGCCTTGCGGTGGCCGACATGGCAGCATCTCTCTCCTTCTACCGCCGACTCGGCCTGCCGTTTCCGGCCGGCGCGGAGGATGAACCGCACGTCGAGGTGACCGTCTCCGGCGGCATCCGTCTCATGTGGGACACCCACGCCTCGTTGCGGTCGTTCGACCCCGACTACGAACCCGGACCGCCCTCCGGCGGTTGGGCCTTTCGTTGCGCGGACGCGGCCGAGGTGGAGAAGCTCCACGCCGACCTCGTCGCCACCGGCTACCCGTCGGCCCAGGAGCCCTGGGACGCACCGTGGGGGCAACGCTATGCACAGGTGCGTGACCCGGACGGCAACGTCGTGGACCTCTTCGCCCAGCTCACGTCACCGCAGTAGCGCGGTGAGCGGCGCCCCGGCCAACGCCCGCACCTCGCGGGCGAGGTGGGCCTGGTCGGCGTAGCCCGCCTCAATCGCTACCGATGCGAAGGGCTGACCGGTCCGCGCCAGCACGACGGCCCGCTGCATCCGCAGGATCCGGTGCAGGGTCTTCGGCCCGTAACCGAACGCGGCGTTGCTACGTCGCTGCAGCTGCCGGGAGCTGAGTCCGCAGCGCGCCGCGACCAGGCCAACGGAGAGTCCGGCCCGCGCGGCACCGGCCAAGGCGACCATCGCACGGTCGGTGCCGCGCCAGCGACGGCGCGCCGCAGCGGTCAAGGCGGCGAGCGGATCCGCCGCCTCGGTGATGGCGCGGACGGACGCCGCCGGCCACACCGTTTCCAACGGCACCTGCCGATCGACCACCTCGCTGGCGGGTATGCCGACCACGCCGGGCCCGGTCCCGGCGCCGAACCGCAGCGCGGCGTAGCGACTGCCCGGCGCGGAGGGCGCGATCCGAGCGGAGGTATCCGGCCCGGCGACAAAGACCGCGCCGTCCCGCCAGATCAGGTCGAGGCAGCCGTCGGGCAGCACCCGCGCCGGAGCGGCACCCGGCGCCGTGACGCTACGCCACGCGACGACGTGCGGCAGCGGCGAAGCCCATTCTTCGTACCCGCCCACGATCCTCCTCCGCGGGGTATGACGACGCGGCGGCCTCCGCTCCCCCGGCAACAACCCTATTCCAGCTGGAAATCAGCGAAGTCGAACCCGGGCGCCACCACACAGCTGACCAGAACCGGTTGGTCACCAGCGGGGATCGCGGCCTGCCACACCCCACCCGGAATCAGCACCTGCGGACGCTGACCGGCGGAGACATCCGAACCGAGCGTAACGTCCCTGGATTCGCCCGCCGGCTGCTGGCCAGCGCCGCCGAACCGGAGCGTCAGCGGACCGCCCGAGTGCCACAACCACAGCTCGTCCGAGCGCACCACATGCCAACGGGAGCGCTCACCGGGGTGCAGCAGGAAGTAGATGGCCGTAGCCGCGCTACGGCTGCCGTCGTACCCGGTGGGGTGCAGCGTCTGCGGCGAGCGCCACGTCTCGCGGAACCAGCCGCCCTCGGGGTGGGGCGCGAGGTCAAGCAGGGCAACCAGCTCCGACCGCTGCACATCCGGCACGCGAAACTCCTCTCCCTCAGGTGTTACGCCCAGGGCGAAACCACCGGAACCTGGTACGAAGGCGACGGCCTGACGGTAACAGGGACGGCAGACGTACCACCAAGATCCGCGAGACAACCTAACGCGTCCCGCTCAGCGCCGGGGAGATCCGCGTCGCCCGCCGCGCCGGTACGACGCTGGCAAGTACCCCGGTCACCACCGCTGCGACCAGCAGCAGAGCCAACTGCCACCAGGGCAGCGCAATGACCGGGGTGGCCGTCGCGCCCACGGTGGCGGTCGCGCCGACCAGGCCCACCGGCACGCCGATCAGCAGGCCGGTGCCGGCGCCGATCACGGTGATGGCCACCGCCTCGATGGCGAGCATCGCCCGTAGTCGCCCGCGCCGGGTGCCGAGCGCCCGCAACAACGCCAGCTCCGGCGTACGCTCGATGACCGACAGGCCCAGCAGGTTCGCCACGCCGACCAGCGAGATAACCACGGTTACGCCGAGCATCGCGAGTGCCAGTCCGAGCAGGATGGCGAGCACCTCGGCGAGATCACCCCCCTCGGTGATGCCTCCGCCTAACTCCACCTCCAGATCACCGGCGGTGACCGCATGCACCCGGTCGGCCAGGGCGGCCCGGTCGACGTCGGGATTCGCCACCGCCCAGATCGTGGTGGGAGTCGTCCGGACGCCCTGGGCTGCGAGCGCATCGGCGGAGGTCACCCCGAGGACTTGCCCCGTGGTGTCGGCCAGCTGGGAGGTACGGGCGGCAAAGCTCAGGTTCCGGTCGCCGACACCGATGCGCACCGGACTGCCCTCCGGCAGGCCGCGAGCGGCCAGGTACGCCTCGGGTACGAGGACAACCGGCACCTCGGTGGGGGTGGCGAGCTCGGGTGCCAGCCGGTCGGCCAGGCTGGCGGGCAGGACCGCGATTCGGGTCGGGGTGGCCCTGCCGGCGTCGGAGAACCGGGCGTTCACCGTGCCCACGGTGGCCGCGGCAGCCAGCTCGGGTACGGCGGCGAGAGCCCGAATCGTGGCACTGTCGACGGGGCTACCTTCGGTGTGGGCGCTGACGGCCACCGGATAGCGGGCCGCCAGGTCCGCCTCCACCGTGGCCTGCCCGGTTCTGGCCGCCACGGTCAGGCAGGCGATCAGGGCCGAGCCGACCGCCACGGCCATCGCTGCCGTGGCGGTCCGTCGGGCGTTCTGACTCAGGCTGCTCCCGGCCAGGCCAGCGGCGACGCCGAGCCGCTCCGACACCCGGGCGATCGGCGGCAGCAGCATCGCGATCAGCCGGGGCAGGACGAGCAGCAGGCCGGGCGCCAGCAACAGGCCACCGGCGAGGGCCAGCGGCAGCGAGCCACCGATCCCCGCCACGGCCAGCACCGCGACCGCACCGAGCGTGACCACCGCGCCGGCGATCAGGCGGCGCGGACCGCGGACCGCGGCGAGCGGCACCTCGGGAAGCTCCCCGAGCGCCCGGACCGGTGTGACGCCCGCGGCGCGGCGGGTTGGCAACCCGACGGCGAACAGCGTGGCCAGAATCCCGACCAGCACGCTGCCGGTCAGGGCCAACGGGTTCACCCGTAGGCCGCCACCGCTGATGCCGAGCAGGTCGGCGCCGAGGTAGCCGACCACGAGCCCCGCCGCCGCACCCACGACGGCGCCGACGGTGCCCACGATGGCGGCCTCAGCCAGCAGGATCCCGCGGACCTGACTTCGGTGCCCGCCGACGAGCCGCAGCAGCGCGGTCTGACGAACCCGTTGGGCGGCCACCACCTGGAAGGTGTTGGCGATGACCAGGATGGCAGCCAGCAGGGCCACCGCGACGAGGGCGAGCGTCAACACGATCAGCTGGGTGCTCCCCCCGACGAGGCGCGCGGCGGCCTCGTCCGCCGCGACGGAAGCACGCACCGCCGACGCGCCCGCCGGCAGTAGGCGATCAATCAGGTCGACGGTGGCCTCGAGCCGGTTCGGGTCGTCGATCGTGACCAGGGCAGCGTGCGGCACGTCGTCGGCGAAGTAGGCCGGATCGGCGTAGAAGCGAAACGACGCACCCGCCAACGGGCGGAACCCCAGATCGGTCGCGCCGGCCACGGTGACGGTTTCCGGCCTCCCGTCGCCCGGCCGGAAGGTCAACCGGTCACCGACGCCCGCCCCCAGCTGGTCGAGGGTCCGCTGGTCCGCGACGACCTGCTCCGGGCCGGTAGGCCACGAGCCACGGTCCAGGTCGAACCAGCGGATCGCGGTGGTGGCGGCAATGCTCTGCACGGTTGCGGAACCGCGCCGCTCGCCACTGACGACACTGACCGTTCGCGCGAACTGCGGGTCGACCGTGCGGACGTGCGGGACCTCCGCCACCGTTCGGTACCAACCCGGATTGGTGGTCGAGTCCGCCGCGGCGACGACGATGTCGGCCGTGGTGAGCGGCGCCGCCGCGGTGCGGCGTAGCCCTTCGCCGGCGGTGGCGACGAAGGTGGCGGTGGCGACGAGGAACCCCGTCGCCAGCAGAACCGCGACGGTGATTGCCAGGAACCGGGTCGGATAGGTACGGACCTGCGCCCAGGCCAGTGCGACGATCACCCTCATACCGTCACCGCGGCCAGCGAGGCGAGGATGGTGTCCCGAGTGGGCTGGCGCAGTTCGGCACGGATCCGGCCGTCGGCCATCACCAGGGCCCGGTCGGCGTGCGCCGCGGCGCCGGGGTCGTGAGTCACCATGATGATCGTCTGCCCGTACCGCCGCGCCGCGTCCCGCAGGTCGGCCAGCAGGGCCCGCCCGGTGGCGATATCCAGCGCACCGGTCGGTTCGTCGGCGAACACGACACTGGGCTGGGCCAACAGGGCCCGGGCTACCGCGACGCGTTGCTGCTCGCCCCCGGACAGCTCGGTCGGGCGGTGCTCCAGCCGGTCGACGATCCGCAGCCGGTCGACGATGGTCCGCAGCCGCGCCGGGTCAACCGACCGGCCGGCGAGCCGCAGCGGAAGCGTGATGTTCTGCCGAGCGGTCAGCGTGGGCAGCAGGTTGAACGCCTGGAAAATGAAGCCGATCCGATCTCGCCGCAGATCGGTCAGCGCGCGGTCGTCCAGCCCCGCCACCAGCGTGCCAGCCACCCGGACCGAGCCCCCGGTGGGAGTGTCCAATCCCGCCAGCAGCTGCATCAACGTGGTCTTTCCGGAGCCGGAGGGGCCCATGATGGCGGTGAACTCGCCGACGGCGAAATCGGCGGAGACCCCGTCCACCGCCCGAATCGCGGACTCTCCGGCACCGTACGTCTTGTAGACGTCTCGGCAGCTGACCATGTCGGCACTCACCGTCTGCATCACCACCTCACCGACGGTAGGCAGGCTCCCGGTCGGGCACATCCGTCCGGGGCATCGCCTTCGGTCCTGGGCCGATACCCTGGTATCGAGGCTTCGGTATCGGCGGGGGCAGCGGCAATTCCCCAGCAGCAGTTCCCTGAATACCCTGAACGAGTGCGGGTCGAAGCGAAGCGGGCGCTGGTGGTGGACGTCAGCGTCGCGGTCGCCGCCATGGCCGGTTGCCTGGGGCTCGGGATCGCCGGTCTGCCGGCCTGGTACTGGTCGGCGACGCTGGCCTCGTTGCTGGCGATCCGCCGGGTCGCACCGCTGACCATGCTCGGGCTCGCGGCGCTCAGCTCGGGCATACAGGTGCTGGTGACGCAGAGCATTCTCTTCCCCGGTGACCTCGTCGGCCTGGTCGCCGTGCACGCAGTCGCCGCATACGCCACCGAGCGGATGCGGCACACCGGCCTTCTGCTCGGCGTGATCGGCGCCCTGGCGGTCACCGGCTACGCCCTACACACCATGCCGAGTTGGTCGGGCGGCGCCGGGCTGCTCGGCAGCGTGATCGCCGCGACGGCGCTCGCCGCCTGGTCGACCGGGTTGCGGCACCGCCAGCAGCGCAGTGCCGTGGCGCATGCCGAGCATCGCCGGCGACTCGCCGAAGCGGAGAGCGCCGTCCGCGCCCAACTCGCGGTGCACGAGGAGCGCACCCGGATCAACCGCGAGATGCACGACATCATCGCGCACTCGCTGGCCTCAATCATCGCTCAGGCCGAGGGTGGGCGGGTCGCCGCCCGCGCCGACGCCGTCGTCGCCGGTCCGCTGTTCGACCAGATCGCGGGCACCGGTCGGGAAGCACTCACCGACGTCAAACGCCTGCTCACCACCGTCGCCGAAGCGGACGACGAGCTGGACGCGAAGGGGCTACCCGCGCTCCTGACCAGTGTCGCCGCCGCTGGTCTTCCGGTGACCCTGACAACGGAGGGAGTCGAGCAGCCCCTCGGGCCCGGGATGGATCTCGCCGTCCACCGGGTGATCCAGGAGTCGCTCACCAACGTCATCAAGCACGCACCCCGGCAACAGGCGCAGCTGCGGATGCACTGGCAGCCCGGGCTACTCACCGTCGCCGTGACCAGCCCGCTGGTGGGGCACGATGGCAGGGCGCCGGTTCCGGGGCAGGGTCTGGCCGGCATTCGGCAGCGTTGCGCGCTGTTCAACGGAGACTGCACGGTGACCACCGGGGCAGCATTCACGGTCACCACCCGGTGGCCGCTGGTCCAGGAGGGAACGCTGTCGTGACCGAGCCGCCCATCACGGTGCTCATCGCCGACGACCAGGACCTCGTCCGTACGGGATTCACGCTCGTCGTCAACTCCGCCGCCGACCTGCGGGTGGTCGCGACCGCCGCCACCGGCGCGGAAGCGGTTGACCTCGCCGCCGCGCACCAGCCGGACATCATTCTGATGGACATCCGGATGCCCCACACCGACGGTATTTCCGCCACCCGGAGCATCCTCGCCGCCTCCGGGCCCCACCCGAAGATCATCGCGCTGACCACGTACGACAGCGACGACTACGCGACCCGGATCCTCAACGCCGGCGCCAGCGGCTACCTACTCAAGGACTCGACCGCCGAGGCGCTCACCGCGGCCATTCGCACCGTGCACCGGGGGGAGGTCGTCCTCGCACCCGCAACCACCCGGCGCCTCACCGCCGGTCCGGCCGGGCCGGGACCAGCTCAGCAGCGCACAGTCATGGATGGCCTTACCGCCCGGGAGCGCGACGTCTTCCACCTGATCGTGGCGGGAGCGAGCAACGCCGAGATCGCCCAACGGCTACACCTCGCCGAGGTCACGGTGAAGACCCACGTTGGCCGAGTGCTGGCGAAGCTCGGCGTACGGGACCGCGTCAACATCGTGATCTGGGCGTACCGCAACGGCGTCGTCGGCTGACGTCGGCGGCTGCCCACAATCCGTACCGCCCTCGTGCCGATCCCTGGGCGGGCGGGTTCGGATCCCGGGACTCCGCGGGCCTCGGAGCGGCTCACCGCGTACTGTCGTCTGAACGGATGCCCATGGCAGGCACACCGCGTTTGCCGGACGGCCGAAACCCGTGCCGACTTGGGGTAAGCATTGAACACGAGCCCGAATCGCTGCGTCCTGATCACTGGAACGTCCTCCGGCATCGGACTGGCCACCGCCATCGCCTGCGCCCGAGCGGGGTGGACGACAGTGGCCACGATGCGGGACACCACAAAGGCGGAGGCGCTGAACGCCGCCGCGGCGGCCGCCGGGGTGTCCCTGGACATCCGGGCCCTCGACGTCACCGACGAGTCGGTCCGGGAGGGTATCGACTCGGTGGCGGCCGAGCACGGCCGGCTCGACGCCGTGATCAACAACGCTGGCGCCGCGTACCTCGGCACTGTCGAAAACGACGACCTCGCCGACATCCGCGCCTGCGTCGAGGTGAACTTCTTCGGCGTGATCCAGGTGTCCCAGGCGGCGATGCCGCACCTGCGGGCCAACGGCGGCCGCCTCCTGACCATCAGCAGCGTCGGTGGCAGCGTCGGGCAGCCCTTCAACGAGGCGTACTGCGCCGCCAAATTCGCCGTCGAGGGCTTCATGCAGTCGCTGGCACCGGTCGCCCGCACGGTCGGCGTGCAGGTCGGCATCATCGAGCCCGCCGCGGTGGCCAGCGAGTTCGTGGCCAACGCCAACGTGGACATCCCCGCCATGGTGGCGCAGGCCGGGCCGTACGGGCCGGCGCTGACCGCGTACGTGCAGCGGGTCCAGGCGATGTACGAGGCGGGCACCGGCAAGCCCCAGACGTCCGACGAGGTCGCAGCTGTGGTCATGGAGGTACTGACCGCGCCGGAGCTACCCTTCCGGACGCAGACCTCGAACGAGGCGCGGGACTTTGTGGGCCGGTCGCTGTCGGACCTTAATGGTTCGGCCGTCCTCGGGGAGACCCGGGGCTGGGTCGGCCAGTAGGGCCGACAGCCTCCCGACCGATGTCCGGTGGGGACGAGCCGGCGGAAGCCGGCCGCTGCGCCGTCGGACGAACCCGGCGCAGCAGCGACGCCGAGAGCACGGCGAGGAGCACCGCCAGCCCGGCGCTCACCCCGCCGGCGGTGTTGAAGCCACTGGTGAACGCGGCCCGCGCCGCCTCCAGCAGTGCCGCGCCGGCCGGCTCGGGCAGCTGCTCGGCGACGACGGTGGCGCTGGCGAGGGACTCCGCAGCCGCCTCGCCGGCATCTCCCGGCAGGCCCACCGGGACGGCGGGGGCAACCGCACTGCGGTAGACCGCGGTGCCGATGCTGCCCAGCAGCGCGACGCCGAGCGCGACACCGAGTTCGGTGCTGGTCTCGGAGATCGACGATGCGGACCCGGCCCGCTGTGGTGGAGCGGCCCCGATGATCAGGTCGGTACCCAACACGGCTCCAGGGCCGAACCCGAGGTAGACGAGCACCAGGCCGAGCACTGCCAGGCCGAGCCCGCCGGCACTGCCCACCAGGCCGATCAGCGAGTAGCCGACCGCCGCGACCGCCATGCCCCCGGCCACCACGTAACCCGGGGTGACGCGCCGCGCGAGCAGCGGTGCCAGCATCGACCCGAGCAGCATGGCGATCGCATACGGCACCATCCACAGGCCGGCTCGCAGCGGGGTGAGGCCCGCGACGAGTTGGGCGTACTGCGCGAAGAGCAGCGCGATGCCGCCGATGGTGGTCCCACCGACCAGCATGATGAGCAGCGCCGCGCCGAAGGTGCGGTTGGCGAAGAGGCGGATCTCCAGCAGCGGGTGGGCGAGCCGGCGCTGCCGGCGGACGAAGACCGCACCAACCACGAGGCCGACCAGCATGGCCAACAGCGGCACCACGCCGGGGCCGTCCTTGGCCAACTCCTTGAGGCCCCAGACGACCGGTAGGACGGTGACCAGGGAGAGCGCGACGCTCACCAGGTCCAGTCGACCGGCGTCGGGGTTTCGGTACTCCGGCAACAGGACCGGCGCGGCGATCAGCAGTACGGCCATCACGGGTACGGCGAGCAGGAACACCGAGCCCCACCAGAAGGACTCGAGCAGGGCCCCGCCGATCAGTGGGCCGAGGATCGAGCCGATCATGAAACAGCTCATCCAGATCCCGATGGCCACGGTGCGCTGCTGCGGATCGCGGAACATGTTGCTGATCAGCGACAGGGTTGACGGCATCAGCGTCGCGCCGGCAACTCCCAGCAGTGCCCGCGTGCCGATCAGCATCTCGGCGCTGTTCGAGTACGCGGCGACGATCGAGGCCATGCCGAAGGCAGCGGCGCCGATCATCAGCAGGCGTCGTCGACCGATCCGGTCACCGAGGGTACCCATCGTGACCAGGAATCCGGCGATCATGAACCCGTAGCTGTCCATAATCCACAGCAGTTGGGCGGCATCCGGCGCCAGGTCGGCGCTCAACTGCGGTAACGCCAGGTAGAGCACGTTAAGGTCAAGTGCCAGCAGCAGCGTGGGCAGGGCGAGCACCGCCAGCCCCACCCATTCCCGCCGGCCAGCCCGGCTCTCGTTGATGTCCATCAAAGGTTCCCCGTCGGGTACGCGCACGGCTCCGGATCTACCCGTCGTAGTCGTCGTGCAGCCGCCACCAGCTGTACGGCGTACCCTGTGGCCGCCCGCCCGGAGTGTCCTCCCAGTTCTCCTGCCGGCCCAGCGGGGTCAGGTCGAGCAGGGTCCAGTTACTGCCGAGAGCCTCAACGCCGCGGCCGGTGGTGAAGTACGTGCGGTACACCTCGTCGCCGTCGCGCAGGAAGACACTCAGGCCAAAGGACTCCCCCGCCTCCGACGTCAGCCCGAAGTCGGGGTTGAAATCGGTGCCGTGGGAGGAGTACCAGGGCAACGTCCAGCCCATCCGCTCCTGGAACGGGGTGATCTCAGCCCGGGGCGCCCGCGAGATCAACGCGAGTGTGGTGTCCCGCGCGTTCAGGTGGGCCGGGTGCCCGAGGTTGTCCACGAACATGGAGCAGCCCTCGCACACGTGCGACGAGCCGGGGGTGAACATGAAGTGGTAGACGACAAGCTGCCGCCGCCCCTCGAACACGTCGGCCAGACCGACCCGGCCGGCGGGCCCGTCGAGGACGTACTCCTGCTCGATGCGGGTCATCGGCAGCCGGCGGCGCTCGGCGGCGAGCGCGTCCCGGGCTCGGGTCGCCTCCTTCTCCTTGACCAGCAGCCGCTCCCGCGCGGCCTGCCACTCCTGCGCAGACACAACCGGTGGCAGGTTCACGATCTTTCTCCGTTCCTGGTTACGGCCGGTGGGTTCCAGCTTCCTGGTCCACCCTGTCCGGCGGCACTCTCGGTCCACTCCCAGTCCGCTCCCGGCGAAATCACGCCCGTTGTCGGGGCCCTGGGCTACGGTGCCCCCATGCGTTTCGGGCTCCTCGGTCCGCTGGGCATCTGGACGGCGGACGGCACACCGGTCACCGTGCCCGATGCGAAGGTCCGTCTCCTGCTCGCCGCTCTGCTGGCCCACGAGGGGCAGCCGGTGTCGATCGACCGGCTCCTCGAACACCTCTGGGCGGGCCTTCCACCGGCCAACCCGACCGGGGCACTGCAGACGAAGGTCTGGCGACTACGGCGTGCCCTGAACGCCGCGACCCCCGGCGCCCGCGACCGCGTGGTCTCCCACCCACCGGGGTACCTGCTCCGCACCGGCCCGGAGCCGACCGACGCCGAACGGTTCACGGCCTTGCTGACACAGGCCGCCAACAGCGCCGCCGCACCCAACCGGGCCGCGCTCCTCGACGAGGCGCTCGGGCTGTGGCGCGGCCCGGTGCTGGCCGACTTCCCCGAGGCCCCGTTCGCCACGGCACTGGCCGCGCGGCTGGCGGAGCAGCGGTTGACCGCCATCGAGGATCGGGCCGAGGCCCGGCTCACCCTCGGCGAGCACCACCCGCACAGCGGGGAGCTCGCCGACCTGCTGACCCGCCACCCGTACCGGGAGCGCCTGCGTGCCCTGCACCTGCGGGTGCTGTACCGCGCGGGCCGACAGGGTGAGGCGCTGGACTGCTACGACCGATTCCGCCGGCAGCTCGCCGACGAGCTGGGCGTGGACCCGGGTCCCGAGCTGGTCGCCCTCCACCGGGCGATCCTGTCCCAGGACCCGGCGCTGCTCGCCCCACCGGCGACGAGCAGCCCGGCCACCATCGCGCCACCGCCGTCGGGCACGGTGCCGCCAGCACGGGTACCGGGAAACCTTCCCGTAGCACTGACCGAGCTGATCGGCCGGGAGGAGGCGGTACGCGACCTCCACCGCCTCCTCGACGCCGGCCGGCTGGTAACCCTGGTGGGTTCCGGTGGGGTGGGCAAGACCCGGATGGCGGTCGAGGCGGCCCACCAGGCAGCCGGGGCGTACCCGGACGGGGTGTGGCTGGTGGAGCTCGCGGCCCTGGAAGCTGACCCGGCGGTCCTGGCCGGGGCGATCCTCGCGGTGCTCGGCGTCCGCGAACACGCGGAGCGCCCACCCGCCGCACCGCCGGCCACGCCGGCCGAACGGCTGCTGGCGGTGCTGCGCGGTCGCCAGCTCCTGCTGCTCCTGGACAACTGCGAACACGTCGTCGATCCCGTCGCCGAGCTGGCCGACCGGATACTGCGACACGCGCCGGGCGTCCGCCTGCTGGCCAGCAGCCAGGAGCCGCTGGGCGTCGCCGGCGAGCAGGTCTGCGCCGTACCTCCACTGGCCCTGCCGGATCCCGCGGTCGGCGACCCGGTGTTGCTCGCCCGGGCGAGCGCGGTCCGGCTCTTCGTCACCCGGGCGAGAGCCGCCGCGCCCGCGTTCACGCTCGACGAGACGAACGCCCGGGAGGTCGCCGAGCTGTGCCATCGGCTCGACGGCATCCCGCTGGCGCTGGAGCTGGCCGCCACCCGGGTCCGCGCACTGGGAGTCCGCGGTCTGCTGACCCGGATCGACGATCGATTCCGGATACTGACCCGCGGGCACCGGGGCGCACCACCCCGCCAGCAGACCCTCCGCGCGATGATCGACTGGAGCTGGGAGCTGCTCGGCGAGCCCGAACAGCTCGTCCTGCGGCGGCTCGCGGTGCACGCGGACGGTTGCACGCTGGAGGCCGCCGAGGTGGTGTGTGCCGACGATGATCTCCCTGCCGACCAGGTTCTCGACCTGGTGGCCCGCCTGGTCGACCGCTCGCTGGTGGTCCTGGCCGAGACGCCGGTCGGGCCGCGGCACCGGCTGCTGGAGTCCGTGGCGGCCTACTGCGGCGAGCGGTTGCGGGAGGCGAACGAGGCGGCGACGGTCCGCCGCCGTCACCGGCGGTACTACACCGCGCTGGCCCGGCGGGCCGACGAGGAACTGCGCGGCCCGAAGCAGCGGCAGTGGCTGGCCCGGCTCGACCAGGAGACCGCCAACCTGCGGCAGGCGCTGGACGACGCGGTCGCCGACGGCGATGCGGCGGGGGCACTCGACCTGAGCACCGCGCTGGCCTGGTACGGCTACCTGCGGGGCCGGCTGCGGGAGACGCGCCGCTCAATCGAGGCCGCGCTCGCTGTCGCCGGTCCCGCGCCGGCGACGCCACGGGCCGCCGCCGCCTGCTGGCGCGCCGGCTTGGCGTTGCTGGAGCGCGGTGGGGAACACGCGCCGCTGGTTGCCCCCGCGCTGAGCGGCTGGCCGGCCGGGGAGGGGTTGGCGGCGCGGGCGCGGGCCGTGGCCTTCCTCGGGCTCGCCCTGCTCAACACCGGCGATGTGGCCGGCAGCACGACCCTGGTCCACGAGGTGTTGCCGGAGTTCGAGCGGCTCGGCGACCGATGGGGCGTCGCCGCCGCGCTGAGCCTGCGGGCTAGTCAGGCGCTGGCTCGGGGCGACCTGGCGGCGGTACGCCGGGACGGCGAACGTGCCGTCGCCCTCTTCCGCGAGCTGGGCGACCGGTGGGGCCAGTTGCAGGCGTCCTTCCCGCTTACCAACCGGGCTGAGGCCACCGGGGACTATCCGGAAGCGGCCCGGCTGCACCGGGAAGGTCTGGAGCTGGCCGAAGGGCTGGGGCTGTGGCTGGAGGCCGCGGACCGTCTCTCCGGCCTGGGCCGTATCGCGCTCCTCGCCGGCGACTACGACCGGGCCCGCGAATTCCACGAGCGCGCGCTGCGGCTGGCCGCCGAGCAGAGCTGCAAACCGGCGGAGCTGTACGCGCAGATCGGGCTGGGGCTCGGTGCCCGCCGCGAGGGCCGCCTCGCCGATGCGGAGCGGCTGCTGCGCGGCGTCCTGGACTGGACCCGGCAGCCGGGCCTGGACGCCGATGTGGTGCGGGCCCTGCTCCTGGCGGAGCTGGGTTTCATCGCCGAGCTACAGGAGGCCGCCCCCGCCGCGGATACCCTGCACGCCGAGTCGTTCGCCCTGGCGAGCGCCGTCGGCGACCCGCGGGCGCAGGCGTTGGCGCTGGAGGGGCTGGCCGGCGCGGCGGTTATCGACGGCCGCGCCGAGCAGGCGGCCCGCCTGCTCGGCGCGGCGGCGATGGCGCGCGACTCGGTGGGCGCGCCACTGCCGGCCGGGGAGCGGGGAGACGTGGACCGAATCACCGCCGCCGCCCGCGCCGCACTGGGTGGCCCGAGTTTCGCCACGGAGTTCGACCGGGGTGCGGGGCTGCGCCCCGAGCAGGCGTATGACCTCTCCGGGGCGAACGGAGCTCATGCTGTGCATGGGGCCGGTGCGACTCGGCCACCGGTGGACGTGGGGTGACTCAGGCCGGCTCCTTCCAGGCTTTGACGACCGAACGGATGAGCAGAGCGGGGCCCACCAGGCCGCCGATGATTGTTATCGCCCTCAGCTCCACCCGGCCGGTCATCGCGCCAATGAACGCCGTCGCGGAAAGGCCGACGACTCCGGCCGCGACGCAACCGAGGGTGACGACGCGAGCCTTCTTCCGGGTGCGGAAACTACGGAAACGACGAAAGACACCGGGTCGCCGGGAAACCGGGGGCGGCTGCGGGATCTCCGCCGGATCACGGGCCGGCAGATCCACCCGAACCTGCGCGGGTACCGCCTGATCCACCGCTTGGGTGGTCAAGCCCTGATAGAGAGTCGGCTCGAGGCGAACCGAGATGCCGTCCGCACCAAGGAGTTGTCGGCCGCCGTCCGGCCAGGTGAGCAGCGCGGCACACGTGTCGTAGTGGACGGTGACGAACTCGTCACCGCCCTGGCCGACCAGGCTCACCCCGTCGGTCCCGACGACGACCCGCTGTGTCAGACCGCCCCGCCCGGGATAGTCGGTGCCGGTAACCACCGTGGTCGACGAGGTCGGCGCAGCGACGAATCCGGCCCAGTCCGCGGTACGCCCACGTGGCGTCATCAGCAACGAGTCAGCGAGTACGTCCGTCGCGACCTCGTGCACCGCTTCCGGGCTAACCTCCTTCACCTGTCGTAGCAGGTCGTCGCTGGCGGTAAAGCCGTCCCCGGTGAGCACGTCGAACGCGGCCGAGGCGAGCCGGGCGCTGTCGACGTCCTCAGCGGAGAGCGCCTCCGTGGCCTTGCCGATCACCGCGGCGATGTTCGCCTCGTCAATCCGACCGACCCGAGCCTTCGCCAGAACGTCGATGAATCCACCGAGCACCGCATCCTGCTTCTCGGGCAGGGCATCGGCGAGTGCGGTTATGGTCGCGTACCCGTCGCCACGCGGTTCGTAGTTGGTGGCAGCGGTGTAGGACAGTCCGTCCCGTTGGCGCAGTGCCTGAAAGAGTTCCCGCTCCAGCACCCCGGCGAACACGCTGGCGGTCACGCTACGGGCAGCCACGGCGTTGATGGCGGTCAGGCCGCCGGAGCCGGAGAAGAAGGCGGGGGTCTGGGGCAGCGCCGACGACGGCGCTGGGACCGGCATCCGCTGGCCGGATGGAAGGTCGATCCGCAGCCCGGCCGGTAGGTCCGCTCCCGCCAGCCACAGCACCGCGTTTTCCTTGGTGAAGTAGCGTCGGGCCCAGTCCTGCAGGTCCTCCAGGGAGACCGCGTGCAGGCCCCACTCGGGATAGCTGAGCAGGCCGTGCCCGCGGGCGCCGTATCGCCACAGCGGCAGGTCGTCCAGGCTGGAGCCGGACTTGCTGTTCCACTCGGTCCGCAGGATCGCTTTTTCCGTCTCCACCCGACCGGCCGGCAGCGTGCGCAGACTCTTGCACACACCAGTCAGAAATGTGGTGATGTCGTCAACCGACCCCTGTAGGTGAAAGTGGGTGACGACGCTACCGGTGGTGCCGTTGTAGTGATAGTCGGCGGTTCCCAACGGGTGCAACACGAGATGTTCCAGCAGGTGGGTGATCCCACGCCGAGCCAGGGTCTCGTCGGCCTGACCAACCCGAAACATGAGTCCGGCGTGGGTGGGCCCCGTAGTCGGTGCGAGCAGCGCCGGCACCCCGTCGACCTCCAGCTGCCGGATCATCGCCAGTCACCTTTCGCCATCGCCTTACGGCGAAGCTCGTCGAAACTTTTCACTGGGTCATCGAAGTATCCCCAGACACTCTCACTGACCAGGTTGCCGATCGCGGCGAAGTACGGGGCCGCGAGGGCGTGGTCGCCGAGGACGCTGTAGATCAGCGCGAACCGGCTCACCGCCTCGACCCAGCCGTGTTCCGTGCCGAAAGCCGGATGCAGCACCGATCGGGCGGCAGCCTCGCGTAGCTCCTCCCGGACCCGTTGGTCCTTGCGGTAGTCGGCCCGTTCGGTGCCCGCCAGGTCGGTCAGGTGCTCGTAGTGGGCTTGGGCGACAAGACTGCCCTGTGCCGCACCCTCCGGCGCAGCCAGCATCGCGTTCCAGGCGAAGGAGTGCATTTCGTGGTACGAGCCACCCCACTTCGGACAGATCTGCTGCAGATACTGCAGCTGCCCCGGCAGATGGTGCGGGTCGCTCTCGGCGAGCCGGTCGTAGCGGCGGCGCGCCTCTGAATGGCCGAGTTCCAGACCCCGGGCGGTGAGTAGGCGGCAATACCAGACCGCCGGGTCACCCGGCTGGTACGCGGCGGCGTCAATCAACATCCGTTCGGCGCCACGCAGGATCCGATGGAATTCACGGAACTGGTCCTGGCTGACGTACTGGGCCCGATAGCCGGTACGCACCTCCCAGGCCTTCACGATCAGGCATTTGCCAAGCAGCGCGGCGGCGAGCCCGTCGGCCGGGTCGGCCTCGACCTGCCGCTGGGCGAGTGCCGCGGTCGGTGGCAGGTCGCCTGCGTAAGAGATCATCTCGGTCCGGGCAGCCGGGCGCTGGCCGTCGACCACATGCCGCAGCGCGGCCCAGTCACCGTCCAGCACGCCAGCGCGCAGGTCGGAGAGCTCGCGATAGGCGGTAGCGAGGTCGGTGGTGAGTACCGGCGCGGTGGACATGCGGGGATCCTAGGCGGACTGCGGCTCAACCAACCAATCGGATCCACGCGCCATCGGCCGATCCCAGTTTGACGATGACCCGTTTCGTAGATGTATTGCTAAATATGCGCCGACGCCCGTCACAAGCTCCCGCAAAGCGCCAGTTCCGTCTGATATGGAAACGAGCCGGGCTGATAGCCGCACGACGGTTCCTCGGCCCAGATATCGCCGGTCACCGCGTACGCCCGGGCCCGTGATCCGCCGCAGGCGGAACGAAACTCGCAGACACCGCAGCGACCCTTCAACCGCTCTGGATCACGCAGCGCGGTGAACAGCGCCGAATCCCGGTAGATGTCGCGGAGCGATCGCTGCCGCACGTTGCCAGCCGCTACCGGCAGGAAGCCGCTGGGGTGCACGTCGCCGCGGTGGGACACGAAGGCGAACCCGTTGCCGGCACTCACCCGTAGCGGCGCACGCCGGACCCGGCCGGCGGTACCGATCAAGCCGCGCGATTCGAGGTCGTCGCGCAGGTGCCGGTACAGCCGCCCGAGGCCGAGGAGGCGGACGTGGTCGTCGCCCCGCCGGGCCAGCACCTCGCGTTGTAGGCAGACCCGACGGAAGTGGTGCGCCTCGGTGGTCTTGACCGCGATGGTCTCACCGAGGTCGTACAGCACGTTGAGCACGTCCTCGGTCTGGGCAGCGTCCAGGCTCCGCAGTGCCTGACCCCGTCCGGTCGGGACGAGGAAGAAGACGCTCCAGAGCAGGGCGCCGGAGTCGCGTACCTGGGCGGCCAGCTCCGCCAGATCGTGCACGTTATCCCGGGTCACGGTGCTGTTGATCTGCACCTTGAGGCCAAGGTCGGCGGCGTCCCGCCAGGCCTGCATGGTCAGATCCCACACTCCGGGGACACCCCGGAATCCATCGTGTCCGGCGGCGGTGGCCGCGTCGAGGCTGAGTGAAACCGCCCGTGCCCCGGCAGCACGCAGGGCGGCCAGCGCCGGGCGGGTGAGGGTGGGTGTGCCGGACGGTGATACCGACACCGGCAGGCCGAGCTCGGTGCCGCGCCGGACCAACAACTCCAGGTCGGGGCGCTGGAACGGGTCCCCGCCCGTAATCACGAACAGCGGCGCGGGACGTCCGAACTCGGCCACCTGCATCATCAGTGCGGTGGCCTGTTCGGTGTTCAGCTCGGCTCGGTCCCGGTCGGGGCGGGCGGAGGCCCGGCAGTGCAGGCAGGCGAGCGGGCACGCCTGGGTGGCCTCCCAGATCACGATGAAGGGACGTTCCCCGACGTTCTGCTTCGGGGCCCGCACCGGCGCCGCCGGTCTCCGGCGTGCTGCCTGCTGCTGGTTCGTCCCGATCGGGCGCTGCCGCTCGGTCCGCGGTGGCATCATGCCTGTTGGTCCGCGGTGTCCGATTGCGGTGGGGTCAGCCGGTCCCAGGCGGACATCGGCAGCGCGATGACCGCGGCTGGGAACAGCCCGTGTTCCTCGTTGTCGATGTGCCGGTGCAGCCGGTCCAAGGCAGCCAGCACCGCCGGCCAGTCCGGTGCCGCACGGTCGACGGTACTGAGGACCCCGTGGATGTCGTCGTGCTCGTCGCAGAGCTGCTCCACCGCTTCGGTGAGGCTGCCCTCGGCGCGCAGCTCGAGAAAGAGGCCGCGTTCCTCGGTCTCGGTGTGCGGCATCAGCAGCGTAAGCAGGTCGTCGAGGAGATCAACCCGGTTGTCCGCACCCGCCGTGATCGCCGTACGCAGCCGTCCGGCGGCGTTGGCGATCGCCTCGTGTTCGGCGGTCAGTTGCCCGATCAGCGGGAACTCCCGACAACCGCAGTAGTTACACATGAGCCGACCTCCCGACCGTGATGTGGGGAATACATCTACCTTGCCCGGATAAACCCGGAGCACCTAGGGCCGTTCGACCTGTCCCCGCCGGAGACAGGTCCCGGCACCCGGATTCGACGGCCGGCCCGCCCCGCACGAGCGCCGTGGCCAGGCCATCTCCGCCACGATCACACTCATCGGTACCGGCTCCCCTCTCGGCTCCCCCGTCGGTGGCCCGAGGAAGCCTGACCCGATGACCGCCCAACTCGCCAGCGTCGATCGTCCTGGTGGACCGACGGGATCGCCGTTGCGACCCGTACGCAGTGCGACTGAACGTCGACGCTGCCGTAGTTCCGGGCCAAGCTCAACGCCGCCCGCCTCCAGCCCGAGGGTAGGGTGCAGCCCCATGGCGGTCCGAATTGATGTTCAGGCGTTCCATGACTCCGTTCCCTCCGCCGTACGCGAGGCGTCGACCCGGCTACTCTCCACCGATGGCGTCGGCGACCTGGAACTGACCGGTGGCGGCATCCAGGCCGTGGTCCATGACCGCGGTACCGCCGTGCAGCCATGGGTAGGCGTCGTTGCCGGCAGCTTCACCGGTGAGTGCGACTGCGGCATTGCCGGCGAAGACCTCTGCGCACATGCGGTCGCAGTCGCGTTAACCGCCTTCGACAACGACGTCGCCTTCTCCGGTGCTGCCACGCCACCCAGCGCCGTCTCGGTGCCGCCCGACCACGAGGACTACCTGCGGGCGGCGCAACGGCTGGCGCCCCGTCAGCTGGCCGACCTCGTCGCGGGGCACGCGGTCCGCGACCGCCTCTTCGCCACCCGACTGCTGACCGAGGCCAACATGCTGCACGGCGCGAATCACACGGGGCTGCAGGACTTCCGGGCCGCCCTCCATGACGCCTCGAACGCAACCACCGGCAGGTGGGAAATCTCCGACGTGGAGGCCGCTGGTCACCGCCTGGCCACCGAGGTCGAGATCTTGTGCGCTCGGCCTGCCAGTCTTGAGATGCTCGACCTGGTCGAAGAGGCCATCCTCGTCTGGGATGACCTCTCCGGACACCTCCGCGACGCCTACCACATCGCCCGGACCCAACCGGAGGAGATCACCGATCCACTCCTATGCGCCCACCGCGACCTGTGTGACAGCCTCGACCTCGACCCGGAGGAGATCACCGACCGGCTGAACCGGCTCGTCGAAGGCTGCCACTACGAACTGGACATCAGCGGGGACATCAACCTCCCCCGCGGGTAGCCCCGCCAGGTCACCACGCTGGGGCTCGTCGGGAGTCAAGCTTCAGGTGGGGCTGCGCCAACCGCCGCGCGGCGGAAGCGCGTCGCGAGGCGCGCGAACGCCGCCGCGAGTTCGGCTCCGTCGATCACCTCGAGGTCAAGGTCGAGCTGTGTCATCCACAGCGCGAGCCGGTCGGGGTGGTCGGCACCCAGCTCGACCTGGCAGGTGAAGTCGTCAACCACCTCGATGTCGACCGGGATGCGGAGCTTCGCGGCGACGGTGGCGGCGGGAGCATGTACGAGCACCCGGGCGCGGTATGTCCAAGCCGCCTTGCTGACCCGTCCGACGACGTACTCGACGACGTTGTCCGCCGGGATCACGCGCGGCTGAAACCGCACCCCCGTCGGTGTGTGCAGAGTCATGCGGTCAACCCGGAAGACCCGCCAGTCGTCCCGCTCGAGGTCCCAGGCGAGTAGATACCAGAGCGAACCCCAGCTGACCAGCCGTTGCGGCTCGGTATGGCGAATCCCTTCGCCGCCGCCCGGCTTGGTGTAGCCGAACCGGAGCCGCTCGTTGCCGCGGATCGCGGCGGCGACCGCGCCCAGAACCGACAGATCCAGCGGCGGCCGTGCCCCCGGAACAACGCTCGTCGCCTCCCGTACCGCCGCAACGCGCCGACGGAGGCGCGAGGGCAGCACCTGCTCCAGCTTCGCGAGCGCGGTCAGCGATGTCTCCTCGACACCGAGCCGCTGGGTCGCGACCGCACCCAGCCCGACCGCGACCGCGACGGCCTCGTCGTCGTCGAGCAGTAGTGGCGGCATTGCCGTACCGGCAGCCAGCCGGTATCCACCCGCGACGCCCGGGCGCGCGTCCACGGGATAGCCAAGCGACCTCAGCTTGGCGACGTCGGCGCGCACCGTCCTCGTACTCACCTCCAGTCGGCCGGCGAGCTCGGCGCTCGTCCAGTCACGCCTGAGCTGAAGCAGTGACAGCAGTTCAAGCAGGCGGGCCGAGGTCTCCAACACGTCCCCGATCATGTCAGCGATCGCGGAAACCATCCTGCCGCATTACTGGAGAACACCGGCATCGGGCAGAGGTGGCGAGCCGCCCGCCCGCACATCAGCCGGCCCACATCAGCGACCGGAGCCCAAACACGCTGTCCTCCCACGGCCCGGCGCACTGCACGCCCAAAACCGAATGCCTTCGGTCAGTGGGGCCGAATCTCCCAGGCCGGTAGCCGAGGCTCGTCGTTGTGCACGATGACATCGACGTGGTCGATCGGGTGAACCGTGGCGAAGTAGAGCTGCTGAGAAGGAAGGTAACGTTCCCGCCAGCGTCGTTCGATATCAGCCCGGGATGACACCCGGCTCTCTCGGATCACGGCACGAGCTACGGTCTTGTCGAGGGCTGTCGACACGAAGACACGCAGGTCCCACCGGTCGATCAATTCTGGGCGCAGGAGAAAGACGCCGTCGAAGAGCAGCACGGCGTCGGCCAGGGCTCCGGCAAGGTAGCGATATGACCGTTGTGGCCGGTTGGGTGGGGACGCTCCGGATCATGGTGGTATAGAGACGGGCGCGGCCTTTCGATGATCATCCAGGTGTCGAGTCTGGG
>NZ_JABZED010000005.1:0-242 GCF_013416675.1 Salinispora sp. H7-4
ATGGTGAGCTTCGTCCCCGACGAAGACACCACCGACGTCAACGGACACGGCACCCACGTCGCCTCCACCGTCGCCGGCACCGGCGCCGCCTCCAACGGCGACAACACCGGCGTCGCACCCGCAGCCGACCTACTCATCGGCAAAGTCCTCAACAACGACAACATCGGCCAGGACTCCTGGGTCATCGCCGGCATGCAATGGGCCGCCGAATCCGGCGCCGACATCATCAACATGAGCCTCGG
>NZ_JABZED010000005.1:361-525 GCF_013416675.1 Salinispora sp. H7-4
GCGACCCATCCCGCACCGACGGACTCGACCCACTGACCCTCGCCGTGGACACCCTCTCCGCAGAACACGACACCCTCTTCGTCATCGCCGCCGGCAACAACAACGGCGGACTCATCGGCACCCCCGGCACCGCCGAAAGTGCCCTCACCGTCGGCGCCGTCGAC
>NZ_JABZED010000005.1:641-1255 GCF_013416675.1 Salinispora sp. H7-4
AAACAGGACCAACTCGCCAGGTTCTCCAGCGCCGGACCCCTCGCTCGCACCGGCGCACTCAAACCTGACCTCACCGCACCCGGCGTCGCCATCAACGCCGCCCGCTCCCAACACAGCACCGGCGACGGCATGTACCACAGCAAAGACGGCACCTCCATGGCCGCCCCACACGTCGCCGGAGCCGCCGCCATCCTCACCCAACAACACCCCAACTGGACCAACACCCAACTCAAGAACGCCCTGACGAGCAGCACCCAAGCTCTCAGCGACACCTACACCCCCTACCAGGTCGGCACCGGCCGACTGGACGTAGCGGCAGCGGTAAACAGGACCGTGCAGGCCACCGGCTCAATGTTCTTCGGCTACTTCGACTGGCCACACCAACCCACCGACACCCCCATCACCAAGGCGGTCACCCTCACCAACACCAGCACCACCCCCGTCACCCTCAACCTCACCACCACCGGCAACAACGCATTCACCCTCAACACCCCCACCGTCACCGTCCCCGCCAAAGGCCAGATCGACGTCCCGGTAACCGGCGACCCAACGACAGCCGACATCGGCCAACACACCGGCTACCTCATCGGCACCAACCCCACCACCGGTGAAAC
>NZ_JABZED010000005.1:1374-2352 GCF_013416675.1 Salinispora sp. H7-4
CCATCACCCGCACCAGCCTCGGCCTCATCAAAGAAGACGAACGCTACGACCTCACCATCACACTCCGCGACCGCAACGGCGAACCCACCAGCGGAACCGTCCTGATAAACATTGCCGGGGAAAGGTTCGGCGGATACGTCGCCGTCGACGGTGAGCGAACCCTGCGCCTCGCACCCGGGACCTACACCCTGCACGCCGAGATTGATATTCCGGGTGAACGGGCTGACTCCCTCGGCCTCGCCCTGCTGGTCGCCCCGGGAGTCGTGCTCGACAAACCAACCGAGGTGAACCTGGACGCCAGCCAGGCCCGGCTACTCGACACCACCGCCCCCCAACGCACCGAAAACCGGCAGCGCAAACTCGAATACGTCGTCGACTACCCCGAAGGCAGCCCCTTCCGCTACGCCCACAACATCTCGGACACGTACGACGACCTGTATGTCCTGCCGACGGAGGAGCCCACCGAGAGCGCGTTCAGCATGGTGGCCTGGTGGCGTAAGGGTGAGCCGGTCCTGAGCCTGCGCGCCCTCGGCCTGCTCCCCATCGACGCCCTGGCCCAAGCCGGCAGCACCATCACCACCGGCGCCCAATGGCTACGCCCCGTCTACGCCGGCACCGGCACCCCCGAGGACTACGCCAACGTCGACGCCGACGGCAAAATCGCCGTCATCACCCGCAGCGACGACATCAGCGCAGCCGACCGGGCCGCCGCCGCAGCCGCCGCCGGAGCCGAACTCCTCCTGGTTGTCAACGACCGCCCCGGAGTCCTCTCCGAATGGGTCGGCGACTCCCCCATCCCGGTGGCCAGCGTCCACCGCGACATCGGAAACATCCTGATCACACTCGCCAAACACGGCATGCCGCCACTGAAGGTCACCCAGAAGGAGTACGCCGACACCATCTACGACCTGGCCCGGGTCTGGCGGGACCAGGTGCCCGACCAGCCCCTCACCTACCACCCCAGCCACCACGACCTGG
>NZ_JABZED010000005.1:2469-3988 GCF_013416675.1 Salinispora sp. H7-4
GCCCGAATCGACGCCCGCCACCACGCCGTCCAGGACACCATTGGTGAGGGCTACCGCGCCGAGAGCACCCTCGGCACCGTGCTCGGGACGTACGAGCCAGAGTGGCACCCCGGCACCCGCACCGAATGGGTCACCCCAGGGATCGACTGGCACGAGACCCACGTCCAGCGTGACCTTTACGTCGCGGCGGACGTACGCACCTACGCCAAGGGCACGACCACCCGGCTGGACTGGTTCGCCCCCGCCATCCGACCGGCCTTCAACCAGAGCACCCTTGTCCAAAACAGCCGATACCAGAATCGGATGACTCTCTACCCGCAGCCCTGGAGCCCATCGAGCGCCGAACTTGACTACATCGGACTTCACCCCTTTGACTCGGTGCCGACCACCAACATCGCCCTTTACCAGGGCGAGACCCTGCTGCACGAGGCAGCGAATCGCGCTGATCTGCATGGCAAGGAGGTTCCGGCCGGGACGCTGCCGTACCGGCTGGTGCTGGACGCATCGCGCCCAGCCGAGGAGTGGGGGCTGTCGACCCGTACCCACACCGAGTGGGACTTCATCTCCAGCACCAACGACGCCGACCCCGGCTCCGCGGAACCGATCACGCTGCTGCAGCTCGACTACGAGTTGGAGACCGACCTACGAGGCGACGTCGAGGCGGGCACGTCCCAAGACATCAGCATCACCCCCAGGCCGCAGCCGGGCGGTTCCGGCACCGGCACCATCACCGCGGTGGGGCTTGAGGTCTCCTACGACGACGGCACCACCTGGCAACCCATCACCCTCACCCCGGGCGACAACAACCGCCACACCGCAACCCTGAAACTACCGAAGCAACCCGACAGCTTCATCTCCGTACGCGCCGCCGCCGAAACCGACACCGGCTTCGCCATCCGACAAGAACTCATCCGCGCCTACGGCCTACGCTGACCAAAACCGGCAGGGGTCCCCGAACCGACATGTCCCGGGGACCCCTGCCAGGCCCAACCCAATGCAGACGAATGTGCCGCACGAAGAGCCCCTCTTCTTCCGCCGGACCGATCGTGATGCCCGGCAGTGGAGTCGCTGTCACGCGGTGGCGGAGTGACGTCGTGGCGGTTACCCGCCGGCCGCTAGCTGTTCATTCAACGGACGATCGACGGTAAAACCGTGCCATGTCTTCCCATCCAGGACCCTTCACCACCAGCGGGTCACATCGACGGCGGCTGATCGCCGCGGTCGTCGCGGCCGGGATGATCACGGCCTCCGCCGCCGCGATCCATCCCGCCGCCGCGACCGCCGGCCCACCCCCGACAACCACACCCGCAGGCACAGTCACCGGCACACACACGATCGCCACACCCGCGACCACCCCGGAAACGCACACCGTCACCCTGGTCACCGGCGACATCGTCACCGTCCGCACCCTCCCCGACGGCAAAACCCTCACCGAGGTCGACCAACCCGACGACACCACCGGCGGCTTCAGCGTCCAACAACACGGCGACGACCTCTACGTCCTACCCGACGAAGCCAA
>NZ_JABZED010000005.1:4052-4250 GCF_013416675.1 Salinispora sp. H7-4
ACCCCTCCTCGCCGACGACCGACTCGACCAACGACTGTTCAACATCACCGACCTCATCGACATGGGCTACGACGACGCCCACACCACCGACATACCGCTGATCGCCACCTACCCCGACACCACCACCCGCACCACCACCGCACCGGCCGGCACCACCCTCACCCACGACCTACCCGCCATCAACGGCCACGCCCTCAC
>NZ_JABZED010000006.1:0-77449 GCF_013416675.1 Salinispora sp. H7-4
AAACTCACCCAAGTCAAAGCAGCAGCCGCCCGCACCAACGGCGCCGTCCGCATCGAAGCCCACACCGGCACCCTCAGCACCGACGTCATCGGCGGCGAAAAGGTCTGGAACCAGAAATACCGCTGCAGCCTGGGCTTCAATGTGAAGGACGACAACGACTACTACTTCCTCACCGCCGGGCACTGCATCACCGGGACCGAAAACTGGTATGCGGACTCCAGCAGGACAGACCTGATGGGAGCCGCGATCCACAAGAGCTGGCCGGGAGACGACTACGGCATCGTCCGCTACGAAGAAGGAAAGCACGGCTACGGCCACGTCAAGGTCGACGGCAGCTGGCGGGATATCACCGCCCGCGGCTACGCCTGGGTCGGCCAGGACGTCACCCGCACCGGCTCCACCACCGGGACACACAGCGGCACAGTGCTCGCTGTTGACGGCACGGCCAACTATCCGGAAGGCCCAGTCTACGACCTGATCGTCACCGACATCTGCTCCGCCTCGGGCGACAGCGGCGGCGCTGTCTTCGCTGACAACTTCGCACTTGGAATCCACTCCGGCGGCCAGGGTGGCGGCTGCCCCAACGACAACGCCCGCGGCTACCACCAGCCGGTGGTGGAGGCCCTGGACGCGTACGACGCCTGGGTCTACTGACCCACCAGTGCCACGGCGGGCCGCCAGCAGTGTCGGCGGCCCGCCGTCAGCCCTCAACGCGGATGCCGGCCGCCTGGGCCAGGCCGTACGAGAGGCTGATCAGATCTTCGTGGTCCACCACGGCGCCACGCCAACTGGAGAAGTCGCCGACACCGGCCAGGGTGCAGCCCCGAAACCGGGTGCCCTCCATCGACGCGTGATGGAACACCGCCCCGGTCAGGTCGCAGCTCCGAAACGTCGCACCCCGCAGGTCCGCGTTGGTGAAGTCGGCGCCCTGAAGGTTGCAGTCCTCGAACCGCACCGCGTCAAAGGTCGTCATCCGCCACGCCGACAGGTCCACGCGGCACCCCACCAGGGTCACATCCCGCAGTACGCCGTCCGCCACCGTCACGCCGGTCATCCTGCACTGCTCCAGCCGCACCCGGGCCAGCTCTCCGCCGTCGGCGCGCAGATTTGCCCAGCTGGAATCCGTCACCAGGCAGTCGGTCAACACCACCTGATCCAGCCGGCACTCGGAGAGGTCCGCCCCACGGAACCGGCACTGCCGAAAAGTCACCGTGGCGGCGTCCTGGCCGGCCAGCCGCACCCGGTAGAGCGCCTGGCGTTCCAGCGTCGACTCCGGCTCCAGCGCCGTCGCCTCGCAGTGGCTGACCTCGGTCGGGGGGACCGGGCTACGGGGTTCTCGCTGCTTCCGTGAGCCGGTGGCACGTCGCGGCGCAGAGGATCGGGCAGGCACACCCACATCCTAGGACCTGGCTGTGACCGTACGGCCGACGTGTCGCGCACCGACGTGGGCGCTGGCGCGACTAAACTCGGTGCTCGAACAAACGTGCCAATCCGGGGGTGCAGGTGTCGAACAATCCCGTAAACCTGAACTGGGTCTTCCGGCCCGATCGCGCCGACCAGGACCGGATCGCCGAGCATGCCGGTAAGCCGATTCACGCCGTGCAGCGGCACGCCGACGATGGGAGCCGGGTGGAGGTTGTCCTCGTTGACGGCGCCCGGGTGCAGGCGTACCGACATGAGGTCGTGCTCGGCTGACCGGCGACTGGGGCTCGCGGTCCGCCACCGCGGGCCTCACCCCGGGCCCGTTCCGGCCGACCGCCGGAACGGCCCCCAGGCGACGAAGCGGTCGAACAGCTCCCGTGGGTTTGGTCCGTCGTGGGGGTTGAGGTGGTAGAGGTCGTGCATGGCTTCGTAGCAGAGTCCGGCGAGGTAGATGGTGAGGCTTGGGTGCCGGGTGTCGTATTCGGCTTTGAGGAGGAGGCGGGCTTCGGCGCAGGGCCAGGGGTGGCCGCAGGCGCGGCAGGCCCACATGGGTCGTAGTGGTGTGTGGGGTGGCCGGTTTCCTGTTCGGTGGCGGGGGTGTTGGGGGTGGGGGCCGAGTCGTGGTTGGGGGAGGTGGTGGTGGTTCACCAGCGGCCTCCGTTGGCTCGCCACTCCTGGGCGGGGGTGAGTCGGCCGACGCGTCCGGGTTGGGGTTCGGCGAGGGTGGGTTGGGTCATCCACGCCGGCAGGTTGACCGGCAGGCTCGCTGGCCGGGTTGGTGGCCGATTTGGTGGCCGGTTCGCCGGCCGGTTTGGTGGTGGTACCGCGGGACGGTACGGGGCGTTCGATCGGTGCGCCCCGGTCGGCGGCTTGTTCCTCCGGCGGCGGCTGAACCAACGGATCTTCACGACTACCTCCTGGTGTCCTTGGACAGGGCCCCACCCGCTCTTGCCGAATGCGGGCGGGGCCCTGGGCAGGACCCATCCCCGCTACCCTCGGCGAAGAACAGGTCCGCATGAGTGACAGTCTCGATAGGACCGGCCGGGTTTCGATACCTGCTCACGCTGATCGAGCAGATCTTGGGCCTGATTGGGCAGCGATGGGCAGCCGTGAGGAGACGCGCGAAAAACCGAGCAGAAAGTGGGCAGCGATGGGCAGTGTCATGGACTACGTGCTGATGGAGCTTCGCTTACTTCGCCAAACCCTGGCTCTCAGTCAGGAGGACTTCGGCCGCAGCATCGGCTACTCGGCGTCGCACGTGAGCGCCGTCGAGACCGGCGGCCGTCCCCTCACGCCGGACTACGCGGTCGCGGTCGACCGGGCCCACGACCCCGCGTTCCGGGAGGGTCAGGACGGCCGATTCAGCCGGATGCTCCGGCAACTCGCCAAGGCCGACCCGGACTGGTTGCGCGAGTGGATCGAGTTCGAGCAGGAAGCGACCCTACTCCGCTGGTACGAGCCGGCGTGGGTACCCGGCCTGCTACAGACGGAGGCATACGCGCGGGCAACCCTGTCGCACAACCTGCTCTACACCGATGACCTTGAGCAGCGGGTATTTTCCCGACTTGGGCGGCAAGCGATTCTCTCCGGTGACCAGCCCGTCCAACTCGTGGCGGTCATCGACGTGATGGTGCTCCGCCGGCCGGTGGTCGGCCAGCCGGGCGTGCTGGCCGAGCAGGTCGCCCACCTGGTGAAGATGGCGGAGCTACCGCACGTGCAGATCCTCGTGGTGCCAGACGAGGCCGGCATCTACCCTGGGCTACAGGGCGGCTTCATCCTGGCCACTCTCGGCGACGGCTCGATGGTGACCCACCTCGATCACCAGGTGCGCGCGCAGGTGGTGAACGGAGCCGATGACCTTGCTACCCTCCAGCGAACGTGGGAGGCGGTCCGGGGTGAGGCCCTCCCCCGCAGGCAGTCCCTCGACCTGATCAAAAAGGCGGCGCAGACATGGACATGACTGGTGCCCGGTGGCACAAATCAACGCGGTCCGGATCCAACGGCGGGTCGTGCGTCGAGGTGGCCGACAACCTGCCCAGCGTCGTGCTCGTGCGCGACACCAAGGACCGGGACGGCGGCACCCTCCAGTTCCACCCGACGGTGTGGCAAACCTTCGTCGACTTCGCCAAGCGACACTGACCAGCCCCGGAAAAGGCCCGGCTCCCTCACGGAGGCCGGGCCTTTTCCGCGTCTACTGCCGTTAACGACGGACCCTAACCCGCTCGGTGATCCGCGCCTCGCGCATGGCACAGCCCCTACTGAATTCCAGCGGGGAACTGCTTGACCTCAATCTAGGTTGAGGTTAAAAAATTGGACTCATGAGCAACGTGGACGGCAAGCTACACGTGGACATGGTGCTGGACTTCATCTGCGTGCACTCGTACATCGGCTTCACCAGGCTGGAGCGCGCCGTGGCCCGATGGCGAGAGCAGGGCGGTGACATCGAGATCCGGTTCGCGCCGTTCGAGCTGGCACCCGGGGCGCCGACAACGGGATCGCCACTGTTGGAGGCGCTGGAGCAAACGTTCGGCGCAGCGGCCGTCGGCAGCGTTGGTCACCTGGCTGCCGCAGCCACGCAGGACGGCCTGGAGTTGCACTACGAGCGGGCGATCGCCACCGGCACCTTCGGCGCGCACACCCTGGTCGCTCGCGCGGCCCGGCAGAATCTGGCGGAGCGGGCGGTTGAGCGGCTCTTCCGGGCGCATTTCACCGACGGGCTGAACATCGGCGACCCGCACACGCTGGACCGGCTCGCGGAGGAGTTGGGCGTAACATCCGACGACGCAGGAGTCGAGCAACAAGTACGCGAAGGCCTGCGCCTGGTTCGGGAGGCGGGGGCCACCAGTGTGCCGATCGTCCGCTTCACCGACGACCGGACCTTCGTGGGTGAACAGCCTGAGGAGGTCTACTGGAACGCCATCCAGGCGACGGCCAGGCCGGGGGCCGCTCCGGAGCCGGCTGCCAACGGGGTGGAGAACAGTAAGGTGCCCTGGGTGTCCAGCCACATTCAGCAGTACCTGGCCACCGGCGGCGAGGTGGGCCACGACTATTACGGGTACCCGTCGCTGCTGCTGACGTACAAGGGACGGCGCAGTGGCAAGCTCTACCGCACTGCCCTCATCTACGGCCGCGACGGCGACAGCTTCGTGGTGGCCGGTTCAAACGGAGCCAAGCCCCGCAACCCGCTGTGGTACGAGAACCTGATGGCCGAGGCCGAGGCGTCGGTGCAGGTGAAGACGGAGAAGTTCACGGTCACGGCGCGCCCGGCAACGCCGGACGAGCGCGAGCGGCTCTGGCCCTTGATGACGGGCATCTTCCCGCAGTACCTCGAGTACGAGAAGCAGACCACCCGCGAGATCCCGGTCGTCGTCCTGGACCCCCGCCAGGACTGAGCGCGGGGTGCAGGCCGCGCCCCTGGATCGCCGGCTCCCGGGCCTGCCCCGGCGTCCGCTGAAGATCTATCGACATGACCCCAGCGTGCAAGGTTGACGCTGCGTCAAGGTCAAGCCCGAAACCACCCGCGTTTCGCTACCGACCGCACCACCTCGCCGGTCGACTGGATGTGACCCCGCCACTACTGCGGCCCAGGCGTCCCAAACTCCCACACACAAGGTGAGCTAGCACCCAGGCGGACATCGTAATGCCCACCCCGATCATAAGTACGAACCGAAAGCTTGTAGCCATCGTCGGTTCGGACGAAGTAGCGGTGCTGGTTGCTAGAATTCTCGTCGATAAATGCCGTGTAGCCCCTGCGCTCCCAGAACTCGGAAAGGATCGACAAAACATCGGTCTCCGACCACGTGCCGGAGACGGGCGGGATAACCTGAGCGCTTCGCTCCGAGAGCACCGGCCCGGTGGAAAGATCGCACGGGACACCATCCAAGTTAGGACGTCTATCGATAGTAGCGTCGGACGGCAACTGGGCGATCGCCTCCTGCAGAATCTCCTCAACTCGTTCAGCCGCTTGCGCAAGCGTCTCGGTAGGTTGCATAGCGCTATCCTTTCCCAAACAGCCAGCCGTCGTAAATGCGATCAAGACAGCCGCGGTCAGCACGGCACCTACCCGCCGATAAGCCATGTCAGTTCACCTTTTATCCAGCTTGACCGGTGACAATCTCTGCAATATTTGTGCGCGCAGTATTATTTTCTTCCCAGTAGGCGGAGTGGGCGCCGGTCATATCAGAGAAGCTACCCGGGTCACTGCGGAAAACCCGCGCCCCGAAGTCAGCCTCACTGGGATCCTTGCCGTGCGTGGAACCCCAGTCCGGAACCAAACCAATAATGTCATGCTTCGCCGTGGTGGCCCAAACCTGATCGGGGCGCAGGCCAGCCAACTCGGAAGCGTGATCAACGCCAACACCAGGCGAACCGACGAACACCACAGCATCAGCATCGAAGTCAGAGTCCCGAGCGGCGTGACCGATAACCGTAGAGCCATAACTATGACCAAGCACCGTGTTGCGCGACGGGCTCTCCGCATCGTGAGTAGCCCGCAGCCCACTCTGGAACCTGTCTAGGACCGGACCGCCGCCCTCGGCGTATGATTCTCCACCAGCATCAGAAATCGCGTCCGGCGCGTCGTAGCCATACCAGTAGACCACCGACGTCTTCTCACCCCCCGCCGCCCAAGCGGCGTCCTGGGCCATGGCGTCCATACGCTTCAGCCCGCCACCGGCACTGGAAAGTTGCTCGCCAGTGCCCGGCACGTAGGTGAGCACATTCTCGGCGGTGTCCGGGTTGCCGACCGAGACGATCGCCCGACCGTCCCCGTCGCTGGAGAACCCGATGAGGTACGCCTCCGGCCGATTCGGATCGTTCAACCGGGAGGTAATCGCGTCGATGCCCCGCAGCTTACTGGCCAGCTCAGCACGCCCGCGCTCGAGCAATAGCCTCGTATCGGCCGGCAGGAGTTCGTGATCGTAAGGATGCTCATTAGCAGCGCGAAACGCCTGTTGCAATAGATCACTCTGACGCTCCAACACCGTACGGTTGGCCACGTCCCGATCAGAGATCGGAATGCCGTCCAGCTGCCCGACCAGGTCCGGGAACTCCCGCAACGCCTGCTCCTGCTGCAACGGAGTCAACGACTCCCACCACGCATGAATCTCAGCCGGACTCCGCCCCGCCTGCGCCTCCAACACCCCACGAGAAACCCCATCGAGCTGACCCGTCCCGAAACCCACCCGCGGCGACGGCACATTAACCGCAATGGCATTAGCAGTCGCATCATCCTGCGCCCGCGCATACTCCACCACCGTCGGCAAATACTGAAGCACCGACTCGGTAGCCCGACTGGCACGATCCAAGCCACCAGCCATGTCCGCCGACGGCGGCGGCGCAGTCGCCCCAGTCACCATGTCCACCCGATAACCAGCCACCCGCGCCGAAGCGACAATCTCCTCTGCCTGCCGCCGCAACCCCACCATCGCGTACGCGTGCTGCTCCAACGCATCCGCGACCCGCTTCGCCGGGTTGTACGCGTTACTCACCTCAGCCCGCAACGCCTCGCCCTTGCCCACCGCAGCCGCCGAAGCCCGACCGTCCGGCCACACATGAACAAGATCCCGGCTCCCCCGGATCAGCTGCTCAGCGGCATCGTCGATCCCCTGCGCAAGCTGACCCCACACCCGCGCCGACTCATGCCACGGATCCGGCCGGAAATCGAGCACATCCCGCAACGTCAGATCACTCACCGCGGTAGCACCCCCGAGCGCCGCAACCCATCAGCGTTCACCTCATCCGCGGCCCGATACTCCCGCGCCGAAGCGCTCAAATCCGCACCGAAGCCATCCAACTCCTCCACCAGCCGGCGCAGCTCCGCCAGCCATGCCCGCTCCGCACCCTGCGCCGCGACCACCGCAGCCGAACCCGGCGGCGACGCCGGCGCCAGCCCGGCACCAGCCACCCGCACCGACTCCCGCAACATCGCCGCCGTCGCCTCCACCTGCGCCCCCACACTCTCCAGGGCGTCCACATCAACCGCGAATCCCGGATGCATCAGCACCTCCCCCTCGTGCGACCCCGCACAGTATCGAAGGTTCGCCAGCTTGGATGTAACAGCAGCCGTCGCGATGGATCATCCAGAGTGACCATGAGTGCACGGGTTCGGCCGCGGGCTCGGGCTCAGGGCTTGCGCCTCTCCACCCGACTCCATCCGGTCCAGCCACGTTCGGCGAGCAACTCGGCCAGCCGGGCGACGACGGGGTGGGCACCAAAGGAGAACGAATCCAGCAACCGGACGAACGCCTGGTCCGGAATCAACTCGTCCTGCTGGTCCAGCACCCCGTTCGCCGCCGCCTCCTCGTACTGGTCGCTCAGCAGGTCCGCGATCTCGCGCAGTAGATCGTCGTTCTCCGATTCCACCTCGAGTCGGCTGAGGAGCTGGTAGAGCCGGCGGACCTTCGGGTCAGCGAGCTGAGCCACCTTGTCGGCGATGATCTCCGTGATCGTCTCCGGGAAGCGCGCGGCCATCAGGATCCACGCGTCGCGCTCCGCCTCGACGAGCATCGGCGGTGCGCCGATGCCCCGGAGCCGCTTCAGGTAGTCGGCCACCTCCTCGGGGACCGCCAGCGACTCGACGGAGCCCAGCTGCGCGACCCGCCGCCGGTGCTCCTGGAGGGTGCGGATCCGCGCCCGCAGCTCCCGGTCGACCTCGATCCTCGCAGCGGCGAACGTCTCCGGGTCGGCATCGAGCAGCTCCCGGACCCGGGCCAGCGGGACGCCGGCCTCGGCGAGGGTCCGGATCCGGATCAGGCGCAGCACCGCGGCGGCGTCGTAGCTCCGGTAGCCGGAGGCGTCGCGTTCCGGCTCCGGCAGGAGCCCGATCTGGTGGTAGTGCCGCACCGCACGGATGGAAACCCCGGCGTAGGAGGCCAGCCGCCCGATCGTCAGCATGGCTACCTCCCCGCCGGGTCCCAACGTCACGTGACCTTGCGATGGTAGACGGCCCTGGCTACGACGTACGCGACCGCGAACAGGCCGACGCACCAGGCGAGGGCGACCCACAGGTCGGCGCCGACCTGCTGCTGCGCCAACAGACCGCGGACCGTGTCGATGATGGAGGTGACCGGCTGGTTCTCGGCGAAGGCGCGTACCGGGCCGGGCATGCTCTCCGTGGGCACGAACGCCGAGCTGATAAACGGCAGGAAGATGAGCGGATAGGAGAAGGCGCTCGCCCCCTCCACGGACGTCGCGGCCAGCCCGGGGATAACGGCCAGCCAGGTCAGAGCCAGGGTGAACAACAGCATGATCCCCGCGACCGCCAACCAGGCCAGCACGCCCGCCCCGGAGCGGAACCCCATCGCGAGGGCGACCAGCACCACCACCACGAGCGAGATCAGGTTGGCGACCAGCGAGGTCAGCACGTGCGCCCACAGTACGGCCGAGCGGGCGATCGGCATGGACTGGAACCGTTCGAAGATGCCGCCCTTCATGTCCAGGAAAAGCCGGTACGCGGTGTAGGAGATGCCCGACGCCACAGTAATGAGCAGGATGCCGGGGAGCAGGTAGTTCACATAGTTATCCGAGCCGGCGTCGACCGCACCGCCGAAGACGTAGACGAAGAGCAGCATAAGGACGATCGGCGTGATCGCGGTCGTGATGATGGTGTCCAGGCTGCGGGCGATGTGGCGCAGGGAACGCTGGGTCAGGGCGGTGGTGTCGCTGAGGAAGTTGCCGGTCATCGGGGGTCCTTAGCTGCTCGTACCGGTGCGGTGGATGCGGTCGGCACGGCGGTGTCCCCGCCGCCGACGATGGCCAGGAAGATGTCCTCCAGGGACGGCTGCTTCTCGACGTACTCCACGGTCGCGGGCGGGAACAGCCGCCGCAGTTCGGCGAGCGTGCCGTTGGCGATGATGCGCCCCTCGTGCAGGACCGCGATCCGGTCCGCGAGCTGCTCGGCCTCGTCCAGATACTGGGTGGTGAGCAGCACCGTCGTACCCTGGCTGGCGAGTTCCCGGACGGCCTGCCACACCTCCAGCCGCGCCTGCGGGTCCAGCCCGGTCGTCGGCTCATCGAGGAAAATCACCGGTGGTTTCCCCACCAGACTCATCGCGAGGTCGAGGCGACGACGCATCCCACCCGAGTACGTCGCCACCCGGCGGTTCGCCGCGTCGGTGAGGGCGAAGCGGGCCAGCAGGTCATCCGCGACCCGACCCGGCTCCCGCTGCCGCCGCAGCCGGGCGACCAGCACCAGATTCTCCCGCCCGCTGAGAACCTCGTCGACCGCGGCGAACTGCCCGGTCAGGCTGATCGACGCACGCACCTTTCCCGCCTGCGCGGCAACGTCGAAGCCGTTCACGGTGGCCGCACCGGCATCCGAGCGCAGCAGCGTGGACAGGATCCGTACCACCGTGGTCTTGCCCGCCCCGTTGGAGCCGAGCAGCGCGAAGACGCTGCCCGGCGCGACGTCGAAGTCGACGCCGCGTAGCACCTGCAGCTCCTGGAAGGACTTGTGTAGGCCGCGTACCTGGATCGCCGGCTCCCGGCTCTGCCCCGGTACCTGCTGAAGATCTATCGACATGACCCCAGCGTGCAGGGTTGACGCTGCGTCAAGGTCAAGCCCGAAACCAACCGCGCGCCCAGCTTCGGATCAGAAGTCGTCGTCGAAGGTGACGCTCCCGCTGACGCCCATCTGGTACGCCGACACCCGCCGCTCGAAGAAGTTCGACAACTCCTGTACGTCCTGCAACTCCATGAAGGCGAACGGGTTCTGGCTGCCGTACATCGGGGTGATCCCCAGCGTGACCAGCCGCCGGTCCGCGACGTGCTGGAGGTATTCCCGCATGTCGGCCAGGGACAGCCCGGACACCCCCTGCTCGAGCAGATCCGCGGCGAACTGGACCTCGCAGTCGACCGCCTCCGCCATCATCTCCCGGACCTGCTGCTCCAGGTCGGCGTCGAAGAGGTCCGGCTCCTCGGCGCGGGCGGTCTCCACCACGTCGAAGGCGAAGGCCATGTGCATGGACTCGTCGCGGAACACCCAGTTGGTGCCGGACGCGAGACCGTTGAGCAGACCCCGGGAGCGGAGGAAGTAGACATAGGCGAAGGCGCCGTAGAAGAACAGGCCCTCGATGCAGGCGGCGAAGCAGATCAGGTTGAGCAGAAACGCCCGCCGGTCCGCCCGGGTCCGCAGCTCCCGCAGCTCGAAGATCGAGTCGATCCACCGGAAGCAGAACTCGGCCTTGCGGGCGATCGAGGGAATGTTCTCCACCGCCGCGAACGCCGCGAACCGCTCCTTCTCCTCCGGCACGTAGGTGTCCAGCAGGTTCAGGTAGAACTGGACGTGCACCGCCTCTTCGAAGAGCTGCCGGGACAGGTAGAGCCGGCCCTCCGGGGAGTTGACGTGCTGGTAGAGGTTGAGCACCAGGTTGTTGGCGACGATCGTGTCGCCGGTGGCGAAGAACGCGACCAGCCGGGACACCAGGTGCCGCTCGGCCGGGGAGAGCTTCGCCAGGTCGGCGAGGTCGGAGTGCAGGTCCACCTCCTCCACCGTCCAGGTGTTCTTGATCGCCTCCTTGAACCGGTCGAAGAAGTGCGGGTACCGCATCGGGCGCAGGGTCAGATCCATGCCGGGGTCGAGCAGCAGCTGCCGCCCGCCACCGGTCCCGGCGGTCGCGGTACGGGTCTCGGCGTCGGTGGTCATTGGCATGCCTCGCAGCTTTCGGGGTTTTCCAGGGAGCAGGCCAGCGCCTCGGCGTCGGCCCCGGCGGAGCTCGACGGGGTCGGGGTGACGGCGACGGTGGCCTGCTGGATCCGCGTCGCGGGACGGGACCGCAGGTAGTAGGTGGTCTTCAGCCCGGACTTCCAGGCGTACAGGTACATCGAGGAGAGCTTGCCGATCGTCGGCGCGGCCAGGAACAGGTTCAGCGACTGCGACTGGTCGATGTACGGGGCCCGGGCCGCCGCCAGGTCGATCAGCGCCCGCTGCGGCAGCTCCCACGCCGTCCGGAACAGTTCCCGCACCTCGGCGGGGAGCTCGGCGATGCCCTGCACCGACCCCTCCGCCCGCTTGATCTCGTCCCGGATCGGGGCCGTCCACAACCCGCGCGTCTTCAGCTCACCGACCAGGTAGGTGTTGACCTGCAGGAACTCGCCGGACATGGTTTCGCGCTTGAACAGGTTGGACACCTGCGGCTCGATGCACTCGTAGCAGCCGGCGATCGAGGCGATCGTCGCGGTCGGGGCGATCGCCACCAGCAGCGAGTTCCGCAGACCGTGCTCCGCGACCCGCGCCTTCAGCTCGGCCCACCGCCTCGGCTGCGCCGGCTCGGCCCCCCACAGCTCCGGGTGCAGTTCGCCCCGGGCGGCGCGGGTCTCGGCGTACGCGGGATGCGGGCCGAACCGCTCGGCGAGCTCGGCGGAGGTCTCCAACGCGGTCAGGAAGATCTCCTCCTGCACCCGGGTGGACAGCTCCCGCGCCTCGGCCGAGTCGAACGGCAGCCGCAGCGTGAAGAAGGCGTCCTGCAGCCCCATCAGCCCGAGCCCGACCGGCCGCCAACGCGGGTTGGAGGCCGCCGCCTGCTCGGCCGGGTAGTAGTTGATGTCGATCACGCGGTCGAGGAAGACCATCGCGGTACGGACGGTCTCCCGCAGCTTCGCCCAGTCCACCCCGTCGGCGCTGACGTGGGTGCCCAGGTTGACCGAGCCCAGGTTGCACACCGCGGTCTCGGCGTCGTTGTTGACCTCAAGGATCTCGGTGCAGAGATTCGACAGGTGAATCGTGTTGCCGGGCGCCCCGGTCTGGTTGGACAGCGCGTTCGAACGGTCCTTGAAGGTCATCCACCCGTTGCCGGTCTGCGCCAGGGTGCGCATCATCCGCCCGTACAGGTCCCGCGCCTTGACCGTACGGACCGCCTTCTTCTCCGCGACCCGGTAGGCGGCGTCGAACTCCGCGCCGTACAGGTCGGGCAGCTCCGGGGCGTCGGACGGGTCCACCAGCGACCAGTCGCCGTCCGCCTCGACCCGGCGCATGAACTCGTCCGGCAGCCAGTTGGCCAGGTTCAGGTTGTGCGTACGCCGGGCGTCCTCGCCGGTGTTGTCCCGCAGCTCCAGGAACTCCTCGATGTCGGGGTGCCAGGGCTCCAGGTAGACGCAGGCCGCGCCCTTACGCCGGCCGCCCTGGTTGACCGCGGCGACGCCGGCGTCGAGGGTCTTCAGGAACGGCACGATCCCGTTCGACCGGCCGTTCGTTCCCCGGATCAGCGCGCCCCGGCCGCGGACCCGCGACCAGGCGATGCCGATGCCGCCGGAGAACTTCGACAGCTTCGCGACCTGGTGGTACCGCTGGTAGATGGAGTCCAGCTCGTCGCGCGGCGAGTCGACCAGGAAACACGACGACATCTGGGTGTGCCGGGTGCCGGAGTTGAACAGCGTCGGTGAGCTGGGCAGGTACGCCAGCGACGACATCAGCCGGTAGAACCCGATCGCCTCGGCCGGCGTCCGGGACAGCCCGCAGGCCACCCGCAGCAGCCAGTACTGCGGGGTCTCCACCACCAGCCGCGACTGCGGGTGCCGCAGCAGGTAGCGGTCCGCGACCGTACGCAACCCGAAATACTCGAACCGCAGGTCGCCGGCGGGGTCCACCGCGTCGTCGAGCTTGCGGGCGTTGCGGGACACGAAGGCGGCGGTGTCGTCGCTGATCAGCCCGAGGCCGTGGGCGTACCGGATGGACTGGCTGAAGCTCGCGACCTGCTGCCCCCGGACCTCCTTGTCCACGTACGCGGCCAGCAGCCGCGCCGCCAGCCTCGAATACTGCGGCTCCTCGCCGATCAGCTCCGCCGCCGTCTGGATCGACAGCCGGTCCAGCTCGGCCGTTGTCGCCCCGTCGTACAGGCCGCTGATCGTCTTGGTCGCCACCCGCAGCGGGTCCACCTCGTTCAGGTCGCCGACCCACCGCTCCACCGCGCGGACAATCTTGTTGACGTCCACCGGCTCGGTGTCGCCGTTGCGCTTGCGGACCTCCATCACCTGCCGCCGCTGCTGCTGCGCCGCACCGGCCGGACCGTCCGTGGCGCGTTCCCGCGTCGTCGTCGTCTCCCCGGCCGGACCGCTCGTGGCACGTTCCCGCGTCGCCGTCATCTCCCCCTCCTCCACCTGCCGACAAGGTCGACGAACGCGCAGGGGGACACCACAATCATTCGCCCGGTGGCTGACCACACCGGGCGGCTGCGGGTGTCGGCCGTCCCGCGCGGCCGCCAACCGCCGCACGCGACGCGTACGGCGCGCTGGCAGGTCTTCGGACTCGCGGGCACGCCCGGGGACCCGGTCGCCTACTGGCCGTCGCTTCCCAGGCTTCGATCAGCCCAGTGCGTGATGACGGCGGTCGTTCCCACTCACCGCTGCGGGGCAGTCCCGGACTTCCACCGGGTTCCCTCTTGCCTCGGCCACTCCCGGTGGGAGCGCCGAACCAGCTACGGGAGACACCATATATGCCACCCCCACCCGACATGCAACACCAGATGTCGTGTCGGCGTGTCAGCGGTGGAGAAACTGCCCCAAGGCGCGCACCCAGGCGCCCCGGTCTTCCAGGTGGACGTCGTGCCCGGCGCCGGCAACAACCACCCGTTCGACATCCGGACGCAGGGACACCATGCGCCGCACCTCGGCGGCGGGGATGATCCCGTGCTCGCCAAACACCAGCAGGGTGGGGGCCTGCACCCGCTGCCACTCGTCCCAGCAGGCCCGGTCGGCGACGGCCGCGATAGCCCCCCGCATCACCCCCGCCTCGAATCGCGGCCAGAGCCCGTCCGGGCGCCGGTCCAGGTCCCGCAGCCAGGCCTGCGCCACCGGGGTGTCGCCCAGAAACTGGGCGGCCTGGCGAACATCGGCGAACGGCACCGGCCACGAGGCGAAGAAGGCACCCAGCTCGGCCGGGTAGTCCCCCCGCTCCTCGCGGCCCCCGACCCCGCCCTCCAGCAGCACCAGCCGACGCACCAGCTCGGGATACTCGGCGGCGAAGAGCAGCGCGGTGTGCCCACCCATCGACTGGCCCACGACCGTCACCGGCACGCCGCCCGCGAGCTCAGCGACCACAGCGAGCACATCCTCGACGTACGCCCGGCGGGAGAGATCCTGCGGCCGCCGGGTCGAGTGACCGTGCCCGCGCTGATCCACCACGATCACGCGGTGCTCCGGCAGCAGCGCCTCCGCCGTCGGCACGAACTCCGCCGCGCTGCCGGCCAGCCCGTGCAACAGCACAACCACCTCGTCGCCGGAGCCGCCCACGAGGCAGGACAGCGCCACCCCGTCCCGATGGATCGTCACCCGCTGCACCGTACTAACTCCCTCACCCTGGCGACCCGGAAACCGCCGCAACCCTACTCAGGCCGGCCTTTGGTTCTCAATGGACTTAAGCAGGGCGTGGTGCGTCCGCTCGTCGGCAGCCACGACCAGACCACCCAGCCCGGAGTGGGGCGGCCGTCCGTCGATTCCGGAGACCACGCAACCCGCCGCCTCGCAGAGAGCGATCCCGGCGGCGAAGTGCACGCTGTCCCGCAACTCGTGGCCGTCGGTGACGTAGCCGGCGCGGCGGCCGGCGGCGACCCAGGTCACGGCCAGGGTGGTGGAGAGCACCCGGGGGCGAAACCGCGCGGTGAAGCCGGCATCAGTCAGGATCCGAGCAGCGTGGAAGACCTCCCCGTTGGGAAACGGCGGATCCAGGTTGAGGTCCACCAGCGCGGAGTCGGCCGAGGGAACGAGCCGCTCGTCCGTACCGCCCCGACGGAGGTGGGCGGCGGTGCCGTCGGTCCAGAACACCTCGTCGTTGAACGGGTCAGCCGCGGCGGCCACCACTGCCTGCGTACCGGCCTGCAGCGCCACATTGACCGCGACCAACATGCTGCGCACCGCATAGTTCAAGGTCCCGCACAACGGGTCAACCAGCCATCGACGTCCGCTGTCGCCAGCGCCGGAGCGCCCGCTCTCCTCCCCCACCAGGAGGTCATCCGGGCGCGCCGCGCGGAGAAGGTCCAGGATCGCCTTTTCCGCCGCGAGGTCGGCCGCGGTGGCGAAGTCTCCGGCACCCTTCGCGAACCGGGCCAGTGTGGATCCATAGTGGTTGCGGACGACCGTGGCTCCCGCCGACGCCGCCTCGATCGCCAACGCCTGATCTGTGCTCGACATACCCGACACCACAGGTACGCGTTGAGCGCTCACCGATCGGCCGGGTCCGCGCGGAAAACCAGCACCGCGGCGGCGATCAGCGGGCTGAGGACGACGATCAGCGCACAACTACTCAGCACGTCGCGCGGCACCCAGATGACGTTGTCACCGATTCCCGCCGAGTTCGCCAGCAGTGCCAACACGTACACCGAACCGAAGGCCGCGAAAGCAATACGGACACGCCGCCACCGGGCATTCCGCCTGCGCGTCCCGGCTGGTCTACGGGCTCGGGGCCGCCCACGTTCTCCGGACGCTACGACCGCATCCACCGTACGCGGAGATGCGATCGTCGTCCTGGCGGGGCGTAGCTGAAGCTGAACGAGGCCGCGGATGGCCCAACCCAGCAGTGGAAAAAGGACCAGTGTCGCGAGCATTGCGTGCACCGCCCAGGCACCCAGCAGGGTAGGACCGCCCCACGCGTCGTAGTAGGTGCTGGCCCATATGCTGCCCTCGTGGCCACCCAGACCGAGCACCTGCCGCAGCGGGTAGCCGACATTGATCAGCATGATGCCGGCGAGCACCACGGTGAGAGCGGTGGTCACCAGTGCGAGAGGTAGGGCAAGGATCGAGGCCACGAAACGGCGGCCCTTCAGCGTTCTCATTGCTGAGGGCACCGTCGTAGTGGCCGTGGCCAGCCGGCGCCACATGTCCGGCCCGTACGTCTGCTCGACATAGCGGAGTAGCGCTGCTGTCACTCGGTTCTGCATGCTGAGCTATCTTTCGCCACGTCGCGACCCAGAGCATCCGGACTGTCCCCTATTTCTCCCTGACCGACCCGGATGCCACGGACCTGCGCCGAACCCGCCATATACATGGCCACCACCATGATCGACGCCCCGTAAGGCGTGTTTCAGACTGTCTGGTGGGAGAGCACCGACCGGAGGGCCTCGATCAGGCCCGTCGTCCTGGGGTCCGGGGCCATGGTGACGCGCAGCCCGTTCGTCACGTACCCGAAGGCGATCCCGCTGGCCGGGTCGGCGTAGCCGAGTGAGCCGCCGTGCCCGGGGAAGCCGAAGGCGGTCGGTGACCACCAGGGCTGCTCCGGCAGGGGCAGGCCGAAGCCGAGCGCCGGCCGGGTCGGCACCCACAGCACCTGGTCAACGCCGTTGGCCTGTTCGCGGGTGGCGGCGAAGGTGGCCGGGACTACCCGGTCTCTGACGAGGGACGCTGGATGGCCACCGCCGAGTGGGGCGGTCACGTCCGGCCACTCCTGGCCGCCACTCCGCCCGGCTGGCTGCTCAACCGCTCCGACACGCTGCGAGACGGCGGCCGAACTCAACGCGCTCGGCATCAGCCGCCAGTCCGCGCACGAGCGGTTCCGCAAGATCAGCCCGCCGAAGCCCCCCAGCTAGCCGATGTCTCCGCTACTACTGACGCATTCCAGGAAATCGCGGAGTAGATGACCACATGGTGTTGAGGTCATGTCGATGCCGTTGGAGTCAGTCCCGCTCACGGAGGTGCTGCACCCACTGAGAGAAACCGCCGAGCGACTACCCCACGCTCGCGCGGTGCGGCTACGCGGAGGCCGAGCAGATGGCGGCGATCAGTCGCGCCTCCTCCACGTCCCGGTGCTACACCCTACGTTTCACCACAACGATGCGGCAATGAAATGGGACGAACTCTTCTCTATGTAAACGACGCAGGCCAATGCTGCGGTAACCCAAGGAACGAAGATCACCGCAGCATTGCACTACCAGATGAAGGAAATACCTTCAGTGGGCCTTCTACGCCCAGCCAGGGACAGGATCCTCGCAATGCTCCTCAGAGTCATCCAGAACCTTACAGACCTTCACCAATACCGGAGTCTCCTCCGCCAAGTTTCCACCCTCCCACGGGCTACAGTAGGGGGATTTATGGCCGTGGGTCGTAGCAACCCGATCAGTCTCCCAGGTTCCGGTGGGATTGATGTCCATCCGAACCTCAACCCGCCAGCCGTCGGGGTAATAGTCGCACGCCTGGATCGAATCCCCCGGAATCGCGTCGACCGGATCTGCATTGAATTTACCGATGCCGATCAGGTTGGCGCCTTCCCAGTACTCCGTCCACACGTCCTGTGACTGGATGCTGACGTCATCCGGATTTTGCTGGGCAACGACATCGGCTTGGGCAGCGCCCGGGAAACCCAGAGCGACAGCGAAAACCGAAGTGGCCGCCAACAGCATACGACCTGGCGATCTTGTCACACTCTTCACGCGAACTTCCCCCAATCGGGGGCGACTCTAACCCACTCGACCCCCGTCGTAGTTAGTGTCGACATAGTTTCACACGATCAGCCCACATCTCAAGTGGCGATATTCATCCCCGTTTGGAACGCACTCCGGAAGCAGAGCCAGCCTTCCCTATGGCGGCAACTAGCACCCAGCCGAGGCTAATGCAACTAGCATCTTTGCTACCTATGGTCCAACTGGCGCAACACTGGCGGTGACACCATTATGACTCTCATCGATCAATACGGTTAAAGGGTAACTTTTCGGGGCGTCTCTACGGCACGCCAACTCCTCGCCGCTACTAATTTGGAGGGGCGAACGGCCAGCCACCCCTTGAAGTCCGGACTGGCCATGCCCACCTTGTTGAACGGGTGGATGCCGCACCGAGGGTGCGCTCTTGCTGGCCAAGCCCGCCGCTCCCCAGGTGCGGGCGAAGCCGACGGTGCGCGAGGGTGCGGCCTTCACCGCGATCGGCGACTTCATGCACCAGTCACTACTCTCGCCGCGGACGAGCGCCGCACTGTCAGGCTACTGCGAAGATCGGGGGTGCCCGACGCCGACGGGGGTGGATCAACCCGCCGGTCGCCGGGCGGTAGCCGGATCAACAGTTGCGCAGCTCGGGAGATTGGTTGAGTAGCTGACCGCGGACGGAGATGAAGCGGCGGTAGGTCTCCGAGTCCACTACGGAGTGCCGGAACGCCGCGACCCGGTGACAGTTCTGGAAGGCCAGCTTGACGCCGAAGTGACGCTCGAGGCTGGACCGGATGGCGTCACTGGCCAGCGCACGCAGGAGCTGACCCCGCTCCTCCTCGGTCGGCGGCGGGACGACGTTGTCGGCGAACTCGGCGTCGGAGGACGCCAGCTCCGCCGCCACCCGGCTGACGGTCTGCCAGGCGTACGGCAGGGAGTCGCGGACGCAGGAGACGAAGGCGCCGTCGTCAACGGGGCCCGACTCGGCGGAGCGCAGCAGGTCCGGTGGCACGGTGAGAGACATGATCCTCCTCAGTTGATAATGATCGTGGTTTTCATTACCGTTGCGTGCTGAGCACACCACGCGACGTCCACCGCGTCAATGACGCCGGATGGCGTGGCTCGGTCGGATTCACCCGATGCGCGGTCTTCAGGACATGCGCCCGTCCCGGGGCATTTGACAGCGCTGCTCGCGCCGCCCCAGACTGTCGCGACAACTGAACCACCGCGTCTGTGCGGGGGAAGTCCGGTCACAATCCGGCGCTGGCCCGCAACGGTAGGCCGTCGAGGTGCATCCCGACGGCGAGCCCGAATACCCGCCACACTCGCGCACTGCTATCCACCCGTCGTGGCCCACGGGTCGGAGGCCCCGACCCGACGCTGACCAGCAGCGATCGGCTGGGTTCTGACGACCGCAGGGCGGAAAGGCACTCCTGATGGTCGTGTCCCACCTCCGAACCACCCTCCGCACCCGCGTCGCCGGCCTGTTGGCCGCCGCCGTCGCCGGGATCGCCCTGACCGCTGTCGAGCCCGCACCCCAGGCCGCCCGCGCCGACGCCTGCGACGGCACCTCGGGCGTCACCGTGGTGATCGACTTCACCGCGTTCGGCGGCGACGTCGAGGTCGCGTGCGCCCCCGGCGACCCGGACACCGGGCTGGCCGCCATCCAGGACGCCGGCTTCGCCGTCGAGGGCACCCTCCGCTGGGGCCTGGCCTTCGTCTGCCGACTCGGTGGACTGCCCACCCCGGACGTCGAGCCCTGCATCGACACCCCGCAGGCCAGCGGGTACTGGTCGTACTGGCACGCGCCCCGGGGCGGTGACTGGGAATACAGCGACAAGGGCGTGCTCAACTACGACCCGGCCCCGGGCAGCGTCGAGGGTTGGTCCTACGGCGCCAGCGAGCCGCCGAGCATCCCCGCCCCCTGAGCCACCGCACCGACGGTGTGACCAGGGGCGCACCTGGGTGCTCGTCTCGGGCTCTGGCGTCGTCGCACGCCCGGGCGATACGGTGACGGGCGCCCGGTGCGCACCGGGCACAACTGCATAAGTCCTGTGTGGGGGGAAGCCGGTGCGATGCCGGCGCTGACCCGCAGCCGTGAGCGAGAGAACCCTCTCGCGAGCCGGAATGCCCCGCCCGGGACGAGCGGCTTCCACTGTCGAGGTCTACAGGGTGAAGTCCGGTCAAGGCCGAGGTCCGTCCACCCCGCTCACCGCAGCACGCGGAGCGGGGTTTTCGTTCCCCGGGGTGCTTGCCGGAGCTCACCCTCCGCTACGAAAGGCACCCCTCATGGCCCTGTCCCGGCGCCTCGCCACCGGTCTCGGCGTGGCCGCGGCAACCACCCTCGCCGCGGTGGCCGCCGCTCCCCCAACCGTGGGGGCGGCACCCGACCCGGACCACGCCGCCGCGGCCCGCGCCGCTGCGTCCTGGCTGGCCGACGAGTTCACCGACGGCGTCCTGCCCAGCCCGTTCAACCCGGAGGCGGGGGACTGGGGGCTGACCATCGACGGTCTCCTCGCCCTCTCCGCCACCGGGGTCGACCCGTCGACCCGGCAGGCAGCGACCGCCCAGGTCGCGGCGAACGTGCGCGCCTACAACAGCTGGGACAACTGGAGCACCGAGGACGTCACCGACGGCGGGGCGACCGCGAAACTGCTCTACGCCGCCTCCGCCGCCAACGCCGACCCCACCGACTTCGGCGGTTACGACCTGCGGGCCGAGACCCTGTCGCTGATCGCCGGAGCGGACACCGACCACCAGCGGGGACGGCTCTCCAACCGGCCCCGAGCGCAGGCCGGCCTGGCCCCCAGTAACACCTTCGACCAGTCCTTCGCCGTGCTGGGCCTGACCCGCAGCGGCGGCGTACCGCAGGACGTGGTGGACTTCCTCATCCGGCAGCAGTGCGCGGCGGGCGGCTTCCGCCTCTACCCGGACACCGCCGACGGGCCCTCACCGTCCTGCGACGACCAACCCGACGCCGCCCTCGACGTCGACTCGACCGCGATGGCCGTGCAGGCACTGCTGAGCGCCGCCGAGGACGGCGCCGCCGACGCCGCCGACGCGGCCGCCGCCGGGGCGGACTGGCTGGTGTCCCAGCAGCACACCGACGGGTCGTTCGCGGGCTCCGGACCGACCGCCGGGAAGAACTCCAACAGCACCGGCCTGGCCGGGCAGGCTCTCGCCGCCGCCGGCCGCGACCCGGAGGCCACCGAGGCGGCGGTGGCGCTGGCCGCTTTGCAGGTAACCGGGGCCAACGGCGGGGCGGCTGCCGCGGAGGCGGGTGCCATCGCCTACAACGCCGAGGGGCTCGCCGCCGTCGTCGAGAACGGACTCGGCGACGGCAGCCGGGACGAGTGGCGTCGCGCCACCGCCCAGGCCCTGCTCGGGCTCGCCCAGGTGCCGCTGGGTCGGATCGGCCTCGACCCGCCGCCGACCGGGCAGCCCACCCCGACCGGCACCGCCTCCCCCACCGCCTCGCCGACCGCCAGCGGATCGCCGACGCCGACCGGCACAGCCACCGCCAGCCCGACACCGAGCGCCACCGGGACCGCCCCGTCGGAGCCCCCCGCCGCGTCACCGACCGCCAGCGCTCCGGTGACTCCCACGCCGACCACCTCCAGCCCGGGTGGGCTGCCGACCACCGGCGCCGCGATCACCAGCTACGTGCTGCTCGCGGTGCTGCTGCTCGGTGGCGGCGTCGGGCTGCTCATCCTCGGCCGTCGGCGGGCGAATTGAGCCGCAGGACGCTCCGTGGCTCCGCGGCCATCGCCCTGGTCGCCGCCGGCTCGGTGATCGGGCCGGGTAGCCCGGCGGCGGCCGCCGGGTCCGCCGGCTACTGCCCGGACGCCTCCGGCGTCACCGTCGTGGTCGACTTCAACGAACTCGGGGGCGGGACCGTGGTCCGCTGCGCCCCGGGCAGCCAGGCCACCGGGCTGGCCGCGCTGAAGAGCGCCGGCTTCCAGATCACCGGCACGCTGCGCTGGGGCGAGGGATTCATCTGCCGGATCGAGGGCAAACCGTCGGCGGGCGCGGAGAAGTGCGTCGACACGCCGCCGGCCAGCGCCTACTGGTCGTACTGGCACGCCCCGAACGGGGGCAACTGGACCTACAGCGACAAGGGGGTGCTGAACCGTACGCCCCCGGCAGGCAGCTTCGAGGGCTGGTCGTTCTCCCTCAACCGCCCCGACGACGCGCCCCGCCCGGGGGTCACCCCGAGCCGCCCCGCACCGCCGCCGCCCGCCTCGCCACCGGCACCGCCGGCACCACCACCGGCGAGCGACGTACCGGTGGCACCACCGCCGGCGGGCGGTGCTGGCGCGCCGCCACCCGCCGACGGTGGTCAGCCCGGGGCAACCGGCGGGCCGACCACCGTTGGCCCGTCGACCTCGGCCACCGCCGCGCCGTCGGCCAGCGCGGCGGGCTTCCCGTCCCCGGAGACCGCTGCCGCCGCCACGCGGCCGGGCTCCGCCGACGAGCCCGTGCTGACCGACGCCGTCGCCGCCCGCGAGGACGGGGGCGTGCCGCTGGGCACGCTGGTCGGGGTGCTGCTGCTGGCCACACTCGCCGCCGGGGGCCTGGTCGCCGCCCGACGACGGCGGGTCGCCGACCCGGATGACTGACGCCGCGGTGGACCGCCCCGCGACCGCCGATCCCCGGATGACTGACGCCGCGGTGGACCGCTCCACGGCCGCCGATCGGTGGTCGGCCCGCTGGTCCGCCTGGCGCCTGCCCCGCGGGCTACACCCGGGCGCCTGGTGGCTGTGGGCGCTCGGGCTGGCCACCGCGGCCAGCCACACCACCAACCCGCTGGGGCTCACCCTGCTGGTCGCGGTCGCCGCGCTGGTGGTCGTGCAGCGACGCGGGCACGCCCCCTGGGCGCTGGCGTTCCGGATGTACGTCTGGCTCGGTGTGGTGATCGTCGCGATGCGGGTGGTGTTCCGGATCGTCTTCGGTGGCGGGCAGGGCGAGTACGTGCTGGTCCGGTTGCCGGAGATCCCGCTGCCGGAGTGGGCGGCGGGTATCCGCCTGCTCGGGCCGGTCGCCGCCGAGCAGGTCCTCGGTGGGTTCTACGACGGGCTGCGGTTGGCGACGATGCTGATCTGCCTGGGGGCGGCGAACGCCCTGGCCAACCCGAAGCGGCTCCTCAAGGCCGTACCGGGAGCGTTGTATGCGGTGGGCACGGCGGTGGTGGTCGCCCTGTCGGTCGCCCCGCAGCTGGTGGAGAGTGTGCTGCGGGTCCGGCGGGCCCGCCGGCTGCGGGGTGCGTCCGGGCGGGGGACGCGGGCGTTCCGGGGGGTCGCGCTGCCGGTGTTGGCCGACGCGTTGGACCGGTCGCTGGCGCTGGCCGCGGCGATGGACTCGCGTGGCTACGGCCGGACCGCGGCGGTCCCCGCCGGGCAGCGGGCGGTCACCGGCACGCTGGTCCTCGGCGGCCTGCTCGGCGTCTGCGCCGGCACCTACGGGCTGCTCAACACCGTCGGACCCGGTTACCTGGGGCTGCCGCTGCTCCTCGCCGGGCTGGCCGCCGCCGTGGGCGGCATGCTGCTGGCCGGCCGCCGGGTCCGCCGCAGCCGCTACCGGCCGGACCGCTGGCGGCTGGCCGAGCTGCTCGTCGCCGGGTGTGGGATCGCCGCGGCCGGCCTCATGATGCTGGCCGGCACGGCCGACCCGGAGCTGCTCTACCCCCCGGTCAGCCCGCTCACCTGGCCCGAGCTGACCCCCCTGCTGCTGCTCGCCGTCGCTGTCGCGGCCGTACCGGCCTGGCTCGCGCCGCCGCCGACACCTGTCCCGAGAGATCAGACATGATCACATTTGACCGGGTGACCGTCCGCTACACCGAGGACGGGCCACCGCCGCTTCGCGACGTGACGCTGACCGTCGAGGAGGGGGAGCTGTGCCTGGTCGCCGGGCGTACCGGGGCCGGCAAGTCGACCCTGCTGCGGGCGATCAACGGCCTGGTGCCGCACTTCACCGGCGGCACCCTGCACGGCTCGGTCACCGTGGACGGCCGGGACACCCGCCGGCACCCGCCCCGCGACCTCGCCGACGTCGTCGGCGTCGTCGGCCAGGACCCGCTCTCCGGGTTCGTCACCGACACCGTCGAGGAGGAGCTGGCGTACGGGATGGAGCAGCTCTCCCTGCCGCCGGCGGTGATGCGCAAGCGGGTGGAGGAGACGCTGGACCTGCTCGGCATCGCCGAGCTGCGCGACCGGCCACTCCGGACCCTCTCCGGCGGACAACAGCAACGGGTCGCCATCGGTGCCGTCCTCACCAGCCACCCCCGGGTCCTGGTGCTCGACGAACCCACCTCCGCGCTGGACCCCACGGCCGCCGAGGACGTCCTCGCCGCGGTCACCCGGCTGGTCCACGATCTCGGCGTCACCGTGGTGCTGGCCGAGCACCGGCTGGAACGGGTCATGCAGTACGCCGACCGCCTGCTCTACCTGCCCGGCGACGGGCGGGTGCTCGACGGGCCACCCGCGGCGGTGCTGGCCGGCGTGGAGCTGGCCCCACCCCTGGTCGAGCTGGGCCGCCTGGCCGGCTGGGACCCGCTGCCGCTGTCGGTACGCGACGCCCGCCGCCGCGCCGCCGGGCTGCGTGGTCGGCTCGCCGAGGGAGCGCCCCCCGCGCCGGCTCCCACCCCGAACCCGACGACGGCGCTGAGCGCGCGGAAGGTCGTCGTACGGTATCCGGGCACCGTGGCCGTGGCCGGCGTCGACCTCGACCTCCAGGTTGGCCAGGTCGTCGCCCTGATGGGCCGCAACGGTTCCGGAAAGTCCAGCTTGCTCTGGGCCGTGCAGGGTAGCGGCCCCCGGCAGGGCGGCGCGGTGACCGTGACCGGCGCGGCGGGGGCCGTCGACCCGAAGAGCCTGCCGGCGCACCAGGCCCGCCGGCAGGTCGGGCTGGTTCCGCAGACCCCGGGCGACCTGCTCTACCTGGAGACGGTCGACGGCGAGTGCCACCAGGCCGACCAGGAGACCGAGGCGGCGGCCGGCACCTGTCGCGCCCTGCTGGACCAGCTCACCCCCGGACTGCCCGGTGACCGGCACCCGCGGGACCTCTCCGAGGGGCAGCGGCTGGCGCTCGCGCTCGCGGTGCAGCTCACCGCCGCCCCGCCGGTGGTACTGCTGGACGAACCGACCCGCGGCCTGGACTACCTCGCCAAGCGGCAGTTCGTCGCGCTGGTGCGGGGGCTGGCCGCCGCCGGGCGCGGCGTGGTGGTGGCGACGCACGATGTGGAGTTGGTCGCGGCGCTGGCCGACCGGGTGATCGTGATGGCCGACGGCGAGATCGTGGCCGACGGCAGCACCGCGGAGGTCATGCTCGCCTCGCCCGCCTTCGCCCCGCAGGTCGCCAAGGTGCTGGCCCCGGCGCCGTGGCTGACGGTGGATCAGGTCGCCGCCGCGCTGGTGGCGGAGCGGGAGCCGGCGTGAGTGTGCTGCGGGTCGCTCCGCGCACCGCCGTGGTGCTGGTGCTCGCGTCGGTCGCCGCGCTGGCCACCTTCACCTGGCCGCTCTTCGTCCCGGTGCAGCCGGAGAGCACCGCCCGCGCCGGGGAGGCACCGCTGGTCTTCGTCGTCATGTTGCCGGTGTTGGTGGCGCTGGTGCTGGCGGAACTCACCTCCGGTGGGATCGACAGCAAAGCCCTGGCGATGCTCGGGGTGCTCGCCGCGGTCAACGCCGCGCTGCGCCCGCTCGGTGCCGGTACCGCCGGGATCGAGACGGTGTTCTTCCTGCTGGTCCTCGCCGGCCGGGTCTTCGGACCGGGGTTCGGCTTCCTGCTCGGCTCCACGTCGCTGTTCGCCTCCGCGTTGCTCACCGCCGGGGTCGGCCCCTGGCTGCCGTTCCAGATGCTCGCCGCCTCCTGGGTGGGGCTCGGCGCCGGCCTGCTTCCCCGCCGGCCCCGCGGTCGCGCCGAGGTCGCTCTGCTGGCCGGGTACGGCGCGCTCGCCGCCTACGGCTACGGGCTGCTGATGAACCTCTGGTTCTGGCCGTTCAGCGCCGGCGCGGAGACCCAACTCTCCTACGTGGCCGGCGCGCCGGTCCTGGAGAACCTGCACCGCTTCGTCGTCTTCACCGCGGTGACCTCCACCTTCGGCTGGGACACCGGACGGGCGATCACCACCGCCGTGCTGATCGCCCTCGCCGGCCCGGCGGTGCTCGCCGCGCTGCGCCGCGCCGCCCGCAAGGCCGCCTTCGGTGCTCCGGTGACCTTCGCCGCTCCGGTGACCTTCGCCGCCCCCGGGCCGGGACTGCCGGCGTCGCTACCGACTTCGCTCCTGCCTCCGCAGGCGGGGAAGCCCGCCGCGGGCCAGCCCCCGGGCCGCGACGATCGCCAGCACGGGTGGGACCAGCACCACCGCCAGCAGGGCGGGCCAGGGTACGTGCCAGCGCAGCTCGACGTTGAAGCCGACGTAGGCCGCCGCCAGCCCGATGCCGGAGATCAGGCCGAGCAGGGTTCCGGCGGCGACGATGAACCCGGCCTGGGCCGCGGCGATGCGCCGGCGGGTACGCCCGGTGGCGCCGACCGCCGCCATGGTGGCTAGGTCGGGGCGGAGTTCGGTCGCTGCCAGCCCGACCGCCACGGTGCTGGCGACCAGGGTGACCAGGACGCTCACCCCGGCCAGCAGGTAGAACATGGTGGTGCTGCGGCGGGTGTCCGAGCCGAGCTCGGCGGCCGCGACGGTGGCCGGCGAGTGCGACCTACCGGCGGCGAGCTGCGCCTGCAGCAGCACCGCGTTCGCCCGGTCCAACTCCGCATCGGTGGGTGTGCGGCTCGGGTCGATGACCACCTGCCGGGGCTGGGTGTCCAGCCCGAGGCGCTGCGCGGTCGCGGGTGAGACCACCAGGCCGGGAAGCTTGGCGAAATATTCCTGTTGGGCGGCCACGACGGCCGGCAGCGAGGTGGCTGCCGGCGAGGTGGGCGCCGCCGAACTGGGCTCCGCCGAACTGGGCTCCGGCCCGCGAGGCAGCAGGGTGACCTGACCGCCCGTGGCCAGGGCGTCGTTGAAGACCACCGCGTCGCCCTGATCCAGGGCAGCCACCTCGGCGGTGGTGGCGGCCCGGCCGGTCACCAGCCGCACGACCTCCGCCCCGCCGATAGCGATGTCGCGCTGCTCGTGGGCGCGAAACACGGTGGGATCGGTGGTGCTGTCGGAGAGGCCCCGGAACACAGTGGGATAGAAGTTACTGGCTGTCCGCAGTGGCACGACGGCGCGGGCCGGCAGGGGCGCGGCCAGCCGCGCCAACCCGGCTGGCCCCAGCAGGTCGGCGAGCTCCGCCGGCACCAGGACCTGACCGGTCCGCGCCTCCACCTGGGTGGGGGTGGCGACACCACGGGCCCCGCCGGCAAGCGCGAGCGCGACGCTACCGGCGACGGCGGCGAGCACCGCGGCCATCGCCGCGGCGGTGCGGAGCCGATGCCGTACGGCGTGGCGCAGCGCCAACCGGGCCGGCATGGGCAACACCCGTGCCAGGGGCGCGCTCACCCGTACCAGCGCGGGTGTGCACATGACGACGCCGAGCAGCAGGGCGACGCCGCCGGCGGCGAGCACCGCCGGTTGACCCTCCGGATTGGCGGAGCCCAGCAACGCGACGGTGGCGACAGCGATCAGCCCCACGCCGGCCACCAGCGCGACCCGGTCCAACCGGGACTGGTCCCGCTGGCCGCCCAGGGCACCGCGCAGGGGTTGCCCCCGGAGGGCGCGCGCCGGCAGCACCGCCGCCAGGACCGCCAGCAGCAGGGTGACCACCGCGGCCCCCGCCACCTGCCCAGCGGGGATCGACACCTCGGTCAACGGGTGGTCGGCGATGCGCTCGATGAGCGGGCCGGCCAGGGCGAAGGTCGCCAGCCCCAGGAGTACCCCGGCGGTCGCGGAGATGACACCGAGCAGCATCCCACCGGCTACGACCACCTTGCGGACCTGCGCAGCGGTGGCACCGGCGGCGGCCACCAACGCCAACTCCCGACGTTGCCGGGCGGCGCCGACGGTGAAGGCCGCACCGACCAGGAGCACGACCTGGGTGCCGGCGAAGCTGACCACGAGCACCGTCGCCGCCGCCTCGATCCGACGTTCCGCGGCGCTGGGGGCACTCCGTTCCCAATACGAGCTAGGCTCCGGCGGCGACCACCCGCTGCCCGGCGGTAGTTGCACCATCAGCTTGCCGCCCGCCGCGGAGAGCGGGGCATCGTTGGGTACGAGCAGCCCGGCGGCGCCCAACGACCGACTCCAGTCGATCAGCCCGACCACGGTGAGCACCCGCTGCGGCATCCCGGCGGTCAGCCGGCCCCCCAACTCCAGGCCCAGCTCGTCGGCCATCGATCGGGTCAGCGCCACCTCGGCCGGCCCGGCGGGGGCCCGGCCGGACCGGAGCACATACCGACCCTGGTTCAGCGGGTGCTCCGGGTCGGTCGCCTCGTAGTCCGACACGCGCAGGTCATCCGGGCCGCGGACCACCGTGCGGGCCTGCGTCAACCCGAGGGTGCGGCTGCCCGCCGGCAGGGTGGCCGCGATCGCGCTGTCGGCGTCTACGATCAGGTCGGCCTGGCCAAACGTGAAGGTGGCGTTCTGCGCCGAGGTGCCGCTGAGGTTGCTCCAACTCGCCAGCAGAACGGTGCCGGCGTACGCGGGGACGAAGAGCATCAGCAGGATCAGCGCGCTCCGGGCCCGATGGCGCAGCGCGGAGCGCCGGGTGATGCGCAGCGCGACCCGCCACGAACCGAACCAGCCGGCGGCGCTCACGACCGCTCCGCCAGCAGGCGCCGGGCGTCGTCGCGCTCCGGAGTGGCGTCCACCAGTCGCCCGTCTCGGAGAAATACCGTGCGGTCCGCCCAGCCGGCGTACCGCGCCTCGTGCGTGACCAACACACCAGCCGCCCCGGCATCGATCCGCGCCCGCAGGACCTGCAACACCGCGAGGCCGGTCTGGGAGTCGAGGGCACCGGTCGGCTCGTCCGCCAGCACCAACCGGCGCTCGCCGACCAGGGCGCGGGCGATCGCCACCCGCTGCTGCTGCCCACCGGAGAGCTGATCGGGGAACCGGTCGGCGACCTCGGGCAGGCCCACTTCGTCCAGCGCGGCGCCAGCCGCCGCGCGCGCCGCCCGCGCACTGCTGCCGCCGAGCTCCAGCGGCAGGGCGACGTTCTCCGCCGCGGTCAGGTCGGTCACCAGGTTGAAGTCCTGGAACACGTAGCCGATGCGGTCCCGGCGCAGGTGGGCCACCGCCGTCGAGTCGAGCCCGCCGAGCCCGACCCCCGCCACCTCCACCGACCCGGAGGTGGGCACCTCCAGACCGCCGGCGATGGAGAGCAGGGTGGACTTCCCCGAACCGGAGGGTCCCATCACCGCGACCAGTTCACCGGCTCGAACGGTCAGGCTGACCCCAGCCAACGCCCAGACCGAGCCCTCGCCGGCCCGGTAGACCCGTTCGACCTCGGCCAGCCGCAACACCACGTCGCTCACCGCCGGGCCCGCCCCGACTCGGCGGTATCGGCAGCCCCGGCAGCCTCGGCAGCCTCGGCAGCCTCGGCCGGGAACGACGCGGGTGCGGAGGCGGAGGCGGAGGCGGGCCGGGTGTACCGCCGCCGCAGCACCGTCCCCTCCACATGATCGAGCCACCGGAGCTCGCCCTCCAGGGCGAAAATCAAGTGATCGAGGAACATCGACCAGGTGAGGTCAACGTCCTCGTTGGCCTGTCGGCGCAGGTCGGTGTAGTCCCGCAGCTGCCGCATCGACTCGGTGCGCTGCTGCTGCACCACGATCGTGATGTCGACGCTCGGATCCTGCGCGGCCATCGCCAACTTGATCGCCAACTCGTTGCGGGGGCGCTCCGTCTCGGGGACCGGGGTGAGGTACCAGTCGGCGAGCGCCGCCCGCCCCGGCTCGGTGAGCGCGTACAGCTCCCGCCCCTGGGCGTCCGCACCTTCGGTGGCGACGAGGCCGTCCCGGACCAGGCGGTCCAGGGTGGTGTAGATCTGACCGACGTTCACCGCCCAGCTGCCACCGGTACGGGTGTCCAGCTCCGTTCGGAGCTGGTACCCGTATTTCGGACCGTCCACGAAGAGGGCCAGCAGCCCCCACCGCACCGCGTTTCGCTGCATAGCCGGGAATTTACCAGGTAAGTACTTACTAAGTAACTCCTGGCGCCGGATGCGGCGCGGCTAGCTGGTTACCGAAAGGTTCTTGGGGTTCGGAAAAGTGCCTTCTTCCCTGCATACGATCGGTTTCCTATGGTGTTCTAGTAACCGAAAGAGAGCGAGAGGAGGCGGTCATCATGGCCGTAACCCTGGTCAACCCGAGCGGACTTCCCGTGGTCGACGTGTACCGGCAGGTGTCGGTGGCGACCGGTTCCAAGCTGATTCACGTCGCAGGGCAGGTCGCCTGGGACGCGGACGGTAATACGATCGGCGAAGGCGACCTGGCCGCCCAGGTCGAGCAGTGCTACCTCAACGTCGGTACCGCACTGGCTGGCGTCGGGGCGTCCTTCGCCGACGTGGTGAAGTTGACCGTGCATGTCGTCGACTGGACCCCGGAGCGGATGCCGGAGCTGCTCGAGGGCATCGCGCGGGCGTCGGCCAAGCTGGGCACCACCCCCATAGCTCCGGCCTCACTGTTCGGGGCCGCGGCGTTGGACGTTCCCGAACACCTGGTCGAGGTTGAGGCGACCGCCGTCCTCGACTGATCACACCTGCGAGGCGTCAAAACGGCGCCGCGACGACTCGATGTGGCTGAAGTGGCGCTGAGTCCAGCCGCACATGCCGTCGACGACGCTCCGTAGCGCCTCACCCGCCCCGGTAAGGGTGTACTCGACCCGGGGCGGGATGGTGGGATACACGGTTCGCTGCACCAGGCCGTTGCGTTCCAGCATCCGCAGGTTCTGGGTGAGCATCTTGTGGCTGATGCCGCCGACCTGGTCGCGCAGTTCACCGAAGCGCATGGTGCGCTGCCCGAGGAACTCGATGATCAGGAATGCCCACTTGTTGGCCACGTCGGAGAAGATCTCTCGTGCCAACGAGTCGGCACGCGCCAGATCGGTGTCTGGCAGCAGTTCGCTCGCCTCGTGTCCGTTACCCATCCACTTACTCTCCATCAGATCCTCAGTAACCACAAGAGAGCACTGATGGCAGGGTCCCGGGTGGTTTTGGTCGTGTGACGAGGGCCACCGCGGGTATATCAGCAAAAGCTAGCGCTGAGAACGTTCGTTCTCTACGGTAGTAACCAACGCAAGGCGAGAACGACCGTTCTCCGAGAATTGAGGGGTTTACCGTGCCGTACATCACTGTGGGAACCGAGAACAGCACCAACATCAACGTGTACTACGAGGACCACGGTCAGGGACAACCGGTGGTACTCATCCACGGCTACCCCCTGGACGGGCACTCGTGGGAGAAGCAGTCCGCGGCCCTACTCAAGGCCGGCTACCGGGTGATCACCTATGACCGGCGGGGCTTCGGTCAGTCCAGCCAGCCCACCACCGGCTACGACTACGACACCTTCGCCGCCGACCTGAACACCGTCCTGGAAACCCTCGATCTCACCGACGTGGTGCTAGCAGGGTTCTCGATGGGCAGCGGTGAGGTGGCCCGCTACCTCGGCCGCTACGGCTCAGCCCGGGTTGCCAAGGCCGCGTTCCTGGCCTCGCTGCAACCGTTCCTGCTACAGACCGACGACAACCCCACCGGCGTACCGCAGGAGGTGTTCGACGGCATCCTCGCCGCAGTCACCGCCGACCGCTACGCCTACTTCACCGACTTCTACCGCAACTTCTACAACACCGACGACACCCTCGGCACCCGCCTGTCCGAAGAAGCGCTACGCAACAGCTGGAACGTCGCCACCGGCGCGTCCTGGTACGCCTCCAGCGCCGCCGTGCCCACCTGGATCACCGACTTCCGCGCCGACATCCCCAAGATCGACATACCCGCGCTGATCCTGCACGGCACCGCCGACAACATCCTGCCCATCGACGCCACCGCCCGCGAGCTTCGCAAGCAGCTACCCGACGCCGACTACGTCGAGATCGACGGCGCACCCCACGGCCTGCTCTGGACCCACGCCGACGACGTCAACCAGGCCCTGCTGACCTTCCTCGCCAAGTAACCCCCGCCGACACCCCTACCCGGTCCCCGGACCGCCGTCACAAAGGAACAACCCGCATGCACCCCGACACCAACCCCGCCCCCGCAGCCGAGACCGGCTCCCGCCGTCGTCCCGGGTGGGCCGCGCTCCTGGCCGCTGTGGCCGTGCTCAGTATCGCCGCCGGCGGCACCGCCATCGCCACCAACAACAGCAGCGAGGCCCAAGCCGGCGGCCCTGCCGCCGCAACCGGCAAGCACGCCGAGCGCAACGAAGGATTCGTCACCACCCGCGACGGCGTCGACATCTTCTACCAGGACTGGGGCCCCCGTAACGGCCGGCCCGTCATCTTCAGCCACGGCTGGCCCCTGAACTCCGACAGCTGGGAATCCCAGATGATGCACCTGGCCGACAACGGCTACCGCGTCATCGCCCACGACCGCCGAGGCCACGGCCGCTCCTCCCAAACCTGGGAGGGCAACGACATGAACCACTACGCCGACGACCTCGCCACCGTCATCAAAAAACTGAAGCTACGCGACGCCACCCTCGTCGGATTCTCCACCGGCGGCGGAGAAGTCGCCCGCTACATCGGCCGACACGGCACCGACCGCATCGCCCAGGTCGCCCTCATCGGCGCAGTCACCCCACTGATGCTCAAAACTCCCGACAACCCCAACGGCGTACCCATCGACGTCTTCGACGGCCTCCGCGAAGGCTCCCTCGCCGACCGCTCCCAGCTCTACCGCGACCTCGCCAACGGACCCTTCTTCGGCGCCAACCGCCCCAACGCCCAGGTATCACAGGGCATGAAGGACACCTTCTGGCTACAGAGCATGCAGGCCGGCCACAAGGCCGCCTACGACTCGATCAAAGCCTTCTCCGAAACCGACCTCACCGAAGACCTCAAGCGCATCGACGTACCCACCCTCATCATCCACGGCGGCGACGACCAGGTCGTACCGATCGAGAACTCCGCCGAGGAAGCCCACAAAATCGTCGCCAACTCCACCCTCAAGGTCTACCCCGGCGGCCCGCACGGCATCACCGACACCCACAAGCAGCAGCTCAACAACGACCTACTCACCTTCGTCAACAGCCTCTAACCATCACCACCGAGGGGTGGGCCGGCCGCACCCGACCGGCCCACCCCTCGCGTCACCACCCCACCCGCCAACAACACCACCCACGCCGCGACAACGCTGAAAAGAGATCCGCTGATGTCCACCACCACCGCCCCCACCGTCGCGCCCACACCCACCCCCGACCGTGTCGGCGGCATCCTGCAGCAGACCCTCATCGACCTACTCGACCTCGCCCTTCAGGCCAAGCAAGCCCACTGGAACGTCACCGGACCTCGGTTCCTGCCCCTACACCAGCAACTCGACACCCTCGCCGACGCCGCACGCGAACACGCCGACAACATCGCCGAACGCGCCGCCGCCATCGGCACACCACCCGACGCCCGCGCCACCACCATCGCCGCCACCAGCCGGCTACCCCAGCTGGACACCGGCGTACTACCGGACGGCACCGTGATCGACAAGATCGGCGACCTCCTCACCACCACCGCAGCCGGAATCCGCCACGCAATCGAGGCCACCACCGACGATCCCATCACCCAAGATCTACTCATCACCACCGGCCACACCATCGAACACCAAGCCTGGCTCCTGCGCTCCCAGCGATAACAGGTTGACCGTTCCAGTGGTCAGGCCCACGAGGGCGTGCACGAAGCCGAAGTCTCCGGCCGGCTTCAACGCCTGCTCAGCTCCGCGGTTGCGAGTTGAGTCGGGCAGCCTGCCGCGTGAGATGGTCACGCTCGGGGAGGCTCGGCGCCGAGCGGGCAGCCTCGGCGTAGCGCCGGGCCGCGGTTACCGGGTCGCCCGCCCGCTCGTGCAGGTACGCCGCGACGGCGGCGTACCTGGGCAGGGCGGGGTCAAGCCCCGCCAGGGCGGCCAGGCCGGTCCTCGGGCCGTCGGCCTCCCCGAGCGCGACCAGGCCCGCGCGATCTGACGGGTGGTCAGACCACCGACCGCGCGCAGCGTGAGCGCGACGGACGAGGCCGGCGTAAGGCAGGGGTGCGCGCAGAGAAAATAGAGCTGCAACGTGTCGTCCACCGCCTCGACCGGCCCGGGGGCGGGCTCGCCCTCGACGCGTACCTCGCGCCGCCGCCGGGAGGTGTCGGCGCGGGCGGCGTCGAGGAACCTGCGCCAGGCCACAGTGATCAACCAACCCCGGGGGTCCCGCGGCGGATTCGCCGGCCATCCGCGCACCGCGTCGACCAGGGCGTCCTGCACCGCATCCTCGGCCGACGCGAAATCCGCACCGCGTCGGACCAGAACCCCGATCACCGCTGGTACGAGGTCCCGCAGCAGCTCCCCGTTCACTCCGGCACAGCCGCCGGCACGCCGTAGAACGGTCGGACCTCCAGCCATTCGTGGATCGGCCTACCGCCCGGCCCGGGGGCCGCCGACAGCTCCCCCGCCAGCTCCACCGCGCGGTCCCACGACTCCACGTCGATGACGTACCATCCGGCGATCAGGTCCTTGGTCTCGACGAACGGCCCGTCGGTCACCGGTGGCCGCCCCTCGCCGTCGTACCGCACGAACGCGCCGTCCGGCGACAGCGCCTGGGCGTCAACGAGTTCGCCCGTCTCCTCCAGCCGCGCCCCGAACTCGTGCATGAACCGCAGGTGCGCGTCGACCTCGTCCGGCGTCCACTGGTCCATCGGCGCCCGGTCCACGGCGGGTGCCGGGCCACCCCGGTAGTGCTTGAGCAGCAGATACTTGGCCATCAACTCCTCCTGACAGGCGACATCTCCGGCAGTAGCTCCGCGCGGGGGCGTACCGACTCCACGCCCCCGCGCGGACACTACTGCGAATCGATCGATCAGGTCGCCTGCCGCACGGGACCGGCAACGACCTCCTGCCGGCCAGCCGACGGTCGGTTCAGGCCGCCGGGCACCGCGCGCCGGGGGCGGGCAGCGTCAAATCGACGAGGTAGCGGTCCACCACGGCCTTCGTGCAGTCGGTGCGCTGGTAGGTGCCGTGGCCCCAACCCTCGTACGTCACCAGGCGGCCATGCCGGCCAAGGTGCTGGGCGACGTTGGTGGCCCAGTTGTAGCCGGTACGGGGGTCGTGCAGGGCGTTGAGCAACAACAGCGGAGTACGGGTCCGTACCTGCGGTACGTGCGGTGGGTTCCGGACCGGCGACGGCCAGCCGAGGCAGGTCTGCACCGCCAGCAGCCCGCTGCCGTACCGGATGTCCGGCCCGGCGGCCGCGGCCACCCGGACCAGGCCGGCGTACTCGGTGTAGTCGCGGATCGGGGCGGGCCAGTCCGCGCAGAAGGCGGCTGCGGAGAGTGGAAGATTCAGCTCGGGGGGCGGGGAGCCGGCCTCCATGTCACGCACGTCGACCGCCAGTTCCGACCAGTCCGGATCGGCAAGCTCCTTGAGCGCCACGGCGGTGACGTCGAAGGCGGTACGCGGCGCGTACTCACCCCGATCCGCCCGGGCCAGCACCTCGGCCCAGACCGCCCGCACGTCCCGACCGTGCAGCACGCACTCGGTGGAGCTGTCGCACCAGGAGACGAACTCGTCGAACGAATCCTGCAGCGCGGCTGCCTGGGTGCGGACGAAGGGGCGCAGCCCCAGGCTGTGGTCGAACACGCCCTCCAGCACGACGGCTCGCACCCGGTGCGGGTACTGCTCGGCGTACTGCTGACCCAGCAGGGTGCCGTAGGAACTGCCGTGGAAGGAGATCTGGCGCTCGCCCAGTGCGCGCCGCAACGCCTCCAGATCGCGCACCGTGCTGAGCGTGTCGGCGTGGTCGAAGACCGGGCTGGTTGGCCGACACCGCTCCCAGAACGCCTGGTTGTAGGCCACCATGGCATCGAAGTCGGCCTGGCTGCCCAGCGGAACCGGCGGCTTGGGCAGCGTCGGGTCCGGGCTGCACTCCGGCGCGGCGCTACGGGCCACCGTCCGTGGGTCGAAGCTGACCACGTCGAACCGGTCGAGCAACTCCTCGCTGAACCGCACACCTTTGCGGATCTTGTCCACTCCAGAGTCTGCTGGACCGCCCGGCCCGAACACCAGCGTGCCCACCCGTTGCTGCGACTCCCGCGCTGGCCGGCGCGCCACGGAGAGCTCAAACGTCGGGCCATGCGGGCGGGACCAGTCCACCGGCAGCCGGAGCTGGGCACACTCCACCGTGCCTTCCGGGGCGGACGCTGGTGGCTCTTCCTGGCATTCACCCCAGGAAAGGGTGGGTGACGCGGGGGTCGGATCGGCCCGGGCCGGCGCGGACACTCCGGCGACCAGGGTGAGCGCGGCGACCGCGGTGGTCAGGGTACGGCTGGGCATGGCGCCTCCTTCAGAACTGCCAAGCCGTCCATACTCGACGAAGGATTCGCACTTGGCTATGGGTGTAGCTCTGGATAGGACCCGGAGCCGCACCCTTAGGGGTCACCCCGCTCCGGCAGGCCCGCACTGCGCGGAAGCCGGCTGGCCGTCACGGCTCCAGGGTGAGCGTCTGCGCCGCCTCCGCCTCGATGCTGGATTCCTTCCAGCGCATCGGCAGGGTCTCCCCGGTGCGCCACAGCTCCAGCTGGTCGTCGTAGTTGCGGTGGAAGGCATGCCCGGAGTTGCCGGTCAGCTGGATCCACCGGGAGGCGTCCAGGTCCGCCAGGTCAACGATCATCCGCATCGACGGGACGGCACTGACCTCGTACCCGTCGGCGGCGTTCCAGCCGGTGGCGTTCACGATCCCGCTGCCGCCGGAGACGCCGACCGGGTCCGCGTTGAAAAGCCACTCGACGACCCCCACCCCCGAGGTGCCGAAGGACTGGTTCCGCACGGTCAACGTGTGCATCCGGCCCCAGCGCCAGTCGGCCGGCTCGTCGCCCTGCTCGCGGGAGAGTTCGCTCACCGCCGCTTCGGCCGCCGCGCGCAGCAGGTCGTCCCGGCCCTCGACGACCTCGGTCTCCGGCCGGTCCCACCACGGCGAGTCGGGCTGGCTGAGCAGACCCCGCACCACCTCGTACGACTGGTCGTTGCCATCGAGCCGGTGGTCCGCGGGCAGCTCGTCGAAGGTCGCCAGGAGCAGGTGCCGCCAGACGGCGTTGTAGTACGCCGCCGCAGCGGAGCGGCGCCCGTCCTCGGTGCCCGGCTCCCCCTCCGCCGGCTGCTGGTAGTCCCACTCCGTCCACAGCTCGGTGGCCGACCGAACCAGATCCGAGGCACCGGCGGCGACAGCCGACCGGACCGCCGGGACGAGCGTCGGCGCGAAACCGTTGCGGTTGTCGAACTGCATGGCCTGCACGTCCGCGACGGTGATCGCCCCGGCCTCCCGGGCCGAGCTGATCAACTCGTGGATGCGCTGGCTGCGGTAGCCGTAGTGCCAGTCGGTGGTGAGCAGGTGCGGGTACGAGGGGCCGATGACGGCCTCGTTGGCGGTGACCAGGTAGCCGGCGGGCGGGTTGAGGACACTCGGCAACTCCGCGAAGGGAAGGAAGCCCTGCCAGTCGTACGCCGAATCCCACCCGGGCGCCATCCACCGCCCGTCTCCCGTGCCCCGCACCGGGATCCGGCCGGGAGCCTGGTAGCCGATGTTGCCGTCGGTGTCGGCGTAGACCAGGTTCTGCGCGGGCACCTCGAACAGCGCCGCCGCGGCACGGAAGTCGGTCCAGTTCGTGGCGGTGTTCAGCTTGAAGATGGCGTCGGCGGTCCGGCCCGGCGCGAGCGCGGTCCAGCTCAGCGCGATGGCGTAGCCGTCGCGCTGCTCGTCGTCGGTGGGCGCCGGCTCGTCGGGGCGCAGCTGCGGGGCGGCGGCGACCGACGCCGGCGAACCCGCCAGATCGACCGGCGGGTTGAGACCGATCTCGCGTAGTTCGGCCGACGCGTCGGAGAGCAGGGGGCCGTGCCCGGAGGCCCGTACGGTGATCGACACGTCCTCGCCGCCGGCGACCTTGATGGTTTCGGCGCGGGTCGTCAACGGCTGCCACTCTCCGTCGACCTGCACCCGGTCGCCGTCCACCCGCTCCAGGTAGAGATCGGTGACGTCGGGGCTCAGGTTGGTGAAGCCCCAGGCGACGTGGGCGTTGTGCCCGATGACTACGCCCGGGATGCCGGAGAAGCTGAAACCGGAGACGTTGATGTCGCATGCGCAGTGCAGGCCGTTCTGGTACCAGATGCCGGGCATGCTGGGGCCGAGGTGCGGATCGTTGGCGAGGATCGGCTTGCCGGTGTCGGTCAGGTCGCCGGCGATAACCCACGAGTTGGAGCCGATACCCCGGCCGGTGCCCACCATGGTGGGCAGCCGGGACAGCCCGCTGGCCAGCGCGGTGACCAGCCCGGTGGCAGCCGTACCAGCGGTGGGATCAGCCGGTTCCGCGACGCCGGCTGGTAGGGCGGTGGCTGGTTCCACCGGGTTCGCGGGGAGCACGCCCCCGCCCGTTCCGGCAGTCTCGGTCCCGGCGGGACCCGAGCGCTCAGCCGGGTCCGGCGAGGCCGGGTCGGCTGCTTGGTCGAAGGCGCCGTCCACGATGCCGCCCGCAACGACGATCGGCTGGTGCCGGTCGAAGGGGTAGCCCGGATACAGTTCCGCAACCTGCTGGCGGGTCAGGCCCGCGGCGAGGAGCGCCGCCCGGGAGATCTCGTCTTTCATGTTGCCGCGCAGGTCCCACGCCATCGCCTTCAGCCAGGCGAGACTGTCCACCGGGTGCCACGCCTCGATCTCATAGCCCGAATTCTGCAGGCCGAGTACGGCGTACTCCAGACTCGCCCGGCCCCCGGCGTTCTCGTCGAGCCAGGCGTTCACCCCGTCGGCGTACACCTGCAGGTAGCGCCTGGTTTCCGGCCCGAGGAGGTCCCACTCCTGCTCGGCGACCCGACGCCACCCCATCGTCCGGAGGTAGACGTCGGTCTCCACCTGGCTCTCGCCGAAGAGTTCGGCGAGCCGGCCCGCGGTGAGATGACGGCGGAAGTCCATCTCCCAGAACCGATCCTGCGCGTGGAGGTAGCCCTGGGCCCGAAACAGATCCTCGGCGGTCTCCGCGTACACCTGGGGGATGCCGTGCTCGTCGCGGTGCACGGTGACCGGCGCGGTGAGCCCGGGCAGCCGAAGTGCACCGTCGTGCTGCGGGAACGCTCGCCGCACCGTCCACACGGCGGTGAGGGTGAGTACGAGGGCCAGTGCGGTGAGGACCGCCACGGTCCAGAGCGCGATCTTACGTATCCGGGGCGAAAGAATACGTGCAGGATTCACACCGAAATCCTAGAGGTTCGATGAGCTATTGGGTGATCTTGAACCTCGGATAACGTTGCCCGGCAGTGGCAGCCATTGACGCGTACGAGCGACGGGAGCGACTGATTAACCCGACGATCGCCCTTCTTCCCAGCGCGCTGCTCGGACCGGCCGTCTGGCAACCGGTGCGGGAACGACTCCGCGCCGCCGGCCGGGACGTCATCGTCGCCGGGGAGCCGGGAGCGAGCGGGACCTCCGTGGTCGAAGTCCTGCGGTGGTACCTGGACAGCCTGCCCACCGGCCGCGACTACGTGCTGGTGCCGCAGAGCAACGCCGGCCTGTACGTCCCGGCCATCACCGCGCAGCGCTCGGTGACCGGGCTCGTCTTCGTGGACGCGATCCTCCCGCCCCAGCAGGGCACCGCCCCGGTGGCACCGCAGCGCCTCCGGGAAATGCTGCAGACCCTCGCCGGGCCGGACGGCGAACTGCCGGTCTGGACCTCCTGGTGGCCCCCGGAAGAGGTCGCCGCCCTCTTCCCGTCCGAACAGGTCAGGGCGGAGGTGTCCGCACAGCAACAGCGCTTTCCGCTCAACTACTTCGCGCAGCGGGTGACCATCGCCGCCGGCTGGTCCGACCGTCCCGCCGGCTATCTCGCCTTCGGCGACGCGTACCAACCCGAACGGGTCACGGCGGAGAGTTGGGGCTGGCGCTCGGTCCGGCTCGACGGCGGGCACCTGCACATGCTGAATGCGCCGGGCGAGGTCGCCGCCGCGATCGCCCGGCTGCTCTGATCAGCTCCGGCGCCGGCCGCGTCACGGTGTGTTCTTGCCGGCGGCAGCGGTCTGGCGGGGTAGCGACCCGGGAATGTCGTAGCCGGCGGCTTGCAGGGTGAACAGCTCGGCGTACCGACCGCCGGCCGCGAGCAGGTCGTCGTGGGTGCCGGCCTCGACGAGCCGGCCGTGGTGCAGGACGTAGATGCGATCCGCGTGGCGGACGTTGGCCAGCCGGTGGGTGATGAGGATGGTGATCCCGTGGCCCTGCCGGTCGCGGATGGCCTGGAACAGGGCGTCCTCCGCGCGCGGGTCGAGCGCCGAGGAGGGCTCGTCCATGATGAGCAGGTCGGCGTCGCGCAGGAAGCCCCGGGCGGCCGTGATGCGTTGCCACTGCCCACCGGAGAGGTCCTGACCGCCGGCGAAGGTCCGGTCGAGCAGGGTCTCGTAGCCGTGCGGCAATTCTTTGATCATGTTGTGGGCGACGGCACGGGCGGCGGCGGCCTCGATGCGACTGGACCGCGGGGTGGTGGTGAGGTCGCCGATGGCGATGTTCGTGGCGGCGGTGAACGGCCACTTGTGGTATTCCTGCGTCACCACCGCGATCCGGGCCCGTAGCGCGTCGGTGTCCCAGTCGTCGGTCGGCCGGCCGTTGTAGCGGATGGTCCCGCCGGTGGGCGTCCGCAGGGTGGCGATCATTGTGGCGAGGGTGGACTTGCCGGAGCCGTTCTCCCCCACGAACGCCACCGTCTGCCCCGCCGCGATGCTCAGGCTGACCTGGTCAACGGCGGCGGCCTCCCGATCGGGGTAGCGCAGGCTGACCGCGTCCACCGCGACCGCGCGCAACCGCTGCGGCACCGGGCGATCAGCGGCACCGGTACGCGGCTCGGGCAGGCGGTCGGCGGCACCGGTACGCGGCTCGGGCAGGTAGTCGGCGGCGCGGGTCATGAAGCCGGTGTAGTCGCGGAAGTGCTGGCCCTCGGTGTAGGCGCGGTCCATCTGGAAGGTGACCACCGCCAGGGATCGCTGGGCGGACTGCACGGCGATGACGCCGGTGGCCGCGGCGGCGAGGGGGATGTGCCCCTCGACCAGCAAAAAGCCGAGCAGCACGTAGACCACGGCGGTGGCGATCCCACCGATCATCGCGCCGACGGTGGTGGTCGTGGTGACCCGACGGGCCAGCGCGAGCTGGATCCCGGTCTCGACCCCCATCACCCGGTCGTACTGGTCGAGCAGGAAGGACCGCAGCCCGTAGCTGCGCAGCTCGGGGGCGGAATCGCGTTCGGCCATCAACCGGTGCAGCAGCCACAACCGACGCCGCCGCACCGACCCCGCCGCGTACGTCTGGTAGCGCAGGTGCCCGGCGCGCAGCGACGCCCACCCGTTCGGCACCGTGGCGACCAGCAGGGCGACCAGCAGCAGCGGGTGGATCACCACGACGGCGACCGCGACCGCGAGCACACCGGTGAGGCCAGCGAGCAGGTTTATCGACGCCTGCACCAGGCCGGTGGTGGAGTCCGCACCCCGGGAGGCCCGCTCCATGTCGTCGGCGAAGGCGTCCGCGTCGAACGCCTCCAGCCGGACCGCCGTGGTCACCTCGAACAGGCCCCGTTCCACCTCCCGGTCGACCTTCGGGCTCAGGCCGTTCTGGGCGTACCCCATCGCGGTGGCCATGCCGGCGCGCAACGCGGTCACCGCCGCCAGGGCGACCAGGGCGGGCAGCGCGGCGAGCACCTTGTCGGCGGTCGGGCCCCCGGCGAACAACTCCACCAGGACCCGCTGCGCGGCGAGGAGCCCGAAGGCGGCCAGCACTCCGGCGCCCACCGTGGTGCCCGCCACGATCGCGGTGCGGAGCCGGTCAGCCCGCCAGCTCACGGCCAGCGCCGCGCCCACCAGTCGGGGCAGCTCGGAGAAGACCGCGAAGAGACCGGCCTGCGCCCGCGCTCGCACCCCGGTCTCCCACCACATCTGGCGCAGCTCCGGTAAGGCCGAGTCCCGCACACCCGCGGGATCGGGGCGCGGGTGTCGCTGGCTCGGCTTCGGCTGGTCGGACGGGCGGTCGGGCAGGCTGGTCGTCGACATGCGGGAAACGTAGGACCGGTCGGGGGGACACGCCCGCAGCACCGCGCGCCGACAATGTCGGTAGCCGCGACACCGATTCCGACATCGTCGGTAGTAGCGACACCGATTCCGACATCACCCGAACGCGTCGGCGACACCGGGCGGAAGTGTCACCAGCGACAGCTACGGTGTTCGCTCATCGTGACCGCGACCCGGGGGTGGCAGCGATGCGCGACACCGACGACACCAGGACCGCCCGCCACGCCCTCGGCCGTCGCCTCGCCGAGCTGCGCCGCGCCGCCGGGCAGACCCAGCACAGCCTCGCTCGGCTCGTCCAGTACGGACGCAGCTCCGTGGCGAACACCGAAACCGGTCGCCAGCACCCGGAACGGCCCTTCTGGGCCCGCTGCGACGAGGCGCTGCGCACCGGTGGGGTGCTCACCGCCGAATACGACCGCATCGTGCACCGGGAGCGCCGTCATCGCGCGGTCCCGGCGCGTAGTGACGGCGCCGCCCCGACCAGCGGCCCCCCAGCCACGTGGTGGGAGGCCGTGGACGACACCGAGGGCTGCTCACCGGCCGCTCTGGTGGACCGGCTCCGTCTCCTGCGCCACGATGTGGACCGCGCGATCGTCGCGCTGGCCTGGCTCGGCTACCACCCCACCGCGACGATCAACCACTCCGGGTCGCCGGCGGAGATGAACGAGGACTGGTCCGCGACATCGTCGTAGGGGAAGCCGTAGGAGAGCCCGTCGATGGACTGCTCGTGCCAGAACTTCGCGTAGTAGTTCGCCGGTGCCTGCTGGTAGAAGAGGGCCGGGTCCTCCCACTGCGACCGGGGCAGGTGGGCGACGTGCCGGTTCAGCGCGGCACAACCGTCCGGGTTACTCGCCAGCGGTCCGGAGCAGCCGAAGATCTGGGCGGTGGTGGCGGGGATCCCGACCGATGACGCGTACCCGCTCAGGTAGTCGGCGTACTGCCCGCCCGGGCGGAACTGGGGCGTGTTGCCGGGGGACGGCACCCGATACGGCGCCTCGATCGTGGCGAGGTGCGTGAACTCGGCCGGCATCGCGTCCGAGAACCGTTGGAACGTCGCGTCGCGGCCCTCGGTGAAGATCGTCTCGGTCTCGCCGACGGCTCGGTCGTATCCGCCACCGGCGCGCAGCCGCATCGCCAGTGGGAGCCCGAACGCGTCCACTCGGGTGGTGTTGCCGTTGAAGCGGTCCGCGGCCACGGTGAACTCGACGAAGTCCCGGTACTGGCTGGTCGGCGAGCCGAGGTGGAAGTACATCCGACCGGCCGAGTTCGCCGGCATGTCGAGGTACGGCTGTTCGGCGATGGAGCGGGTCTGGCCACCGAAGCTCCAGTACACCTGGCTGTCGGGGTAACGGCCGTTGGTCCGGTTCAGGATCTTGACCGTGAGGACGTTCTGGGCGGGCGGGATCGTGCTGGTGTCACCCCAGAAGTCGTCGCTCGGCGGCGGTGGTTCCGACCCCGTTGTACGTACCACGAACTCCCAGAGCGAGTAGCCGTACGGGGTGTTGCGGGCGGTGCCGTACATCCGCACGTACCGTCCCGTGCCGGAGACGTCGAGCGTCTGCACCCCACCGGCGCCGGTCGTGGTGGCGTAGCGGGTGGTCCACGGTCCGGCCGGACTGTCGGCGGTCTGGAGCGCGAACGCCCGCGCGGAGGCCGCCTCCCACCGGAGGACGACCTGGCAGATGGTCCGGACCGCGCCGAGGTCGACCCGAAGCCACTGCGGGTCGGCGAAGGCGCTCGACCAGCGGGTGGCGGTGTTGCCGTCCACGGCCGCCGTGGCCGGGGTGGTGGCGGACTCGACCGAGGAGGCCGTCACGTCCCGACCGAGTGCGGCATTACCCGTACAGGTGGGGGTGCTGGTGCCGTAGACCTCGAACTCCCACAGGGAGTAGCCCCACGCGGTGCCCCGGGCGGTGCCGTGGAGCCGGATGTGGCGCCCGGTGCCGCTGACCGTGAGGTTCTGGGTGCCACCTGTCCCGGCGGCCGTCTGATAGATCGTCTGCCAGGGACCGGCGGGGTTCGCCGAAACCTGGATCTGGAAGGCACTCCCGTAGGCGGCCTCCCAGCGCAGGGTTACCTGACTGATCGTGGCGGTGCCGCCCAGGTCGACCTGGAGCCACTGTGGATCGCTGAACTCACTCGACCAGCGGGTGCCCGGGTCGCCGTCGGTGGCGGCGGTGGCCGGAGTGTCGTCGAGTTCGACGGAGGAGGCGGTGGTCGGCTTTCCCTGGGAGAGCAGGACGGCTGCGGCCTGGGCCCGCTGGGCGGGAAGCGTCAGGACGGTGGCGAGCAGGATGAGCGGGACCGCGAACGCCAGGGCGCGGCGGTAACGCGGACGGTGGGAGATCAGGCGGGCTGTCGGCATGATGGGCTCCCGGACGGGTGGTGGTGGCAGAGAGCGCTCTCAGCGTCATCGACAGCCTCGAATTAGTCAAGCGTCCTGACCTGCGCGATCACCAGATGATCCGTCTCCGAACCACCGAGAACCTGCTGCCGTACGTCGGTGAAGCCGGCCTCGCGCAGCAGCCCGACGAGTTCGTCGTGGCCGTACGCCCGGCCGCCCTGGGTGTGGAAGAGATTCAGGCTGAACATCCGGACGAACGCCGTACCCAGCCCGGCCGTCGGCTGCTCCGGCGCCGTGGCGAGCGGCTCGAGCAGGGCCACCCGGCCACCGGGGCGGAGCGCGGCGGCAACCCGACGCAGCAGGGTCAGCGTCTCGGCCGCCTGGTGGCCGTGCACGACATTGAAGAGCAACGCCAGATCGTGACCGGTACCGAAGTCGACCTCAAAGAGGTCACCCGCCCGCAGCGTGCACCGGTCGGTCAGGCCCGCGGCGGCGACGGTCTCCGCCCCCTGAGCCAGCGCACCGGCCAGGTCCACCACGGTGGCCCGCAGTTGCGGATGTGCGCTGAGGAAGGCCACCGGATAGCTCGCATGCCCGCCACCGACGTCCAGCAGGCTACGCGCGTCGGCCGGCACCGGCAGCAGCTCGACGATCTCCGCGCTGAGCCCGTCGGCGAGTCGACGCAGCATGGTCTGAAAGTCCGCCAGGACCTCCGGTCGCTGCTCCAGCCAGGCGTAGAAGTCACCGGCCGGAGTGCCGGAGCAGATCGACCACTCCAGGTCGTGCCACCAGCCGCTGAGCAGCGCCGACCAGAAGGCGAGCACCGGCGCGAAGCTGTCCGGGACGGCCCGCAGGAGCCAGCGGGTCGTGTTGGCGCTGTTGGCGTACCCACCTTCGGCGTGGATCAGGTAGCCGAAGCTGGTCAACGCGTCGAGCAGGAGCCGCAGACCGAGCGGATCGGTTCCGGTACGGACGGCGAGCCGCTCGACCGGGAGCGGTCCGTCGGCCAGCTCCTCGAAGACGCCCAGCCGGAGCGCGGCGCCGGCACTACGGAAGGAGACCGCGTCGAGCAGGTCGAGAAACGCGGCGGGGGCGGCGTCGGAGGCGTGGAACTGCCGCGCCTCCTCCGGGCTCAACGGCACCGGCATGGCAGGGCTCCTTCAGGTGGCGGGTTGGCGGTCGGCGGAGACGGTCCCGGGACCCGGAGTGTCGTCGGGAAGATCGTCGGGATCCGGGGTGTCGTCGGGGGGACCGGCGGGACCCGGGGTGTCGTCGGGGAGGGCGTCGGGTAGATCGTCGGCCCCGCGCAGCACCGGTCGGGTCCAGGCGAACGCGGCGAGGAGCACCATCGCCACCCCGGTGACCGCGAAGAGCAGCGCGATACCGCGGCCCTCCCCGGTGCCGATCACCCGGCCGACCGAGTCGGCGAGCACCCCCTCCGGGCGCAGCAGCGGCTCGAAGAGGCCATCGGCGATCGGCCCCGCCAACACGTACGCCAGCGGCACACTGGCGTCACCGATCACCCGGGCGGTGGCGAGCACCCGGCCCAGCACGGAGGGCTCGGTCTTGGTCTGGATCAGCGTCATGGTGGAGCTGTTCACGATCGGCAGGGTGAAGAGGAAGAGCGGGGCCACCACCGCGATCAGCCAGGCGGACGGAGCCGCCGCGTGCAGCGCGAGGGCCACTCCCCCGAGCGCGAGCCCACCACAGACAGCGGTGACCCGACGGGTCGGCCCGCCCCACACCCCCATCACCAGGCTGCCGGCGAAGAGACCGGCGCCCCCCGCGGACATCAGCAGGCCGAGGGTGTCCGCCGTGGCGAACGAGAGAATCAGTGGCTGCACCAGGACCCCGGCGATGCCGAAGAGAAAGTTGAAGGCGCCGAAGACCACCATGAGCGCAAGCAGGCTCGGCCGTTGCCGCAGATACCGCCAGCCGGTGGCGGCTGTCCGCAGCACCGCCTCGGCGGGACCGGAGCCGGTCGGGTGGGTCACCTCGGCGGGCAGCCGAACCAACAGCAGGGTCGAGGCCGCGACCACGAACGTACCCAGGTCGATCGCCATCACCCCGCCGATCCCGACGGTCACCACCAGCACCCCGGCGATCAGGGGCGCGGCGATCTGTACCGCCCGGGAAATCTGCATCAGCCCGTTGAACCGGCCCAACTGTCGCTTACCGACCAACGCCGGGGTCATCGCCTGGTAGGCGACCTGATGCACGGTGGACGCGGTGGCGCTCACCGCGGTACCCAGGTAGATATGCCAGACCTGGAGGGCGTCGGCGACGACCAGCGCGGCGAGTGCCGCCGTCCCGGCGGCAGCCACGGTGTCGGCGACCAGCATCAGGCCGCGGCGGTCCCGACGGTCGGCCAGCGCCCCGGCGAACGGCGCGAACAGGACCGCCGGCAGGGTGGCGGCAAGAAAGATCAGCGAGAACTGGGTGACCGAACCGGTGCGCTGATAGACCCAGACCCCGAGGACGAACGCGGTCAGGCTCGAACCGACCAGGGAGACGAGCTGGCCGAGCCAGATCGCGGCCCACCGAGCGGTGGGCACGGTGCGCTCAGCCATGGGCCCTCCCGGGCGGCGCGGTGAGGAAGCCGGCGGCCACAAACGCCGACAGGTAGGTGTGCAGTAGCCGCTCGTCGGCCGGCGGGCAGGTGATCCCGGCCGCCGCGAGCGTCGCCTCGGTGCCGGTGCAGTCGAAGTCCGGCTGCGTCCGGACCGGGGTGTCCACCCCGAAGAGCGGGGCGAGCCCGGCCAGCGCGGCATCCGGCCGCTCCAGCAGCGCCGCCCGCCAACGCGGGTACGGCACCGAGGTCACCGGGTAGCCGAAGCTGGCCAACGCGGCGGCCAGGGCCGCGTACGACATGGTCTGGTTGTTGTAGTAGTGGTGGTCCGTCGTCGCGCCCGCCCGGGTCAGGTGCCCGATGCCGGCGCCGACGTAGGTGACCGGTGCGAGATCGGCGGGGTCGTCGATCTCCGGTACGGCGCCGAGCTGCACGCAGGTTTTCAGCAGCCGGCTGAAGTAGTCGTCGGTGTTGCCGAGGCCGCTGTCGGCGTCCCCGGTGATCCGGGCGGGCCGGTGCACGCTGACCGGCAGCCCCCGCTCCCGGGCGGCCCGGACCAACGCGTCGGCCACCCACTTGCTGGAGTTGTAGCCGTCGGGGAGCCCGGCGCAGTCGGCCGGGATGTCGCCCTCCCGCACCAGGGTGCCGCGGTGCGACGGGGTGACGAAGACCCCGAGGGTGGAGATGAGGTGCACCGCGCTGGGGCGGCCGGTGCTGGCCAGCCGGAGCACCTCCCGGGTGCCGCCGACGTTGGCCGGGCGCAGCGCCGCGTACGGCGCGACGAAGTTGACCACGCCGCCGTTGTGCACGATCGCGTCCAGACCCTCGCCCAGCTCGGCGAAGTCCGCGCCGTTCAGGCCGAGTCGGGGTGCACCGAGGTCGCCGGGGACACCGATCAGGCGGGCGGCGTACTCCGGCCGCCAGAGGCCGTACCGGCGCAGGTTGCCGCGGACCCGATCGAACGCGGCGGCCGGGGTGTCCGCCCGGACCAGACAGTGCACGGTGGCAAAGCTGTGGGCGAGCCAGTCGGCCAGCAGGTACGCCCCGAGGAAGCCGGTCGCCCCGGTGCAGAGCACCGTCCGTGCCGGCGCAGCCGACCTCCCGGACGGTACGGCCAGGTCGGCGGGGAGCCGGGCCTCGGCACGGAGCAGGTCGACGTCGTCGTCCCGGGTGGGCCCGGCGCCGTCGAGAACGGCGGCGAGGCCGGCGAGGTCGGCGGTGGAGAAGAGCGCCCGTAGTGGCAACTCCACCCCGAGCGCGGCCCGGATCCGGGTCGCCAGACTCGCCGCGAGCAGGGAGTGTCCACCGAGGTCGAAGAAGTTGTCGTGCCGACCCACCGGGCCGGTGTCGAGCAGCTCGGCCCAGATGCCGGCGAGCGTCTGCTCGGTCGGGGTGCTCGGTGGATCGTGCGCCGGCCGGTCGACCTCCTCCGGTCGGGGCAGGGCGGCCAGGTCGAGCTTGCCGTGCCGGTTGGTGGGCAGGTCGGGTACCCGGATGACGGCGGTGGGGACGAGGTACTCCGGCAGCCGGCGGCGCAGCGCGATCCGGGCCTGGGGACCAACCGGGGTCGCGTCGTCGCCGACCAGGTAGGCGACGAGCCGGGGGCCGGCCGGGGCGTGGTCGGCGACCACCGCGGTGCGGCGCACCCCGGGCAGGGCGGCGCAGGCCGCCTCGACCTCGCCGAGCTCAATCCGATGGCCTCGGATCTTGACCTGCTGGTCGGTCCGGCCGAGGAATTCGAGGCTGCCGTCGGCACGGTGCCGGGCGAGGTCGCCGGTGCGGTAGAGCCGCGACCCGGCGGGGCCGTACGGGTTCGGGACGAAGCGGTCCGCGGTTTCGCCGGGATTGTCGAGGTATCCGCGGGCGGGTGCCGTGCCACCGACCCAGACCTCACCGGCCAGGCCGATCGGCACCGGCCGCAGATCGGGATCGAGGACGTGCACCTGAACGTTGGGCACCGGGCGGCCGATCGGCAGCCGGGTCAGGCCGGGCAGTTCGGTGGCGTCCACGGTGGAGTGGGTGGTGGCGCAGACGGTCGCCTCGGTCGGGCCGTAGTGGTTGTGCAGCGTGACCCGGCCAGCGGTGAGCCGGGCCCAACGGCGCACCGTCGCCAGGTCCACGGGTTCCCCACCGACCATCATGGCCCGCAACGCGCCGACGTCGAGCGCACCGGGTCGCGCGGCGAGGTCGGTGACCCAGCGGGCCCAGAGCGGCGCGGCGGTGTCGACCAGGGTGAGCCCGTGTGCCCGGCACAGCTCGACCAGGCCCGGGCCGGTGATCGCGGCCGGCTGCCGGTGCACCACGATCAGGGCCCCGCTGACCAGGGCCGGGAAGAGGTCACCGACGGAGGCGTCGAAGCTCAGTGGGGGCAGCATGAGCAGCCGGTCACCGGGACCGATGCGGTGCACGTCGACGAAGGCCAGGGCCAGGTTGACGGCGGTGCGGTGGCTGACCATCACCCCCTTCGGGACGCCGCTGGAGCCGGAGGTGTGGATGACGTAGGCGAGCTGGTCCGGGTGGACCGGTCGGGGAGCAGCAGCTGGCGGCTTCCCGGCCGGGCCCGCGTCGGCCGGTTGGCCATCCGGACCGACAGCGAGCACGGTACCGCCGTACGGCGGGTCGTCGTGCGGGTCCGGCCCGGCGGCCAGGGTGGCGGCGAGCTCGGCCTCGGCCAGGCAGACCGGGGCGCCGGCGGCGGTGAGCAGGGCACGCAGCCGGGCCGGGGGGTGGCTGGGGTCCACCGGAAGATAGCCGGCGCCGGCCTTGAGGATCGCCAGGATGCCGGTGACGGCGGCCCGGCCGGCGGCCAACGCGAGCCCCACCGGCTGGTCGGGACGGACCCCACAGCGGCGCAGGTGCGCGGCGAGCCGGTCCGCGTCGGCGTCCAGCCGGCCGTAGGTCAGGGCCGGCCGGTCCGGCTCGCCCGGGCTGATGTCCAGCAGGGCGGGCGCGTCCGGGTCGGCCGCCGCCCGTGCGCTGACCAACTCGTGCAGCCCCAACCCATCCGGGTACGCCCGGTCGGTGTTGTTCCAGGAAGCCAGGTCACGTCGCTCGGCGGGGCCGACCAACTCCAGCGCGGAGAGCGGCAGTTGCGGCCGGGTGGCCAACGCCCACAACACGGACCGGAACCGGTCGACGAACCGGGCGATGGTCACCTGGTCAAAGAGGTCGGTGTTGTAGTCGACCCGGGCGCTGAGGCCGGCCGGCGACTCGTACACCGCCACGGTGAACTCCATCCGGGCGGTCTCCCGCAGCACCGGCACCGGGCGCACGGCGAGACCCGCCCGGGGGCCGGCACTGACCTGGTTCAGGACCAGCATCACCTGGAACAGTGGGTTGCGGCTCGGGTCGCGGGGCAGCCGCACGGTCTCGATGATCCGCTCGAAGGGCAACTCGGCGTGCGCCAGGGCTTCCACACAGGTACGCCGGACCCGGGCCAGCGCCTCGGCCAGCGTCGGGTCCCCGGACAGGTCGGTGCGCAGCGGCAGGCTGTTGACGAGCAGGCCGACCAGCTGCTGCTGCTCGGGGGTGGCGCGCAACGTCACCGGGGCGGCCACGCAGACGTCGTCGGTGCCGGTGAGGCGGGCCAGCAGTACCTGCAGACCGGCGAGCAGGATCATGAAACGGGTGCAGCCGGTCCGCTGTGCCAGGCCGTCAAGCGCCGCGATCAGGTCATCGGTGAAGGCGAAGCCGTGGGTACGGCCGGCGAAGGTCAGCGCGGCCGGTCGCGGCCGGTCGGTTGGCAGGTCGAGCACGCCGGAGCAGCCGGCCAGCCGGTCGGTCCAGAACTCGCGCACCCGGTCCGCGGCGGCGCTGGCCAACCAATCCCGCTGCCAGAGCACGTGGTCCGGGAAGTGTGTGGCCGGTGGAGCGGTCGAGGCGACCACCCCGGTGCGCCGGCGGTGGTGGCCGTCGAGGAGCCCGGCGAGCACGATGTCGAGGGACCGCTCGTCGGCGATGATGTGGTGCAGGGCCACCACCAGCAGGTGCTCGTCCCGGTCCAGCCGCCCCAGCCGTACCCGCAGCAGGGGTGCCCGGCCCAGGTCGAACGGCGTTTCACTCTCCCGGCTGGCGACGGCGGTCGCGGCGGCGTCCCAGGCGTCGGGCGCCACCGTGGTCAGGTCCTCCACGACGAGCTGACACCGGGCTGCCGGGTCGGTGGCGGGCAGGACGACCTGCTCCACCTCCCCGTCCCGCGGCACGAACCTGGTCCGGAGGGCGTCGTGCGCGGCGACGACCTCGTCGAGCGCGGACTGCAGCGCGACGGGGTCCAACCGGCCGGTGAGCTGCACCGCCCGGCTCAGCACGTACGCCGCGCTGCCGGGCTGGAGTTGGTCGAGGAACCACATGCCCTCCTGCATCGGGGACAGCGGCACCCTGGCACCGGGGTCCCGAGGGGTAATCCCGACCGGCTGCGCTCGGCGGGTCAGTCCCCGGCGGGCCATCAGTTCCCGGATCAGCTGTTCGCGGTCCGGCCCGGAGGTGCTCATTCCGGGCCGCCCAGCAGGGCCCGTAGCTCCTCGTCGGAGAGGTCGGCCACCTCCATCCGAAGGGCGGCGACGGCGTCGGTCTGGCCGGCGGTCTCCTCGGTGGAGCGCAGCGCGCAAGCCATCGCGTCGATCGTCGGCGCCTCGAAGAGGATCCGGATCGGCACCTCCGTCTCCAGCGCGGCGCCGATCCGACTCAACGCCTGCGCGCCGAGGAGGGAATGACCGCCGAGGCGGAAGAAGTCGTCGTGGACACCGACCCGCTCGACGTGCAGTACCTCCTGCCAGATCCCGGCGAGCAACTGCTCCAGGGGGTCGCGGGGGGCGACCCGCTCCACCCGCGGGTCGGTCCAGGTGGGGCTGGGCAGGGCCGTCCGGTCGACCTTGCCGTTGGCGTTGAGCGGCAAGGTGGTCATCGGCACCAGGGCCGCGGGAAGCATGTAGTCCGGCAGCCGGCCGGCCAGGTCGGAACGGACCTGGTCGGCCAGGGAGTCCGGGGCAACGCCGTACGCCGGCACGGCGTACGCCACCAGGCGGGTGTCGCCGTCCCCGCCGGCCCAGGTGCCGACCACCGCCTCCGCGACCAGGTCGTGGCCCCGGAGCAGGGCCTCGATCTCACCCAGCTCGATCCGGAACCCGCGCACCTTGACCTGGTGGTCGGTGCGGCCAAGGAACTCCAGCCGGCCGTCGGCCCGCTGCCGGGCCAGGTCACCGGTGGCGTAGAGCCGGGCGCCAGGGTGGTCGGCGAACGGGTCGGGGACGAACCGATCGGCGGTCAGTTTGGGTCGGCCGTGGTATCCACGGACCACACCGGACCCACCGATGTGAATTTCTCCCACCACGCCCACCGGCACCGGCTGGTACGCCTCGTCCAGCAGGTAGATCCGGGTGTTGGCAATCGGTGCACCGAGGTCCACCGCGGCCGGGGCCGGCGCCACGGGGGCCGCCGCGGACCAGACGGTGGTCTCGGTGGGCCCGTAGCAGTTCCACAGTGTCCCGCCGTCGGCCTGAAGGGCGTCGGCGAGATCCCGGGGCAGGGCCTCCCCGCCGCAGAGGCGCAGCCGCAGCGTCGGCGGCACCCCGCCGGACGCCAGCAGCAGTCGCCAGGTCGCCGGGGTGGCCTGCATGGCAGTGATGCCCGCTTCGACGAGCCGACGCCGCAGGGCCGGCCCGTCGGCGACCTCATCGGCGCCCACGACCAGCAGCGGGACGTCCAACAGCAGCGGTACCAGCAGTTCCAGCACCGAGATGTCGAACGACAGGGTGGTGACCGCGGCGAACCGGTCCGCCGACGTCAGGTCCAGGTCGTCGTGGAAGGAGGCAACGAGGTTGGTCACGCTGCGGTGCGGGACCGCCACCCCTTTCGGTCGACCGGTCGAACCCGAGGTGTAGATCAGGTATGCCAGTCCGTCCGGGTGCGCCGGGACCACCGGAAGTGGCTCAGCTGGGCCGGGAGCGTCGGTGACATCGTCGAGCAGCACCGGCACCGCGCCCGCCAGCACCGGGTCGAGCCGCGCGGCGACCGACCGGTGGGTCAGCACGACCCGGGCCCCGGAGTCCGCGAGCAGGTGGCGGAGCCGCTCCGGGGGCAGGGCGGGGTCGAGCGGCAGGTAACCGGCCCCGGCCCGCCACACGCCGAGCACCGCGGCGACCAGGTCGACCCCGCGATCCAGGCAGATGCCGACCGGGGTGTCCGGGGCGACGCCGGCGGCGAGCAGTCGCCGGGCGATCTGTCCGGCCCGCCGGTGCAGCCCGGCCCGGTCCACGTACCCGTCCGGACCGGTGACGGCAGGGGGAGCGCCGGACTCGGCGGGTTCGGTGGGGAGCAGGTCCAGGAGGGTGTCGACCGGCAGGGCGCCCCGGTCGGTCTGATTCCACTCGACCACGGCACGCCATCGCTCCACTCCGCGCAGCAGCGGAATCCGGGTCAGGGGACGATCCGGCTCGGCGACCGCCGCGTCCAGCAGAGTGCACAGGTGCCGGGCCAGCCGGTCGACCGTGCCGGCATCGAACAGTTCGGTGTCGTACTCGAAGGCCAACCGCAGGACGCCCTCGGCGGTCAGCTCACCGGCGAGGGTGAGGTCGAACTTGGCGGTGCCGCTGTCGACCCGCAGGGAGGTCGTCGTGCAGCCGGCCAGCTGAAAGGCGTTCTTCGGCGCGTTCTGCAGGATCAGCTGGGCCTGGAAGATCGGCGCGTGGGCCAGGCTGCGTGCCGGCTGCAGCTCCTCAACCACCTTCTCGAACGGCACCTCGGCGTTGCCGAGACCGGTGAGGGTGACCTCCCGTACCCGGTCGACGAGTTGCCGTAGCGACGGGGAGCCAGCGGACGACACCCGCAGGGCAAGCGTGTTGACGAAGAAGCCGACCAGCCGCTCCAGGTCGAGATGCTCCCGACCGGCGACCGGTGCGCCGATCACGATGTCGTCCTGCCCGCTGTGCCGGGACAACACCGCCTGGAACACGGCGAGCAGGGTCATGAACATGGTGACCCCCGCCCCCCGGTTGAACTCTTCGACCCGTCGAACGGCCTCCGCCGGCACAGTGACGTAGTGGCAGGCACCCCGATACGAGCGATTGGCCGGGCGGGGCCGGTCCGTGGGGAGGCTGAGCAGGGCCGGCGCCCCACGCAGGTGCGTAACCCAGTAGTCGAGCTGTTGGCGCAGCGCGTCACCGGCGAGCTGCTCCCGCTGCCAGACGGTGAAATCGACGTACTGGGTGGGCAGGTCGGGCAGGTTGGCCGGGGTACCCGCCAGCACCGCCGCGTACGCGGTCTCCAACTCCTGGAAGAGCACCCCGGTCGACCAGGCATCGAAAACGATGTGGTGCACGCAGAACGCCACGCGGTGCCGATCCGGGGCGGTCCGGATCACCGTCACCCGCAACAGCGGACCCGCGGCCAGGTCGAACGGCCGCCCGGAGTGCGCTCGGACAAGCGTGGTGGCCTCGACCTCACGCTGCTCTGCCGGCAGCCCGGTCAGGTCTGTCTCAGTGAGATCCACCTCGGCGGTCGGCTGCACCACCTGCACTGGTTCGCCGCCGGATTCACTGAACGTGGTGCGCAGCGCGGGATGCCGGTGGACGAGCGTGGTCAGTGCGGTACGCAGCGCCGCGACGTCCAGTGGCCCGTGTACCCGGAAGGCGACCGGGATGTTGTAGGCCGGGATGCCCCCGGTGAGTCGGTCCAGGAACCACAGCCGCTGTTGGCCGAAGGAAACCGGGTAGCTGCGGGGCGCCTGGGCCCGCTCGGCGATCAGGCGGGCCAGCAGGGCACGCTTGCCGCCGCTGCCGGGTGCGGTGGAGTCGGCGGTCGTCATTGAACCCCCTGGTTCGTGTTCGGGTGCAGGATGCCGACGTTGGTGCTGGGTTCGGGCATCGGCAGGCCGTACCGTTGGGCGGCCGCCTGGACCTGCCCACGCAGCGACGCCGGACCGCCGCGCCCGAAGTACCGCAGGTAGCTGGCGAGGGTCACCGGGTCGTCGGCGAGGAACGGCAGATCACTGGCGACCATGTACCGGACCACCAGCATCGGAACGGGGCTCCGCAGCGGCCGGAAGTCCGGGTTCCACAGGCCGCCCTTGGCTGGCGGTCCGTCGTGGAACTCACCGAGCATCAGCCCCTGGTCGGTGTAGTCCGGTTTGAGCCGCAGCTGGGTCCGATCCACGATCTGTCGGGCAACATCGCCGGGCAGGTCCGGTAGCGTCAGCAGGATCGTCTTGAACTGGGCGGACGGTCCGGTGAGCGGGTCCAGCTGGTGAAACCAGTCCCGGTAGACCGCCAGCACCTCGTCCAGCTCGGCCTCGTTGACGGTCTCCCCACGACGCACGGCCAGGTAGAAGATGCTCCGGTCCAGAGAGCCCTGGGCGTACGGACAGACCGGGCCCTTACGGCCCAGCTCCGGATGGGGTGCACAGAGGTACTCCCGGGCCCAGGCCACCACGGCCCGCACCTGGTCAACCACCCCGGCCAACAGCGGGTGCAGCGAATCGGCATCCAGGTCGGACTCGGTGAGCAGAATCTGGTCGGGGTTCATCGGAGCCCTCAGCACCGCCCTCACCGCCGGGTCGCGCGGCGCCGGCGGCCGACGCGTCGGGCGGCGGCGGTGGCGGCAAGACCGGCGGCCAGGGCGAGCCCGACGCCGGTCCGGCGCAGGATACGGTCCTGACGGTTGGCGCGGGCCAGCGCGTCGCCGTACGGGATGGTGGTGTGCGCGACCATCGCGTACAGCGGCACCCAGCGTTGCGGAAACAGCCGGGCGAGCAGCCGGTCGGCGGCAGCGACGGCGCGGTAGTCGAACCGGTGCACCCGATCCCGCAGGTCCTCGAAGTTGGTGGTGGACAGGTCCGCGAGCACATCGGTGTGCGGCTTCCGGGCCGCCTCGTAGGCGGCCAGCGCGGTGGCCCGGTCAGGGTGGGCGGTGAGACATTCATCGAGGACCACGCAGTCCTCGAAAGCCGAGTTCATGCCCTGGCCGTAGAACGGGTAGACAGCATGGGCGGCATCACCGATCAGCACCACCCGGTCCGCGTACCGCCAGGGGGCGGTCCGGACGGTGACCAGGTGCCCGACCGGGTGCTCGGCGATCTCCCGGACCAGGTCCGGCATCAGCTCCTCCGCGTCGGGAAAACGCTGGCGGAAGAAGTCCCGGATCGCCGTCGGGGTGTCGAGGGCGGCGAAGCTCACCGGGCCCTCGTACGCCATGAAGAGCGTGCAGGTCAGCGAGGCGTCCCGGTTGGGGTGCGCCACCATCATCGCCTCGTGACCGGGCCAGACGTGCAGCGCCTCCAGTCGCACCCGGGGCTGGCCGTCGACACCGGCCGGGATGGTCAGCTCCTGGTATCCCCAGGGCAGGAACTCCTGGGCGTGGTTGGCACGCAGCCCGTGCTGCAGCTGCTGCCGGACGGTGGAGAACGCCCCGTCGGCACCGACAATCAGGTCCGCGGTGACTGTTCTCGGCTCGCCACCGGTGGTGGGCGCGACGTGCACGGTGCCGGTCTCCCGGTCGAGGCCGGCCAGGAGGTGGTCGAAGTGGAACCGCACCTCCGGTTCGGCCTCGGCGGCGGTCACCACCAGTGAGATCAGCTCCTCCCGGAGTACCGAGTGGAGGATCTCGTGCTCGCGCACCCCGTACGGCTGGGCGCGCACCCCGCCGTCCGGCGAGTGCACCACCCGCTCGCGCATCGGCACGCTGTGCTTGAGCACGTCGGCGAGGAGCCCCGCCCCGTCCAGCGCCCGCATGCCCCGGGCGGAGAGCCCCAGGTTGATCGACCGACCCTCCGGCCGGGCCAGCGCGGAACGGGGGTCCGGGCGTCGCTCGAACACGTCCACCTCGTTGCCCTGCCGGGCGAGGTACAGCGCGGCGAGCGAACCGGCCAGGCCGGCCCCGACGACGACCACACGTTCTCTACGCCTGTTCATACGCCCTCCTCGGCGATCAGACTTTCCAGGAGCTCGTCAACCTCACGGTCGGAGAGATCGTCGAGCGAGGTGAGCAGGTGCTGCCGGCTGGCGTCAGCAGGACCGATCCGGTGCGGTTCGCCGGGGGCACCCGCCGCGGCGAGCTGGACCGCGAGTTCGGCGACGGTGGGCGCGGCGAAGAGACTCCGCAGCGCCAGCTCGACGCCGAAGCTGGTGCGGATGCGGGCGATCAGCCGGGTTGCGGTGAGCGAATGGCCACCCAGGGCGAAGAAGTTGTCGTGCACGCCGACCTCCGGGCGGCCGAGCACGTCCTGCCAGAGCGTGGTGAGCTGCGCCTCGACCGGGGTACGGGGGGCGGTTGGGCCGCTACCGGTGGTCTCCCGCCAGGTCGGCTCGGGCAACGCCCGCCGGTCCAGTTTGCCGCTCGCGGTGCGGGGCAGCGCATCGAGCAGAACCAGAGTGGCCGGCACCATGTACGCCGGTAGCCGCCGGGCCAGACCGGCCCGGAGCACCGGCCAGACCACCGCCGGGTCAACGGCGACGGGCTCGGTGACCGCGTACGCGGCGAGCCGGACGTCGTCGTCCCCACCCCAGGTGGTCACCACGGCATCCCGGATGCCGGGCTGGTCCCGCAACGCTGACTCGATCTCGCCGAGTTCGATCCGGAATCCCCGCACCTTGACCTGCTGGTCGGCACGGCCGTGGTAGGCGAGACGCCCGTTCGGCAGCCGACGGGCCAGGTCGCCGGTGGCGTAGAGCCGCCCGCCGGGGCTCGGGCTGAACGGGTCGGGGCGAAACCGGGCCGCGGTGCGAACCGGATCACCGTGGTACCCACGCGCCACTCCGGTGCCACCAATATGGATCTCACCGACCACACCGTCCGGGACGGGCTGACCGGCGGGGTCGAGCAGCTGGATCCGGGTGTTGGCGAGGGGGCGCCCCAGGTCGACCGGGCCGGCTTCCCCCACCAACCCCGCCGCGGAGTAGACGGTGGTCTCCGACGGTCCGTACCCGTTGATGACCCGGGCACCGTCGGCGCGCAACACGTCGGCCAGGTCACGGGCCAGCGCCTCGCCACCGCTGATCCGCAGCCGCACCCCGGCGGGTACGCCGGCTGCGGCGACCAGCATCCGCCAGGTCGCCGGGGTGGCCTGGACGACGGTGACACCTCGCTGTCGGCAGGCCGCCCGTAGCAGGGTGGCGTCCTGGGCGGTCGCCGCGTCGAGAATCTCGACGCGCGCCCCGGCCAACAGCGGCAGCACCAGCTCCACCAGGGAGATGTCGAAGGCCGGGGTGGTGATCGCCGCGACCCGGTCGTCGGCGGTGAGCCCGAGCAGGCGGTGACAGCCGACCAAATGGTTGATCACCGAACGGTGCGTGACCACGACGCCCTTGGGCGCACCGGTGGAGCCGGAGGTGTAGAGCAGGTAGGCGAGGCCGTCCGGGTGGCCGACGACCGGTGGCGGGTCGGTCGGCAGGTCCGGGTCGAGCTGGTCAACCCGGAGCACCACCGGGGTGGTGCCGGCAGCGGCGATGGCATCGCTGATCAGGGGTGTCCCGGCGGGGTCGGTAAGCAGCACCGGCGGGGCCGCGTCGGCCAGCATGGTGGCCAGCCGGCCGACGGGCAGTGCCGGGTCGAGCGGCAGGTACCCTCCGCCGGCCCGCCAGACAGCGAGGAGCGCGGCCACCAGGTCGGTGTGCCGGCCAAGACAGAGCCCGACCGGGACGTCCGGCCCGACGCCGTGGGCACGAAGCAGATGGGCGAGGCGATTGACGCGAGTGGCGAGGTCCCGGTGGCGCAGGGCGCCATCCGGGCCGGTAACCGCGACCGCGTCCGGGTCGGCCGGCGCGAACCGGTCAAGTAGGTCACCGACGCTGGCCACGTCGGGCAGGGGCAGTTCGGTGTCGTTGCCCTCCCGCAGCAGCTGTGCCCGTTCGACCGGGTCGAGCAGGGGTAGCTCGCGGACGGGCGTGCCGGGCCGGTCGAGGGCGGCGGCGAGCAGGGTCAGATACCGCTGGGCGAGGCCGCGGATCCGGTTCGCCTCATAGCGTTCAGTGCGGTAGGTGAGGCGGCCGCGCAGCCCTTCGGGGCGGTCCTCCACGGTGAGGGTCAGGTCGAACTTGACCGTGCCGTTCTCCCAGAGCCGGGGGGCGATCCGCAGCCCCGCCACCGTGGCCTCCGGCGGTGGCTCGTCGAGGGCGAACATCACCTGCACCAGCGGGCTGTGGGCGAGGCTGCGGGTCGGGGCGAGTCGCTCCACGATCCGGTCGAAGGGCACGTCCTGCCGCGTCTGTGCGGCGATGCTCGCGGCGCGGGCCTGGGCGAGGAGGTCGGTGAAGTCGGACCGATCGGTGAAGCGGGCCCGCAGGGCGAGGGTATTGGCGAAGAAGCCCACCACGTTCCGGGTCTCCGGCCGGGTGCGCCCGGCCACCGGGACCGCTACCAGCAGGTCGTCGGCCCCGGTGAGCCGGTGCAGGAGGGTCTGGAAGCCGGCCAGGAGCCGGGTGAACAGGGTGCCGTCCCGGCTCGCCCGCAACCGGGCGGTCAACTCGTCGGGGACGTCGAAGACCACCTCGCCGCCGGCATCGGACTGCTCAGCCGGACCGGGCGATGAGGATGGTGACGCCGGCGTCGTCGAGCGGACCGGTGCGGTGGTCCGGTCGGCGGGGAGGTCGAGCAGGGTCGGGGCGCCGGCCAGCTCCGCGTGCCAGAAGTCGATGTCGGCCGCGAAGGCGCCGTGGTTGGCCTGCTCCCGCTGCCAGACCGCGAAGTCCGCGTACCGCACCTGTGGGGCGGGCAGGTCAGCCCGGACACCGGCGACCGCCGCCGCGTACCCGGCGGCCAGCTCGCGGAAGAGGATGTCGAACGACCAACCATCGGCGAGACTGTGGTGCACCACGATGGTGAGAACATGCTTCCCGGGGCTGCGTCGGACGAGCCCGAACCGGGCCAACGGGCCGGTCGCCAGGTCGAAGGGCTCCCGGGCTGCCGCGTCCACCAACTCCCGCCCGGCCGCATCGGAGTGGGCGTCCACCACCGACAGCCGGACCGGTGCGGCGGGCACGACCAGCTGTGCTGGCTCCCCGTCGACCGAGGTGAAGTGCGTCCGGAGGGTTTCGTGCCGGCCAACGAGCCAGCTCAGCGTCGACTCCAACGCGGCCACGTCGAGCGGGCCGGTCAGCCCGACCGCCCAGGCGATGTGGTACGTCGCCGCCCCCGGCGTCAGCTGATCGAGCATCCACAATCGGCGCTGGCCGAGCGACGCCGGCACGAGGTGGGACCCGGTGCTCGTTCCCGTGCCGGGCCGCGTCGCCGTCGGTCCATCCGCCAGTCGACGGACTCCGGTGTCGGCCGGCTGCGCCCCGACGTACTCGCCGAGGATGCTGGCCAGCCGGGCGAGGGTCGGGTTTTCATAGACGACGCGGACCGGCAGGTGCACCCCGAACCGGTCGGCGACGACGAAGGTCAGCCGGGTGGCGAGCAGCGAGTTACCGCCCAGCGTGAAGAAGTCGTCGTCGGCGGCGGGGCTGCTGCCGAGGAGTTCCGCCCAGAGCGCCGCCAGGCGTACCTGGACCGGATCGGTCACTTCGGTGCCGCGCCGAGCCGCGGGCGGCTCCGGTCGGGGCAGCGCCCCCCGGTCGATCTTGCCGCTGCGGGTCAGGGGCAGCGTGGGAAGGACCAGGTAGGCCCCCGGTCGGAGGTGGACCGGGAGCCGGTCGGCCGCGTACTCGGCCAGTTCCTGGGAGGTCGGGGCCGGCTTGCCGGGACAGGGCGTCAGATACGCCAGCAACCGGCGCCGTTCCCCCTCCCCGTCCACCAGGACAGCGGCGTCCCCCACGGCGGGGTGAGCCCGCAGCGCCGCCGCAACCTCGCCCGGCTCGACCCGGAACCCGCGGATCTTCACCTGCTCGTCGATTCGGCCGAGAAAGTCGAGGGTGCCGTCCGGCCGCCAGCGGACCCGGTCCCCGGTGCGGTACATCCGGGCCCCCGGGCAGGGGTCGAACGGGTCGGGCAGGAATGCCGCCGCCGTGGCCCCCGGGCGCCCGAGGTAGCCCCGGGCGACCCCGGCACCGCCGGTGTACAGCTCTCCAGGAACACCGACGGGCACCTGCCGCCCCGCCGGATCGAGAACGTACACGGTGCTCCCGGGTACCGGCCGGCCAATCGGCACCGGGTCCGGTACGGCCTCCGGGTCGGTCATCGGGTGCACGCAGGTGAAGGTGGTGTTCTCCGTTGGCCCGTACCCGTTGATCAGGACCGCCCCGTCGCGCGCTCGCAGTGCCCGGCGGACCGCCTCCGGAGCGAGCACATCCCCGCCCGCGAGGAGCTGCCCGACCCCGGCGAGGCAGTCCGGGTCGAACTCCACCAGTTGGTGAAAGAGCCCGGCGGTCAGCCAAAGGACCGTGATCCGTTCCCGGCGCAGCAGCCGCGCCAGGTCGGTGAGCTCCAGCGCACCGGGTGGGGCCAGCACCAGCCGGGCCCCGCTGGAGAGCGCACCCCAGATCTCCAGGGTCGCCGCGTCGAACGCGACCGGAGCGAGTTGAAGGACCGTCTCGGTGGGTCCCAGGCGCAGGTAGCCAGGCTGGCGGACCAGGCGAACCACGGCGGCGTGCGCAACGGCGACCCCCTTCGGCGGGCCGGTGGAGCCGGAGGTGAAGTTGACGTAGGCGAGGCTGGCGGGGTGCAGGCGCCGCGGCCCGGCGCTGGTTGACGAAGCCGGGCCGGTTGACGCGGCGGGGCTGGGCTGGTCCAGGCGGAACAGTCGACCGGCACCCGGCACCTCGGCGGTGGCCAGCACCGGTGGGTCCCCGGCAACGGTGAGCAACTGCCGGATCCGCGCTGGCGGGTCGGCCGGATCAAGAGGCAAATACGCACCGCCGGCCTTGAGTACGGCGAGCAGGGTGACGACGAGTTCCACCGAGCGGGGGAGGGCCACCGCCACCGGCTCATCCGGACGGACGCCCCCGGCGACGAGCCGGTGGGCCAGGGTGTCGGACCGCGCAGTCAGCTCACGGTAGGTGAGTGTCTCCCCGTCGCCACCGACCACCGCGACCGAGTCCGGCTGTCGCCGCGCCGCGGCGGCCACGAGGTCCGGCACGGTGCCGCCGACCGCGGTGGTGGGTGTCGGGTCCGGGTCATTGGCGGCGTGCAGGGGCCCTGCCCACACTGTGCACTCCTTCGCGTCGCAACACCGAAAGACAGCTACAGAACAGTGGAACGGAGGACTACAAATTCCCCGGCCCCGCGTTGAGCGGCACTCATGGACCGGAGATGAAAAGAAACTACGAGCAATATTCAAGACCTGTCAACCAACCGACAAGCCTGACCTGAGTCGCTCAACGGCTAGCCGAAGTCGGCGGGCGATCCGGCCATTTTCGGGACAATGGCAACCATCTTCCAGCCCCGTCACATAGGAGTAGCGGCCGGCCAAAAAGTGATCGCGGGTCGCAGAAAACAGCCGCGGGCGCCCCCGGTCTCCCGGTGCGCCCGCGGCGGTAGCCCGGTGCGGCGCGGGTCAGCCCTGGGCCTTCAGCCACTCCCGTAGCCCACGCGGGCGCAGGTCGGTCCAGACCTCCTCGATGTGTGCCAGACAGCTGGCGCGATCGCCGCTGAAGCCCACCATGCGCCATCCGGCCGGAAGCTCCGACCCGTCTGGCCAGATCGAGTACTGCTCTTCGTCGTTCATCACGACGTGGTAAGGGCGCGGATCCTCGGATTCTTCCATCGGCACCTCCACGGGAGTACAGCCACAAGTTAGCCGGAGACTATACCGCCCTATTCGGTTGGCCCGGGTTGACCGATCGTCGCCAATTCAGTCATCCGATCGCCCACGGAAAACAGGCCAAGAATGCCACTGCCCCCGATTAAGCAGCAAGAATCGGAAACATAACCATACGCCCACTTCAGGCAATTTCAGCAATTTAGCAGCCCGTAGCTATTTGTCAGACCGAGTGGGTGGCGCGGGTGGAAGTACCACCGCCGACAGCCCCAGTGTTCACTCACCGTGACCCGCAGCCGAGGGTGGCAGCGCTGCCCGACGCCGACGACACCCGGAACAGCCCTGCTGGCCCCGCTCACCCACCACCCACCGCTAACCAGGTATTAGCGCACCTTTCGTACCCACGCTCTTGCGAGTTCCTCCGAGCGGTACAACATGTAGTGATGGCATCGATGAGAGACCGTTTTCCACACCCGCGCCGCCGTCCGGCCACTGTGGCGACAGCCCTGCTCGGGGCGGCCCTGCTTGGCCTCACCGCCACCCCCACGCCGGTTTCGGCCGAGGAGTCCACCCTGCCCATCGGCGACTCCGACCTGGTGGAGAGTCGCAGCAGCGAGACGCTCGCCCGGGGCGTAACGCTGACCCGGATCGTCCGTGGCACCGAGCCGGCGCCGATCGACCAGATCGGCGACACCCCCCGTGGCCCGTGGGTGGTCAATGTCCTGACGATCGACCCCCGGCGGAGCCGGGGACACCTCGCCGCCACCTACGGATCCGACCTGGCCGGAGTCGAAAAGACCACCGACCTCGTCCGCGAGTCGGACGCGCTGGCCGGAGTCAACGCCTCCTTCTTCACCTTCACCGCCAGCGCCGAGTATCCCGGCGACCCCGTCGGCCTCGGGGTGTACGGCGGGCAGCTGCTCAGCGAGCCCACCGATGACGCCGCGGAGGTGGCACTGGTCCTGGACGCCAAGAACCACAAGGTGCTCATGGGCCAGCTGCAGTGGACCGGTAGCGTCCGCAACGCCCAGACCAAGGTCAGCCTGCCGCTGGAGTACCTCAACCACCCGCCGGTTGTCCCGGACGCCTGCACCGAGCTTCCCGACCCGACCCAGTGCGCCGACTCCGGCGACACGGTGCGATTCACGCCGGAGTTCGCCGCCAGCACGCCGTCCGGGCCGGGCGTCGAGGTCGTCCTCGACGACAAGGGCTGCGTGGTCCGGACCACGACCACCCGCGGCACGGCTCTCACCCCGGACCAGACCTCCCTCCAGGCGACCGGGCGGGAAACGGCGGATCTGCTCGCCGTGGCGCAGGGCTGCGTGAAGCACTCCAGTTCCCTGCGCGACGAGGCGGGTAAGAAGGTTCCGCTGCGCCCCGGGACGTTCGCGGTGAACGGCCGCTACCGGCTGATGAAGGACGGGCAGGTCGTCGCGCCCACCGACTCGGACGGCTTCTTCGCGCGCCACCCGCGCACCATCGCCGGAACCACTCTCGACGGCAAAATCATGCTGGTGACCATCGACGGTCGACAGACCACCAGCGTGGGTACCACCATGACCGAGACCGCCACGGTCGCCGCCGCGCTCGGCATGCACAACGCGGTCAACCTGGATGGCGGCGGATCCACCACGATGTCCGTCGAGGGCGCCTTGGTCAATCAGCCAAGCGGCAGCGCGGAGCGCCCCGTCGGCGACGCGCTCGTCTACATCGACCGCAAGTTCAGCCACCGCTGACCGGCCAGGAGTCCGGCTGATCGGATCAGGAGTAACTCCGAGTCAGCCGGACTCCGCCGCTCCCCGCCCGTCCCGGTGGTGGGGTCGGCGCGAACCGGTGATGCGGTCAGAGTGAACCAGCGGTGCGGGCGGATAGCCGCACCAGCAGCGCGCACCCCAGCACCGAACTGGCCGCCTGCGCGGGCAGCCACGGCCAACCGAGCACCTCCGGCGCCGGCAGCAGCACCAGGCCGACCGAGACCGGCAGGGTCAGCACGGCGAGAACATCAACCCCGTTGACCAGCCAGAGCAGCATTCCGGCCGGAAACGCCCCGACCGGCGTGTCGATCAGGATGGTGCCGAGCGAGGCGGCACTCGCCTTCGCCCGCTGGTAGGCGCCCGCCGCCACGGCCGGCCCCGCCAGCAGACCGAGCGCCCACCACGGCCCGGTGAGCGCCCCGAGGCCCTGCAACGCGGCCAGGGTGATCGCGAGCCAGCCACCAGCGATGGCGGCGGGCACCACGAGTCGCGCGGCGGTCACGTGACGGCCCGTGACCCCGAGCAGCCGCAGCAGCGCCGGATTCGCGGCGTCACTGTGCGTGGACTCCCCGGTGAAGCCGGCGGCACCCAGCGCGCCGATCAGGACCACGCCGATCAGCAGCCAGACCGGACCCTCGGCGAGGTAGACCGGGACGGCTACCGCGCCAACCGGCCACCAGAGCCGCGGCGCCTTCCGGCGCAGAATGATCAGATCCTGGGCGATCAGCGGAGAGAACCGGCGGGTCGGCAGCAGCCGCGTCGTCCGAACCCGGGTCCGGCTGCGCCAGAACCGGCGGGCACTCATCTCGGCCAGGTAGGAGGGTTCGACCGCGTACGCGACATCGGCGTACGCGCCCGCGTTGATCGACGCCTCGGCGATCGGCGCGGCGGGCCAACTCTCCACCGCCCGCAACGTCCACCCGACCAGGAACAGCCCCGTGACCAGGGCGGCGGCACCGGCGACAAGCAGCACCACGGGTGGTGTCGGCAGGGCGGGCAGGCCGTACCCGCCGGTGGCGCTCAGCGCGGCGGCCACGACGAGGCTACCCGCGCCGACCGCGACGCCGCCGCCGTCCGCGAGGCGGGCCGCGGCAGGCCGGGGCTGGCCGGCGATGGCGAGCAACGCCACGAAAACCGCGGCAGCCGCGCCGATGGTGGCGCCGGCCCACAGCGCCAGGGGATCGGCCGGGCGGGCGACGATGCGCCCGGCCACCGCGATCCCGGTGGCAGCGCCGACGACGAGCGCGGCGACGGTGGTGAGGGCGAGCGCCGGCGCGAGCAGGGTACGCCGGGGTATCGGCGCGAGCAGCAGCCAGGTGGCGTCGCTGCGGCTGACCGAGAGCGGGCCGACCTGGCGCAGCACGACGAAGAAGGCGGCGAGGACCGCCACCGCTCCGACGAACGGGGTCACCGCCGGGGCACCGAGCGGCTCCGATGGCCAGACCACCCGCACCACCGGCTCCCCGACCAGCGCGACGGCCATCAGAACCGTGAGCGTAACGACGTAGACAGCGCTGATATCGACGCGGCCTTCGGCGGCGATCCGGCGGCGGCGTACCCAACGGCGGGCAGGAACCGTGGCCGGGGCCGCCGGCCGGACCGGGGCCGCGACCGGGGTCACTCCGCCTCCGGCCGGATGAGTACGACCTCGTCGGCGCCGACGCCGACCCGGAACCCGTCGTCGTGGCTGGCCATGACGAGCGTGCCGCCGGCCGCCACGTACGAGCGCAGGTGGGCGGCGACCGCACCCTTGATCCGGGTGTCGAGGCGTTGCTCGGGCTCGTCCAGGACGAGGAGCCGGCTGGGCCGCACGAGGGTCGCGGCGAGCAGGAAGCGCTGCCGCTGCCCGGAGGAGAGGGTGCTGGGCAGGCTGTCGGAGAGCCCGGCCAGGCCGAGGGTGACGCAGAGCTCGGCGATGTGTCCGTCGTCGGGGTCGCCGCCGTTGACCACCCGGACCAGGTCGAGATGTTCCCGCACGGTCAGGCCCTGGTACCAGCTCGGCGACTCCACTGTGGTGGCGACCTCTCGCCAGAACTCCGCACCGCGGCCCGGCACCGCCGCGAAGACGGAGACGTCACCGGCGGTCGGCTCCTGCAGGCCGGTGACGCATCGCAGCAGAGTGGACTTTCCGGCGCCGTTCTCGCCGACCAGTGCGACGGCGCCGCCCTCGGGAACCTGGAGGTCGATCCGGTCCAGAACCAGCGTCGAGCCGTACCGGACCGTCACCTGCCGAGCCTCAACCACCATGGTCATCGGCGCGATCTCACCGTCATGCCTCCACCCCCGTCGCGCGAGTTCGCGCGCTTCGCCCGGACATCATGGCAGAAGTCCGGTGACCGGAACAGATCAGAGTTGATCACGGCCAGACCCGCACGACACTTGCCTGAAACAAGTTTTCATCAACTCTTCTCGATCTCGAAGCGGCATGGTTACATCGGTATGTGCCGTTGGTTGGAGCGCTCCCAGGGCACACCGAGACAAGGAGGTAAGGCATGAGACGCCTGTTCCAGGCGCTGACCGTACTGGCGGTCGCTGCCACCGCCGCGCTGGTCGCCGCAGCGCCGGCCCAAGCCGCGACGATCTGCGAGCAGTACGGCACCACCACCATCCAGGACACGTACATCGTCCAGAACAACCGTTGGGGCAGCGCCGCCGAGCAGTGCATCGACACCACCGACAACGGCTTCCGGATCACCTCACAGCAGGGATCCACCTCCACCTCCGGGCCGCCGCTCTCCTACCCGTCGGTGGTGCTCGGCTGCCACTACCAGAACTGCTCGCCCGGAACCAACCTGCCGGCGCAGCTCAGCCAGGTCAGCAGCGTCCCGTCCGCAATCAGCTACGGGTACGCGGGCGGCACCTACAACGCCACCTACGACATCTGGATGGATCCGACTCCGAAGACCGACGGAGTGAGCCAGATGGAGATCATGATCTGGTTCCACCGGCAGGGCTCGATCCAGCCGATCGGCGGCCCGGTCGGCAACACCACGGTGGGGGGACGTAACTGGGAGGTCTGGCAGGGCAACAACGGCGGCAACGACGTCGTCTCCTACCTCGCACCGGCGACCATCAACAGCTGGTCGTTCAACGTCAAGGACTTCATCGACGACGTCGTGGCGCGGACCCAGGTCACCAACGACTGGTACCTGACCAGCCTGCAGGCGGGCTTCGAGCCATGGAACGGCGGCGTCGGGCTGGCCGTCAACAACTTCTCCGCCGAGGTGAACGTCGGAACGAGCCCCCCACCCCCACCGCCGCCGGGTGACGGCGGCACGATCGTCGGCCAGGCCAGCGGACGATGCCTGGACATCCTGGACCTCGGCACCGCCGACAGCACCCCGATCCAGCTCTGGGACTGCACCACAAACTGGAACCAGCTCTGGAGCCGTACCGGCAACACCTTCGTCAACCCACAGACCGGCAAGTGCCTGGACGTCTCCGGCGGGTCCACCGCCAACGGCGCCCGGCTGCAGCTCTACACCTGCAACGGCACCGGAGCCCAGAGCTGGCAGGTCAACGGCGACGGCACCATCACCAATCCGCAGTCGGGCAAGTGCCTTGACGCGGTGGAGCAGGGCACCGGCAACGGCACCCGGCTCCAGATCTGGGACTGCTTCGGCGGTGGCGGCACCCAACCCAACCAGGTCTGGACGGTCGACGGCGGCAGCACGCCCCCACCCCCGGGCGACGACCAGACCCCGTTGGCGATCAACGGCCAGCTGTACGTCTGCGGTGTGAACCTGTGCAACCAGTACCACCAGCCGATCCAGCTACGCGGCATGAGCACCCACGGCCTGCAGTGGTTCAACAACTGCTACAACGACGCCTCGCTCGACGTGCTGGCCGACGAGTGGCGGGCTGACCTGTTCCGGATCGCCATGTACGTGCAGGAGGGGGGCTACGAGACCAACCCGCCGTGGTTCACCAACCGGGTCAACGAGCTCGTGGACGAGGCCGAGGAGCGCGGCCTCTACGCGATGATCGACTTCCACACGCTGACGCCGGGCGACCCGATGTACAACCTCGATCGGGCGAAGACCTTCTTCGCCGCCGTCGCTTCTCGCAACGCCGACAAGAAGAACGTCATCTACGAGATCGCCAACGAGCCCAACGGGGTTGGCTGGGGCACCATCAAGAGCTACGCCGAGCAGGTCATCCCGGTGATCCGGGCCAACGATCCGGACGCCGTGATCATCGTCGGCACCCGTGGCTGGTCCTCGCTCGGCGTCTCCGAGGGATCCAACGCCGACGAGGTCATCAACAATCCGGTCAACGCCAGCAACATCATGTACGCGTTCCACTTCTACGCCGCGTCCCACCAGGACTTCTACCGCACCGAGGTGCAGCGTGCGGCGGCGACACTCCCGCTGTTCGTCACCGAGTTCGGCACCGTCGACTACACCGGTGACGGTGGGGTCGACGTGGGCAGCACCAACGCCTGGATCAACCTGCTCGACCAGCTGAAGATCGGCTACGCGAACTGGACCTACTCCGACGCCAACGAGGGCAGCGGAGCGTTCAACCCCGGAACCTGCAACAACGGCAACTTCTCCGGGACATCGAACCTGACCGCCTCCGGCAATCTCCTCCGCAGCCGGATCAGCACCCCCGACAACTTCCCGACGAGCTGACCTCGGCCTGACTCCGGTTGACTCGTGGCCGGCGGCGGGAAGCTTCCCCCAGCCGCACCCGCCGCCGGTCACGTCGGTGCCGCTGGCTACCCGCGCTGGGCCCGGACCGGGGGGCGGGGCGCGGCCAGCGTGGGCGTCAGCGCGGCGGCGACTTCTTCGGCGAACTCCTCGTGGACGAAGAGTTTGCCCCGCCGCACCTCGTGCAGGCGAACGTCACCCCGGAAATCGGACATCATCGCGCGGGTCCAGGCCACCGGGAAGTAGGGGTCGTCGGCGCCCCACACCAGCTGGACGGGAACGGTGATGCGGGAATGCAGGCCAGCGAGAGCGTCGAAAGCCGAGAAGTCGAAGTTCCGGGGGAACTGGCCGAATGCCCAGCGCAGATCAGCGCTCTCCCTGAGGGGCCGCAGGAAAAACTCCGCGAAATCTCCGTCCAGCAGTTTTCGGTCCTGGAAGGCGTCGCCGAGAACGAACCGGTTTCGCCGCAGTAGCCGATTGTTCAACGCCACCGTGAGTAGACGCTCGAATCCGGGTAGGTGCCGGGTGGCGAACAGCAGCGAGAGGCGCCAGTGGGCCCCCTGCGGCTGCTCGGTGTCGATCAGACCCCAGGAACGGACGCGAGGATCCCCCGCCAGGGCCCATCGCGCGATGAGCCCACCGCTGTCGTGGCCAACAACCGCCACATCCTCCAGGGCAAGGTGGTCCAGCACGCGCCGTACCGCCGCCGCGTGCGTGGCGACATCAATGCGAGCGGTCCGGTCGAATTGGCTGTCGCCGGCCCCAACGAGATCAATAACGTGGCATCGAAAGCGCGGAACGAAAAAGGGAAGCAGGCTACGGAACGTTGCCCCGCTGACCGGCCATCCGTGCACGAAGAGCACGTCTGGCCCTGCCCCAACACTGCGGACCGCAACCCGACCTTGACCCACATCAATGAGGCGTTCTGGCCGGGCACGGAAGAGATCGGCGGCCTGCGCGACGGTAAAATCAGGCATCGATACACTCCTGTCGACATCGGGTGGCTAGAGCCACCGGAGGAGAGCACGCCCGCCGCTACCGCCGGCAGCACGCTCTTCATGACTCGACAGTGCCAGCCCAATAACACCCTGTCGATTACCTGCAAGGTAGTGAACCCTTTTCAGCGGGAGCGACCGCCGCGCGGGGCACAGCGCCGGCTTCTCAGTTCTCGCGCGGTCTCCTCGTCGGCGGGATAGAACGACTCGATCGACAGCTCGGAGAGGGTTACGTCCAATGGCGTACCAAAGGTTGCCACCGTGGTGAAGAGGTTGAGCACTCGGCCGTCTCGGCGCAGTCGCACCGGCACCACGATGTCGTTGGCCATCGGGCCGACGACATGAGCCTCACCGCCGGGGTAGCCCCGCAGCTCCTCCTCAAGGTCGGCCAGATCGGGGTCGCCACTGAACTCCACCTGCCGGCTCAGCCGGTGCAGCAGGTGCCACCGCCACTCACCCAGGTTCACGATGTGTGGGGCCAACCCAGCCGGATGCAGGCTCGCCCGGAGGACATTCGCCGGCGGCATGAGTAGCTCGGGTGCCACCAGTTCGGTGAGCACCGACAGGCTCTCGTTGGCCGCCACCAGGTTCCAACCCCGGTCCACGACGACGGCAGGGTACGGTTCGTGCCCGTCGAGCACCTGCCGAATAGCAGAGCGGATGACGGTCATGGGCGGAGCGTCCAGCGCGTTCTCCGAATAGACCGGCGCGAACCCAGCGGCCAACAAAAGCCGGTTCCGCTCCCGCAACGCCAGGTCCAGCCGATCCGCCAGCTGCAACACCATCTCCCGACTCGGCGACGACCGGCCAGTCTCCAGGAAGCTGAGGTGTCGGGTGGAGATGTCGGCCCGGATGGAGAGCTCCAGCTGGCTGAGTCGGCGCCGACGACGCCAGTCCCGCAGCATCACCCCAACGGCCGGTCTCGTCATGGTCATCCCAGCATCGTCCGTCGCCGACTTCTCGCTGTCCATTACCTGCGAGGTAGGGCCCGCTCGGTTACCAGGTGACCGGGAGTTCGGCGGGGCCGTGCGTGCGGAATGTCGGCCGCCACCGGACCGGCGCCCCGGGTACGGCGAGCGCCAGGCTGGGCAGCCGCCGGGCCAGTACGGTGATCGCCTCCTCGGCCTCGACCCGGGCCAGGGCCGCACCGAGGCAGAAGTGGGGGCCGTTGCCGAAGGCCAGCCGCGCGGAGCTTCCGTCCGCCCCGCGGGTGGCGGCGGCGATGCTCAGCAGCACGGTGTCGCCGGCCGGAATCGTGGCGCCCCCGATGGTCATCTCCTCGGTGGGGAAGCGACGGATCGCGACGGGTGCGGGCGGTTCGAGGCGCAGCGTCTCCTCGATCGCCTCGGAGGCCCGCACCCCACGGAGGCTGCCCTGGTCAAGTAGGCGCAGCACGGTCGAGGCGATCAGGTTGGCGGTGTTCTCGTACCCGGCGAACAGGATCAGGAAGGCCAGTGAGGTCAACTCGTCCCGGGTAAGCCGGTCCCCCTCCTGCTCGGTGGCGACCAAGGCGCTGAGCAGGTCGTCACCGGGTCGCTGTTGTTTCGCCTCGATCAGGTTGACGACGTAGCCGTGCAGTTCGACGACCGCCTGCCGGATGGCGTCCCGGTCCGGCGGATAGCTGGTGAGCATCGTGTCGGTCCAGGCCCGTAGATCGGTGCGCCCAGCTTCCGGTACGCCCAGCAGGTCGGCGATGACCTGGACAGAGAGCGGCGTGCAGTAGCCGGTGACCAGGTCGACGGGGCTGCCCGTGGCGAGCACCGTGTCCACGAGCTCTTCGGCGGTTCGTTGGATCCGGGGACGCAGTGCGGCGACCCGTTGTGGGCTGAAGGCCGGGCCGACCAGGCGGCGCAGTCGGGTGTGATCGGGTGCGTCCAGGTTGAGCAGGTTCGCGTCGAGGGCCGGCGGCAGCGCGAATCCGGACCAGCCGCCCCGGCTGTGCTTTCGGTTGAGGGCCAGGCGGGGGTCGGCCAGCGCCCGGGAGACCAGTTCCGGGCTGGTGACCAGCCAGGCCAGTGAGGTATCCGGCAGCAGCACCTGATGCACGTCGCCGGTCTTTCGAAGCTGGTCGTACTCCTGCCCGAGCCGCGCGCCGGAACGGGGAATCGGGGCCAGCTGTTGGTCTTGGGACATCACGCCAGGGTAGCGGCGATCCGCCGGCAGTCCGAAGTGGCAGAAGGTCGGCCGGCGAGCGGACGTGGTGGTGAGGGCTCGGCGAGCCGAGGTGGTGGTGGGCGCCCGGCGAGCTGAACTGGTCAGCTCAGCTCGCCGAGCCCCACTCCGCCGACCGACCTCAGCGGTCAGGTGCCGATCGGCCGATCACGGTACGAGAAACATGCGCCGGGCGATGCCGGGATCCCGCAACGGCTTCACCGCCAACCGTACGAGGATCAGTGCGTTGTCGTCGCCGGCGATCCGGTTGGCACTGAGCTCACCGCAGGAGCGACACTGGTGAATGATCATCCATTCACCGTCAGACCGCACCGACATGCTCAACGCTTCCATCCGGCCGCGACAGCTCGCGGCTCGGTCGCCCGGGATTCGCCGGTCCACGTGCAGACTGGCCAGGCAGTTCGGGCAGTGATTGCGGTGCGTGGTGCCGGGCGCCTCGGACGACACGTCCAGCCGGCAGCCCACGCATCGGAAGTCGTTCGCCCGATGCCCACCCTGGCGGTGGAGAACGTCCTTGTGTCGCTGTGGCCGCCGGTTGGCCCGCGCCCGCCCGTGCGCGCTTCTGCTACGCCTTGGCATCGTCGAAACCTCCAGCTGTTCAGAGGTCGCCGAAGGTTTCGAGCGGAAACGGGGGCTGTGCCAGTGGTCGCACGGCGATACGCATCAGGATGAGCTGGTTGTCGTCGGCGCAGATGGGGCTGGAGGTCAGCTCATCGCAGCGTACGCAGCGGTGGATGACCATCCAGTCGCCAGTGCGGAGCACGGCGATGGCGATCGGCGACATCCGGCCCTGACAGTCACTGGGACCGCCCTCGACATGATCGTGAACGTGCTGGGAGTGCAGGCAGGACGGGCAGTGATTGCGCCGGATGCCGTCTGCGGCAGCAGCGGACACGGTGAGGCCGCACCGAACGCAGGAGAACGTGTCGATTGTCAGGATGTTCTGCGACGTACGAGAGAGAGTCTTCTTGGTGTTGGACACCCGGGGTGCTCCTTGCTGAAATGTCGGTAAGGACAGCAAGAGCAGGCCGAGCAAGCCTCGCCTCGACCCGTCGTGGCATTCGCACGCCGGATGGGTGGCTGGGTCAGGCACCGGAAGATAACGTCCGGTCACGTACCGCTCGGAAGGAGCGGCATCGGGAAAACGGACTACTGGACGGTGCAGCGAGGCGCGCTCGGCGCGGGCTGGATCATAAAATCTCTCTCCCCAGGGCAGCGGCCCAGAGCAGGGTGAACGGAACTTCGTCAGGGTAGACAGCCCACACCGCCGCTGTCACCCGGATTATCGAGCACCCAGCGCATCCCCCACGAGCTGGGCCCACGGGAGACCGGCTCACAGATCACACCTGGCGTACGGCCACACCAAGGGCTTTCAGGGCGTCCACCTCCTCGTGGGGGGCGTCGTCAGTGGTCACGACGGCGTGCAGCGCAGTGGCGGGAGCGACCAGGGCGAGGGCGGTACGGGAGAGTTTGGCCGCCTCGGCTACCACGATGACGCGGTGGGCCGCGGCTATCGCGGCGCGCTTGATCGCGGCGTCAGCCAGGTCGTACGCGGTCAGCCCGTTGGCGGCGGTCAGGCCGCAGCAGCCGATGACCGCGGTGTCGAAACGCAGCCCGGCGAGGGATGCCTCCGCCAGGGGGCCGGTCAGCGCCAACTCTCCGGGGCGGGGCTCCCCACCAGGCAGGAGCAGCCTCAGTTGGGGTGCGCCGACGAGGGCGTTGGTCGCGTGCAGGGACAGCGGCATGACGGTCAGGCGGCGGCGGGCCAGTGCGCGGGCCACCGCGAGGCAGGTGGTGCCGGCGTCGATGACGACCGCCTCACCGTCCGCGATCATCTCGGCCACCGCCGCGCCGATTCGTTGTTTGACCTCCACACCGTCGTTCGCCCGAAGCGCGAACGGGGGTTCCTCGCCGCGCAGCAGCACGCTTCTGGCCCCGCCCCGGTAGCGCTCAAGCAGGCCCTGCTCGGCCAGGAGCTCCAGGTCGCGGCGGACGGTCATCTCCGAGGTGCCGGTCTGCTCCGCCAGCTCCGCGACGCTGAGCTGGCCGGCCCGGCGTACGGCATCGGTGATCTGTCGGTGTCGGTCCACGCTCGCCATCCCCCCATTGAACACTAATTTCGTTCAAATTTCGAGATCCGAACAAAAAAACTGTTTGCTATGTTCACTCTCATGTTTGAATCGCTACGGGCGGCCCGGCTGGCCACCTTCGCCTACTTCACCCTCAACGGCTTCATCCTGGGGATCTGGGTCGTCCATATCCCGGTCATCGAGCACCGGGCCGGCATCAGCCACGCCACACTCGGCTGGCTCCTGCTACTCCTCGGTGCCGGCGCCTTCGTCGGGATGCACGTCGTGGGACCCCTCACCGACCGCTTCGGCGCGCGTCGGATCGTCCCTCTGAGCGCTGCCCTGTGCAGCGCGACGCTGATCCCGCCCGCCTTCGCTGGGAACGCCGGGACACTGGGCCTGGCACTACTGGTGCTGGGTATCGGCAACGGCTGCCTGGACGTCAGCATGAACGCCCACGCGGTGCAGGTCGAGGCCGGCTACAAGCGCCCGATCATGTCCGCGTTCCACGCCATGTTCTCCGTCGGCGGCGTCCTCGCCGCGCTGGCCGGCGCGCGGACCCTCAGCTGGGACTGGAGCCCAACCACCACGCTGACCACGGTCAGCCTCCTCGGCCTGGCAGCCACCGCCGTCGCCGCACCCGCACTGCTGTCGTTGCCGACGAACACCGGCGCGCGGACCCCAGCCAGCACCACCGGGAGCCGCCGGACCAAGACTCCCCTGCGCATCTGGGCGCTCGCCGGACTCGCACTGATCCTGATGCTCACCGAAGGCGTCGCCAACGACTGGAGCACGTTGTCCCTGCGCGACGCGTTCGACACACCCGCCGCCACTGCCGCGCTCGCCTATGGCGCCTTCGCCGCCGCCATGACGATTGGGCGCTTCCTCACCGACACCATCGCCGCCCGCTTCGGTCCGGTGGCCATCGTCCGGTACGGCTGTGCGCTGGCCGCGCTCGCCCTCACCACCATCGCGCTCGCGCCGTCGATCCCACTCGCTCTCGCCGGATGGACGCTGCTCGGAATCGGTCTCTCCGGCGCCATCCCGCAGCTCTTCAGCGCGGCCGGTCACGCCGACCCGGATGCTGCCGGCACCAACGTCTCCCGCGTCGCCGGCCTCGGCTACCTCGGCATGCTCGGCGGACCCGCCGTCATCGGGCCGCTCACCCAGCTGATGCCCCTGAACTACACGTTCGTCCTGCCCGCGATCCTCTGCCTGGTCGCCGCGCTCGCGGCCCACGTTCTTCACCCCCGAGAGGGAGAGCCCCGGCTCGACGTCGAGGTTCCGCAGCCGGTCACGGCCCGATCAACAGCGAACGGGCCCGGGGCACCGCAGAGCGGGAAGACTATTTAGATAAGCCTCTAGGTTGACAGTCTTCAAATCAGGGGGCAGACTAGAGCTTGCTTCGAGAAACATCTAGACAGCGAAGCCGGCGTCGCAGCACCCCACGCCGACAACCAGATGATCGAACCCAGCAGGAGGAAAACCATGTCCCGGGTACAGCTCGCGCTCCGCGTCTCCGACCTCGAAGGTTCGATCGCCTTCTACTCGAAGCTGTTCGACACCGAGCCGGCCAAGCGCCGCCCCGGCTACGCAAACTTCGCCGTGGCGAACCCGCCGCTGAAGCTCGTACTCCTGGAAGGTGAGCCGGACCAGGCCACCGCGCTGGACCACCTGGGGGTCGAGGTGCCGGGCACCGACGAGGTAGACGCCGCGACCCGTCGACTCGCCGACTCCGGGCTCACCACCCTGGAGGAGCAGAACACCGAGTGCTGCTACGCGCTCCAGGACAAGGTCTGGGTGCACGGCCCCGGCAACGAGCCGTGGGAGGTCTACACCGTCAAGGCCGACTCCGACCAACTCCAGAAGGCGACCGAGAGCGATTGCTGCACCCCGGCCGGGGCGAAGGCGACCGAGGGCGCGTGCTGCACCCCGACCGGGGCGAGCGATTGCTGCACCCCGACCGCGGCGAAGGAAACGGTGGGCAGCGGCACCCAGGCGGGCTGCTGCTGACTGCCGGTACGCATCGCGGCAGTGACCGCCGGCGCCTCGCCCAACGACCGCGCCGGCGGTCCTGCCTCGCTCAATGCCGCCGGTCCCGCCGAGGTGGTTGGGGCCGGTAACCCAGTCAGCCGGACTGCCGCATGATCCAGGTGGGCAGCGGCTCCTCGAAGGTGCTCGCCACCTCCCAGCCGGCACGCCGGTACATCTCGACGTTGTCGGGGTTGCTGGTTTCCAGGACCGCCGGAAGACCCGCTGCGGCGGCGTGCCGCAACCCCGTCGCCATAACCGCGTGGCCCCACCGACGACCCATACTCTCGGGATGGGTGCCCAGGACACTGAGGTACCAGAAAGGTTCTGCCGGCACCGCCGCGTCCATCGCCTTGTGGAAGGCATCGAAGCGACTCAGCGCCTCGGCGGGGAGGTGAGTGGCGAGAACGCCGTCCAGTTCCTCGCCCCCTGCCCCCGGCGCCTGCCAGATCGCGACCGCCGCTCCGCGCTCGATCGTCCAGATCGTTTGCTGATGCACCTGCTTGTCGAAGAGGTACCCGAAGAAGACAGTGGCGTACTCAGGGTAGGTCGCCTGGTCGGGAAAATAACATCGCAGCAGGGGGTCCTTCTCGAAGGCGGCGACAAGTGAACCGACGACCCGCTCACGGTCTCCCGGCATGGCAACGGTGATCTCAGGTGCTGTCACGGGATGCAAAGCTACCGCAGCTCAACGCGACTACCCGGCACGTGTAAGCAGGCTCGCATCTCGTTTGGGGGTCTTTATTCGTATATCTGCTGCTTAAGCGCCCTATGACGGATTTTACTCGGGTTGGTTGCCACCTACCTGGTAGCCCGAGGAGCGCCACACCGCACCGCCCTGGGCGGCTCCTCGTCCGTAAACGGGGAAGGACACCGGAGCGCGATGAACCATCAGCACCACCAACACGAACCGAGCGGGCCACGTCCACGCCGCCCAAAGCCACGATGGTGGGCGCTCGGACTAGCCGGGATGACCGGCTTGGCCCTCACCACTGTCGGGGTTGCCGCCGCCCCCGTGGACGCTGCCCGGCCTTTCCCGACCAGCGCCGAGGACCGCCCCGGCAAGACCGCGGACCGTCCCGGGACGCCGGAGACGCCCGCGACCGGCGGGCACCGCGGCAAAACCGACGAAAAGAGCAAGGGCAAGAAGGCACCCAGGGGCACTCCCGTCCCCTGCGACACCGACAAGCTGATCGCCGCGATCACCCTCGCCAACGCCCGCGGCGGCGCCACCCTCGACCTCGCCAGCAAGTGCACCTACCTACTCACCGCCATCATCGACGACGCCGGCCTC
>NZ_JABZED010000006.1:77486-138312 GCF_013416675.1 Salinispora sp. H7-4
CCCCGCCATCACCACCCCCATCACCCTCAACGGCGGCAAACACACCACCATCGAACGCGCCGCCGCCGTCGAACAGTTCAGAATCCTCACCGTCGACGTCGGTGGCGACCTCACCCTCAACCACCTCACCATCACCGGCGGACAAACCGACAACGACGGCGGTGGAATCCTCGTCAACACCGGCGGGGCACTCACCACCAACCACAGCACCATCACCCGCAACATCTCCGGGGGCAGCGGTGGCGGCATCCGCAACAACGGCGTGGCCACCCTCAACCACTCCACCGTCAGCCGCAACACTGCCGTGTTCGGCGGCGGGATCTTCAACTCCGGCCTGCTCACGTTGACCAAGTCTCAGGTCGAGTCGAACAACGGAAGTGAGGCGGGCGGCATCTTCAGCCTTGGCAACATGAGCGCCACGCACAGCGTCATCGCTCACAACCAGGCCAGCGACGCCGGCGGTGGGCTGCTGCTGGGTTCGGGAACGCACGCCCTGACGCACACCCGAATCGTGAACAACACCGCACCCCAGGGTGGCGGTTTCCTGCTCAACTCCCCCGGCCAGGTCACCCTCGAGAAGGTGCTCCTCGCGGACAACACCGCGACGAGCCAGTCTGGGGGCGGGGCGGTGGTCTCCAATGGCGCATTCCTCGTCGTCAGGGACAGCACCATCAAGAACAACACCGCCGCTACCGCCGACGGGGGTGGCATCGACAACGCCGGAGAGACCGTCCTCCAGCAGACGGAGGTCATCGGTAACCAGGCGGGCAACCAGGGCGGCGGCATCTACAACGAAGCCACCGGCACCCTCGACCTCATCGCGACAAAGATCATCAAGAATGTCGCCGTCGTCGACGGCGGGGGCATCTACAACGACAACGGCACGGTGAACCTGAACACCGCCACCGGCACGATCGTGATCAAGAACCGACCCAACAACTGCGTCAACGTCCCCGGCTGCGCCGGCTAGCGAACCGAACGACATCGGCCCCACAGTGGCCCCGCTCCCGCCGAACTCCGGTAGGGGCGGGGCCCGGTCCGTTCGACGCGGCTGGCGGGCCAGGATGCCGGCCGCCGGCATCACGCCGGGGTGCCCTCAACGCCCAGGGAGACGACGCGCTATCCGGGAAGGTCCTGGGGCAGGGTGTTGTACCGGTCCAGAGTGGCCTTACTGGTCGAGTTGTCCTGGAACACCAGCTCCCATGGGCCGGTGTTGATATCCATGGCTTTACCGAAGCCGACCCACTTGCCGGTCATACGTCTGCCGGTCGGTTCGACGAGCAGCTGGATTGCCCCGTGATAGCGGGCGCCTCGGTAGTAGCCCTCCTCGGCCGTCTGCTCGATCCACGTCCCGGTGATGACGCTGCCGTCCACGGTGAGATCCAGCGCCAGCGACGACGAGGCGGAGTTCGGGAGGCTGCGTACGGTCAGCCGGTCACTGTGCTGCAACAACACCACGTAGTGCTGCCCGGCGTAAGACTCACCGCGGCCGCTCGAGTAGTACTGATAGCGACTGAGCCACACGCCCACGTAAGAACCGTGCGGGGCGCCGGGGCGGGCCGCTGGCTCCGGCGTAGCCAGATCCGACATCGACGAGGTCAGGTCGTGGCCCCCCTCGCGATCAGCCTTGACCTGAGCACCCGGCAGCGCGGCGAAGCCAAGTAGCTCGATGGGGAGGCCGGTAACCACCTCCAGCGCACGGAGGTAGACGGGCCTGGGAGCAGCGATCGCGCCGGACTCCCACCGCTGCACCAGTCGCTTGTTGGCGTCGTTCGGTTCTCCGGCCCGGTGGCCGGCGGCCTGCAGCGCGCGGGCGAAGTCGTCCTGGCTCATCCGCATCCCGGCACGGACAGCTCGAAGCGCGGTGTTGGGGGTAGTCATGGTCATCACTATAGCTATCTGTCGCCTGAATGTCGCCACCAAAGTGGGTGGTTTGCCATGTGCTGTGCCGTCGCGCCCGGCGACACAGCAGCGACATCATGACGGGAGTCAACCGCTGTAGCAGCACCGAGGGAGGGCGATCCTCATGCGAAACATCCGTAATGCCTGGCGGCGACTCATCGGCCAGTCCGTACCCGTACGGCCTGCCGCCACGCACCGCTTCGGCCGTCGGCCCGCGCACATGGATGCGACCGGACCTGCGACCCGGTACGCGGCACGAGCGGGCGCCTACCACCCACTCCGCAACCAGCCAACAGTGATCTTCGATACCCGGCCGTTGATGACCCCGCTGGCCCGACAGCGGGCCAACTCCCGGTAAGGCCACCGATGCCCGATCGCGCCCGTGACCGGCTGTCGGCAGCCCAGTTGCGCAACCGGATGCTCCTGTCCGCTCGGCGAATCATCACCGAACACTGGCCACGCGTGGACCGATGCCCGGTCTGTGGCTGCGGGTGGCCGTGCCCACCCACCGAAACCGCCTACGACTACCTCGCCTCGGTGGGGCAGGGCTGCTGGGCGCCCCCGAAACGGGTGCGGGGCTGGCGGTGACACCAACCCCCGCAGATCCGCCCTGGCGGCTGGATCGGACTGCTCACCTGTGACCCGACCAAGCACTACCAATCGTTCGGGTTGCCCTGGTCCGCTCGGATCAGGCGGAAGGTCCGGCCGTTGGCCTGACGTGAACCGCGGCCCGATGTCTTATTTAAGCGTTTTCTTCGTGTTCATGTCTTTGTGGGGCCGGTGTCGGGGTTAGCTGAAGGTGGTCGCTACCGCCTGCCCGGTAGCCAAGGAACGGCCACCGCAGGTGGTGCGTTGCTCGCCGTTCACAGAGAAAAGGAGACCAAGACTGTGATGGCCCCACCGCACCACGACCACGAACCAGACAAGCCCCGGGCACGCCGAGCCAGAAACCGGTGGTGGGCCGTCGGGTTGGCCGGCATGACCGGCTTGACCCTTGGCACCGGCGGCGCTGTCGTCACCCCAGCCGCCAGCGCGATCAACGTCGCTGCCGGCGCCGACGCCCCCTCCGTTGACGAGCGCCGCGGTACCCGCGACGACGGCAGGGGCAAGCACTACGGCAAGGGCACCGGGATAAAGGGGAAGCAGCCCAAGGGCACCCCCGTGCCCTGCGACGCCGAAGCCCTCATCGCCGCGATCACCCTCGCCAACGCCCGCGGCGGCGCCACCCTCGACCTCGCCAAGGACTGCACCTACCTGCTCACCACCAACCTCGACGGCGCCGGCCTGCCCACCATCACCACCCCCATCACCCTCAACGGCGGCAAACACACCACCATCGAACGCGCCGCCGCCGCCGACCAGTTCCGCATCCTCACCATCAATGTCGGCGGCGACCTCACCCTGAACAATCTGAAAGTCACCGGCGGACAGACCATCGGCGACGGCGGCGCAATCCTCGTCAACCCCGGTGGCAGACTCACCACCAACGACAGCGCTATCACCCGAAACATCGCCGACGGCAACGGCGGGGGCATCGCCAACAACGGCACTACCCACATAAACCACTCGTCCGTTGATGACAATCGCGCTGCTGTTTTCGGTGGCGGGATAGTAAGTGTGGGCGTACTCAAGATCCGCAAGACTCACGTACGCGCCAATACCGCTTTCATCGGAGCTGGGGTCTTCGGCGCGGTGGAAGTCCAGATCGACAGCAGTACCATCAACGCCAATCACGCCTCATTCGGCAGCGGCGGCCTGGTAATATTTATCGGAATCGGCACCGTGGCGGATACCCGCATCACGAACAACACCGCGATGGAGGTCGGCGGCATCCTCGCGAACCTCGACACACAGCTCACCCTCAAATCGGTCACCGTCGCCGAAAATGTCGCCACCACAACCCTCGTTGGCGGCCTGGGAACGAACCCGGGCTCCTCCGTGGTGGTCGAGAACAGCAACATCGAAAACAACACGGCCGCCACGGACGCTGGGGGCATCTACAACACCGGCTCCCTGGTGTTGCGGCGAACAAAGGTCACCGGAAACCAGGCGGGTGACGAGGGCGGCGGCATATACAACACGTTCGGGGGCGCCGTCAGTCTCTTCGACACGAAGGTGGTCAAGAATATCGCCGCCACCGACGGCGGGGGGGTCTTCAACGTGATAAATGGAACGGTCGAGTTGAACACCGCCACCGGCACCATCGTGGTCAAGAACCGGCCGAACAACTGCTTTGGCGTACCTGGTTGCGCCGGTTAGCAATCCGTACGGTTCGCGAGGGAGGCTGCCGGATGGCGGCCTCCCCGTACGCGGGCAGCGTGCATCACGCGGCGATCAAATCAACGCCGACCGCTTTCGGCGCCGGAACCGGCTCGCCCGCCTCGCGCAGGCCCTCCAGGTGAAAAGCGATAGCCTCACGCATCTCGGCCAGAGCCCTCCTACGGGTCTCCCCAAGCGCTACACAGCCAGGGAGGTCGGGCGACCAAACACCATAGCCACCATCCTCGGCGCGCTCAATGATCACGACGTATGCGTGCACTTGCTGCCTCCCATCAAGCCCGCTTGCTTCAGACCCCAGAACCGCAGATTAGTGCCGGCGGGCAGCAATCTCCACCAGTTGGCCGGTGGCTCCGTTGAGTACACCCCGGCTCACACTGCCTTCCTGGGCATCGGCAGGACTGGGTGGTCGAACAACTTCTAAGGCACGCCAGGCTCGCACCAAAGGAACGTGTAAACGCGCGCTTGCTCGTATCGCAGATCGGGCGTAGGTCACTGCTGAAAGCCGTCACCGATAGGACTACCGGCTGTCTTCCCACCGTGCGGCTGCCCACGCTCTTTCGAACTCATCACGATCGATTTCCTGGTTCGGCAACTGCGGATCGAAAAGATCTACCAACGGCGGATTCAAGGGCCAATCCTCGGCATCGGTCTTAATCCCGGTGCCGTCCTCGGCGACCTCCACCTGCCGGACACGGCGACCGTCCGGCCCGACCTCCATCAGGTACGTCGCCGGCTCGTCGTCGTCCCACAACTGACGCAAGAACAGCACCTGCTTGTCGGCGAGCGCGCCAAAACCGGGCAGCGCGCGCTGCTTGTCGCGCATGGCGCGTAGTTCGTCCAAACCAGCAGGAAGAGTCGCCGCACCGATGTCCACCTCGTCGAGATCCCAGCCCTCGGCGCGCGCGACAGCGGCGGGGTCGTCGACGACCTCAACCTCGGCGAAGGCTTCCTGCACCTCGCGGACCGACCTGGCGCGAATCCACCACCACAGGCCGCCCATGCCGTAGTCGTGAAGAACGAGGTATCGCTGCGTCGACATCACATCATCATGCCTAGCAAGCGTTCATTGCTGCCGACTGGGGCGACTGGTCCTTTCTAGCCCAGGCAAGGGCGTGGCTACCCTGCCTGATCTTGTGACTCGTCATTAGGAACCAATGTGAACCCATCATCTGGAGTACGACACTTGGTCAAGGGCCACGTCAGCGCCGGGCCGCGTGTGCGGCCTGCCGGCCGGTCAGGGTCCGGCGTGGCGGCGGCCACGCGGTGCCGGGTTCGTGACACGCGGCCGACTACAACCTCAGCCGCGCGTCAGGGCGTGTCACCACGGCGTCAACCACGGTCATCCTCAGAGCTCCCAGGCAACGCCGGATGCAAAAGATCCCCACCTACGTTTCCGCTGGTGGGGATCTGTATAGCCCGGCGAAAGGCTATGTGGCCAGGGGCGGGGTCGAACCGCCGACCTTCCGATTTTCAGTCGGACGCTCGTACCAACTGAGCTACCTGGCCGCGCTTCGGGTCATGATACCCGCCCGCCGAGGTCACCGACCGGCCGGGTCACCTGCCCGATATGTCGAAGGCCGCGCGTGCTGGCGCGGCCTTCGACGTTTGCGGTCCTGACGGGACTTGAACCCGCGACCTCCGCCTTGACAGGGCGGCGAGCACTCCAACTGCTCCACAGGACCTAGCTCATCCGACCGAGGTCGGACCGTGCCCCCAACGGGATTCGAACCCGTGCTACCGCCTTGAAAGGGCGGCGTCCTGGGCCGCTAGACGATGAGGGCGGCCCCGCCATCATTGCACACTCACAACTTCTGACGGTCTTGCTCCCATCCGGCCCCGCCGGAGGCTTAGAAAGCATACGTGATGGCCGGCCGCTCAACCAAACCGGTCCCGGTGCTCCCCGCCGGAACGGAAACCCGCAGGTGAGACCCAGGCTCCGGGCCGGCTCGGCACCGCAGCCGCCCCCTACCCCGCGGCCTGCTGGTCCAGCGAGTCGCGTACGGCTGCCGTGAGCGAGAGCGCCTCGGCGAGGTCCACCGGGCGCACCACCCCGGTGGGGAGGCCGTCCGCCTGCCAGCCCGGTCCGGCCGCGAAGACCAGCAACGGCCGATGGGGGCCCGTGAGCAGGGCGGTGAGCTGGGTGGGATCGGCGGTGCTCCGCGTCTGCGACCACAGCACGACCGCAGCCGGCCCGGTACGGTTGACCGCCTCCAGCAGCGCCCGCACCGGCACTCGGGCCCCGAGCAGCCGGTGGGCGATCCCAGTTTCGGCCAGCGCCGCGCCGAGCGCCTCCAGCGGGAGACTGTGCTGCTCCTCGTCGGCGCAGGAGAGCAGGATGCGAGGCGGCCCGTGGGGCGCGTGCGCGCGGACCACGGCGGCGAACGCCTCCGACACGCAGCGGGACACCAGGTGCTCGACCTCGATCAGCGCCGCGGTGGCGGCGTGCCGTTCACCGATCCCGGCGAGCACTGGTCGCAGCAGCATGTCCCAGGTAGTGACCACGCCGTCGGTGCGAATGGCGCGGTCGATCACCTCGTTGATGGCGTTGGAGTCCAGTCGCATGGCGGCCCGGGCCAGCCCCCGGGCGGCCGGGCCGGACCGGCCCACCGGGATTGTCGCGCCACCGCCGTCGCGCGCCCCCCGCCTCTCGGTCCGGGGACCGGGACCGGGACCGGGAAACGCGGTGTCGGGGGCCTGAACGGCCCAACGGGCGGCCTCGGCCGGGGCGACCCCGTTGGCGGTGAGCCACCGCATGGTTTCCAGGCGGGCGAGGTCGGCCGGGGTGTAGCGGCGGTGGTGCCCGGGGACGTGCTCGCTGGGCCCGAGCCCGTAGCGCTGATGCCAGGTGCGCAGGGTCGTCACCGCAACGCCCAGCTGGCGGGCGACGGTGCCAGCGCTCAGTGCCTCATCCGCCACCTGGCCGCTCCGGAGCGTCCTCGGCCGCCAGCGTGGGCTGACGCAGGTCTGGCTGACGCAGGGTGGGCTCGCCCGGGTGAAGCAGCCGGTTGAGCACCCCACCCAACCACGGGGCGTACGCGGGCGGGTCGGCGTCGAGCTCCGCTGCCAGCACGGCCGGGTGCACCCAGCGCAGCTCGGCGACCTCCTCCGGATCGGGGCGCAGCGGGGCGTGGGCCGGCAGGTCGCCCCGGAGGACGTGGTCGTACTCGAACTCGACCCTGCCGGTGGTCGGGTCCTCGGCGCGGTAGACGTAGCTGCCGACCTCGGTCAGCTCGACCGGGGCGGCGCCCAGCTCCTCGCCGAGCCGGCGGTTGGCGGCGATCGTCAACGGCTCGCCGGGTAGCGGGTGGCCGCAGCAGGCGTTGGCCCAGCGCAGCGGGAAGCGGGTCTTCACCGCGGCCCGGCGTTGGAGCAGGACCCGGCCGTCGGGGTCGACGAGTAGCACCGAGAAGGCCCGGTGCAGCCGCCCCGGCGGCTGGTGCGCGGCGCGCACCGTGGTCTGCCCGGTCACCACACCGGCCTCGTCCACCAGCTCGACCAGGTGGGCTTCCCGGCCGGTCACGAAGCGGCCCCCGTCACCCGCGCGGCGGCGAGCTTGCCGGAGATCAGCACCATCGGCACCCCGACTCCGGGCTGGGTGCCCGAGCCGACGAAGACCACGTTCGCGAGTCCGCGGTGCAGGGTGGGCGGGCGGAACGGCCCGGTCTGGAAGAGGCTGTGCGCGGCGGCGAACGGCGTACCGGCGGCCATGCCCTGCTCCGCCCACTCGGCGGGGGTGACCGTCCGCAGTACCTCGATGCCGTCGCCGAAGCCCACGTAGCCCCGCTCCTCCAGTGTTCGCACCAGCCGGTCGGCGTAGCGGTCGGCCAGGCCGCCCCGCCAGTCGAAGGAGGGGGCCCGGTCGAGGTTCGGCACCGGCGCCAGCACGTAGTAGGCGTGCCGATCGGCGGGGGCCACCGACGGGTCGGTCCGACTCGGGTTGGTGACCAGCAGCGACGGGTCGCTCATCAGCTCGCCCCGACGGATGACCTCGTCAAAGGTGCCACGCCACGCCCGCCCGAAGTGGATGTTGTGATGGGCGATCTTCGCATAGCCCTGCGTCGACCCGACGTGCAGGACCACGCAGGAGGGGGAGTAGGTCAACCGGCGGTGCCGGGTCTGGAGCAGTTCCCGGTGCGCCACCGGCAGGTCCGGGTTGAGCACCACCACGTCGGCGGGGACGAACTCCCCGCTGGCGGTACGGACACCGGTCGCCCGGTCGGCGGCGGTCTCCACCTGGGTCACGGTGGTGTCGTACCGGAGCTGCACCCCGTGTTTCTCGGCAGCGCCAGCCATCGCCCGCGAGACGGCGTGGATGCCGCCGCGCGGAAAGTGCACCCCGGCGACGGAGTCGAGGTACGCGATAACCGCGTAGATGGCGAGCGCGTCGTGCGGCGCGAGCCCGGCGTACATCGCCTGGAAGGAGAAGACGCGCTGGGTACGCGGGTCCCGGAAGAACTGATTGATCTTCGTTCGGAGCCGCCGGAAGGCACCGCCGGCGAGCAGCTTCAGCAGGTTCCCGGTGAGCAGGTCGGTGGGGGCGTCCAGGTTGCGTTCGATGAAGTCGGCCCGTTCGAGACGCCACAGCTCGCGGGCGTAGTCGACGAAGCGGAGGTAGCCGTCGGCCTCCCGCGGGCCGCAGACCTTCGCGATCTCGGCGGCCATCCGGGTCGTGTCGGTGATCACGTCCAGGGTGGAGCCGTCCGGATAGTACGCCCGGTAGGCGGGGTCGAGTGGGGTCAGTTCGAGCCAGTCGTCGAGCTCCTCACCGACGGCATGCAGCGCCTCGGCGATCAGATCCGGCATGGTCAGCACCGTGGGTCCGGTGTCGAAGTCGTACCCGTTGACGCTGAGTCGACCGGCCCGACCACCCGGCACCGGCTCACGTTCCAGCACCGTCACCTGGCGACCGCTGCCCGCCAGGTGCAGCGCGCAGGCCAGCCCGCCGAGCCCGGCACCGACGATCACCACCCGGTCCGTACGCCCGCGTACCGTGCGCACCTGACCACCTCCTCGGGAAGACGCGCCCATCATGCTCGCCGGTGGGTGGCGACGGTCGCGAGACCGGCGAGCGCGGTCCGCGCGGTGTCATCGATCGCTGGAGCGGCGAGGGCGTCGAGCGCCTCGGCGACCCGATCAGAGATCATCTGCTCGACCTGGGCGACGGCACCGGTCGCCGCGACCACCTCCGCCAGTCGGGTGACCTCCCGGTCGTCCGCGCCCGCGCCGACCTGGTCGAGGGCGCGACGCTGCGCGGAGTCGGCCCGGCTGCGGGCCAGCATGAGCAGCACGGTCGGCTTGCCGGTGCGCAGATCGTCACCGGCGGGTTTACCGGTGGTGGCCGGGTCGCCGTAGACGCCGAGCAGGTCGTCGCAGAGTTGGAACGCCTCGCCGACGGCCTGGCCGTAGCGGGTGTACGCCGCGAGCAGCGGGGAGTCGGCGCCGACGCCGGCCAGCCGGGCGCCGACGAGCAGCGGCCACCGCACCGTGTAGCTGGCGGTCTTGTAGCGGGCGACCTGCAGGGCCCGCTCCACCGACCAGTTCGTCGGGTCGCTCTCGCCGAGGACGTCGAGGTATTGCCCGGCGACGGTCTCCACCCGCATCTGGTCGTAGCAGCGCCGGACCTCCAGCAGCCGGGCCGGCGGCAGGACGGCCTGCGCGAGGAGCCGGTCGGCCCAGACCAGGCAGAGGTCGCCGACGAGGATGGCGACGTTCTCGCCGAACTTGCCGGAGTCGCCGCGCCGCCCGGCCGCGGCGTGCTGGGCGGCGACCGCGACGTGTGCGGTGGGCCGGCCACGTCGGGTGGCGGAGGAGTCCATCACGTCGTCGTGGGTGAGCGCGAAGGCGTGCAGCAACTCCAGCGCGGCGAGCGCCGGCAGCACGGGGGGCAGGGGCTCGGCGCCGCCGACGACACCCCGCCATCCCCAGTAGGCGAAGGTCGGGCGGAGCCGCTTTCCGCCGGCCAACACGCTGTCGCGGGCGATGGTGGCGAACTGGCCGGCGCTCGGGTCGATCGCGGCCAGTGCGTCGATCTCGGTGTCGAGGAAGTCGACGAGCGTGTCGTCAACCGCGGCGACGACCTCCCCGGTGTAGGCGGCCAAGCGGGCGCGGACCGAGTCGGTTTCGCCACCGCGGCGGGCCGAGATGACCCGGGGGGCTTTACCCACAACTGCGTCGTTGGCCATGCGCGGGAGCATACCCTAGGGTGACGAGTTGCGTCGATTCATGCGTCGAATTGAGGGAGGGGCCGGTGGACACGGATCTCACCGCCGCCTACGACCGATGCCGTGAGCTACACCGCCACCACGGCCGCACCTACTATCTCGCCACCCGGCTACTTCCCGCCTGGAAACGGCGACATGTACATGCTTTGTACGGTTTCACCCGCTATGCGGATGAGATTGTTGACCGAACCGAGGAGTTGCCCGCAGCGCAGCGGGCCGCCCAGCTGGACGACTGGGCCGCGCGGTTCCTCGCCGGCCTGCACGGTGAGCCGGTCACCGACCCACTGCTCCCCGCCGTGCTACACACCATCGCCGTCTTCGACCTGAACCGAGACGACTTCGCGTCGTTTCTGCGCAGCATGGCGATGGACCTGACCGTCAACTCCTACCCCACCTACGCCGACCTGCTCCACTACATGGAGGGCTCCGCCGCCGTCATCGGCACGATGATGCTGCCGATCCTCGGCAGCGCCGACCCGGTCGCCGCCCGCGAACCCGCCCGCCAGCTCGGCTTCGCCTTCCAACTGACAAACTTCATCCGGGACGTTGCCGAAGACCTCGACCGTGGCCGGACGTACCTGCCGGACGCGGACCTGGCCCGCTTCAGCGTCACCCGCGACGACCTCCTGACCGCCCGCGCCGCCGGCCGGACCAGCGAACCGATTCGGGAACTGATCCGCCACGAGGTGGCCCGGGCCCAGGCGCACTACGCTGCCGCCGCACCCGGGGTCACCCTGCTCGACCCCGCCTCGCAGGCCTGCATCCGCACCGCGTACACGCTCTACGGGGGCATCCTCGACGAGGTCGCCGAGCAGGACTTCGATGTCTTCGCCCGGCGGGCCCGGGTGCCGCAGCACCACCGGCTCGCGGAGACCGCCCGGGCCCTGCTCACCCGAACCGGCACTCCCGTCCGGGTGCCCGGCCCACCATTGATGACACTCACCCGGTCCCGTCCCTAGGCTGACAGGATGGAGCCAGAGCTGGTGGACGTGGTCGTCGTCGGGCTCGGAGTCGGCGGCGAGGAGGTGGCCGGCCGGCTCGCCGAAGCCGGGCTCAGCGTCGTCGGCATCGAGCGGGACCTGGTCGGTGGCGAGTGCCCATACTGGGGATGCGTGCCCAGCAAGATGATGATCCGGGCGGCGAACACCCTCGCCGAGGCACACCGGGTGCACGAATTCGCCGGGTCGACGCGGGTGTCGCCCGACTGGGCACCCGTGGCGGACCGGATCCGCGCGGAGGCCACCGACAACTGGGACGACCGGGTCGCGGTGGAACGGTTCGGCAACCAGGGTGGGCGCTTCATCCGGGGCAGCGGACGGCTCGACGGGCCGGGTCGGGTCCGCGTCAACGACCAAGTCTTCCAGGCCCGGCACGGAATCGTACTGAGCACCGGTACCCGCCCCGCCGCGCCGCCCATCGACGGGCTGGCCGAAACTCCGTACTGGACGAACCACCAGGCGATCGAGGTAGCTCAGCTACCGGATTCGCTACTGGTACTCGGTGGCGGCGCGATCGGGCTGGAGCTGACGCAGGTCTTCGCGCGATTCGGCGTCCAGGTCACCGTGGTCGAGGCGTTGGACCGGGTGCTGGCGACCGAGGAGCCGGAGTCGTCCGAGGTGGTCGCCGCCGCACTCCGCGCCGACGGCGTCAATATCCACACCGACGTGCTGGCGGACCGGGTCGACCACGACGGGCAGAAATTCACCCTGCGGGCGGACGATGCCCGGTACACCGCCGATCGGCTGCTGGTGGTGACCGGCCGCCAGGCGCACCTGGACGAACTGGGCCTGGACACCGTCGGCATCCGCGCCGACCAGCGCTTCCTACCGGTTGACGACCGGCTGCGCGTCGCCGAGGGGATCTGGGCGGTCGGCGACGTGACCGGTGCCGGCGCCTTCACCCACGTCGCGACCTACCAGGCGGGCATCGTCGTCGCCGACCTGCTCGACCGCGTCCGTCGAGCTGACGCCGTCGAAGGCCCCGAGCGCGATCGATCCGGCACGGGAGCGGGGACGGACCCGAACGGCACGGCCGTCCCCCGGGCCGACTACCGGGCGCTGCCCCGGGTCACCTTCACCGACCCGGAGGTCGGGGCGGTCGGGCTCACCGAGTCGCAGGCCCGCCAGCGGGGGATCAACGTCCAGGTCGGCTCCGTATCGCTGGGCTCCTCGGCCCGCGGTTGGATCCACCGCGCCGACGGCCTGATCAAACTCGTCGCCGACGCCGACCGGGGAGTGCTGGTCGGTGGAACGTCAGTCGGGCCAGCCGGCGGCGAGGTGCTCTCCGGGCTGGCGGTCGCCGTGCATGCGGCGGTACCGCTGGCCGAACTCCGCAGCATGATCTACGCGTACCCGACCTTCTACCGGGCCATCTCCGACGCCCTGCGGGACCTGGGCTGATCCGGCAGGTCGGGTGACGGCGACGAACGTGGGAGGAGCGGAGGCGAACATGGCCGGCGCGACACCGACCGACCCGGACCGGCCAACGGACCCAGAAGGACCGACCGACCCGGACGGGCCGACGGGTCGGCTCGTCACCTGGCTGGCGGAGACCTCGATCGACGCCATCCCCGCCGACGTCACCACCCGGGCCCGGCACCTGATCCTGGACGGCATCGGCTGCCTCCTGGTCGGCGCCCGGCTGCCCTGGTCCCAGATCGCCGTGCGGAGCCTGACCGTAGAGCCCGGCTCCAGCCTGGTCGCCGGCTGGGACCGCACCACCGACGCGTCCACGGCGGTGCTGCTGAACAGCAGCTTCATCCAGGGCTTCGAGCTCGACGACGTGTCGTACCGGATTCCCTGGCACGCCAACGCGGTGTTGCTGCCGGTGCTGCTGGCCGTGGCTGGCCGGCGGGCGACGGTCACCGGGGCCGACCTCCTCCGGGCCGAGGTGTTGGGCTTCGAGACCGGCGTCCGGGTCGGCCGCGCGCTGGGCGGGCCAGCGCTGATAGCCCGGGGCTGGCACTCCGGCGCGGTCTTCGGCGGGCTGGGGGCCGCAGCGGCCGGCGGGGCGCTGTACGACCTGACCCCCGCCCGGTTCGAAGACGCGCTGGGCATCGCCGCGACCCAGTCAGGTGGGTTGATGGCCGCGCAGTACGAGTCGATGGTCAAGCGCATGCAGCACGGCTTCGCGGCCCGCAACGGCCTGGTCGCGGCGACCCTGGCCGCCGGCGACTACATCGGGATCAAGCGGGTCTTCGAACGCGGCTACGGCGGATACCTGACGGCCTTCACGGCACGGCACGACACCGATCCGGCGACGATCGGCGACGCGCTGGGCGAACACTGGTATCTGCCGGAACAGACGATCAAACCGTACGCGGCGATGGCGTACACCCACCCGTCGATCGAGGCCGCGTTGGCGTTGCGGGCGACGAACGGATTCGACCCCGCCGCCATCGGACAGATCGAGATCGAGGTCGCCGAGTCCGTCTTCGACCACGCGGTATTCCCGCTCCACCGGCCGATCGAGAGCGTCGCCGCGCAGATGTCCGTCTGCTACACGACGGCGGTGGCGCTCCTCGACGGCACGGTCTCGGTGGAGCAGTTCCGACCGGAGCGGCTGGACCGGGACGACGTGTGGCGGCTGATCGACCAGATGACCGTGAACCGCGGGTCCGGGCCGGCGTCGACCGGGCGGGTGCGCCTGACCACCGATGCTGGTCGGACCCACGAGCAGCGCACCGAGACGCCGCTCGGCTCGGTGCAACGTCCACTCAGTAACGCCGACATCGTGGACAAGTATCGGGACCTGACCGGGCGAATCCTGGACCGGCACCGACAGCAGGCGATCGAGGACCTGGTGCTGCACCTGGACGAGCGCCGGGACGCCCCGGCAGCGCTGCTCGCGCTACTCGCCCCGGCAGTCGGCGCCGCGCTGAACTGACCCGTCAGGCCCGGCGCCGTGCCGTCCGGCACCCGCCCCGTCAGGCCCCGGCCCCGTCAGGCCCCGGCGCCGTGCCGGCCGGCACCCGCGGCGAACCGGGCCGCCCCGGCCGCCGCGTCGGCGGCCAACGACTCCATCCCGTAGGTCAGCTCGGTCGCCAGCGCCGCCGGCTCCGGCAGCGCCGCCGTAGCCAGTAGCGCGGCCCGGTCGTTGCGCAGACAGGTCTGCGGGTGCCCGGCGAGCTCCGCGGCCAGCTGCTCGGCTGCGGTCCGAGCCGTACCGGGGGCGACCAGCCGGTTCACCAGACCCATCGCGTACGCCTCGGGCGCCGGCACCGGACGGCCGGTGAGGATCAGGTCCATCGCCCGGCTCTCGCCGATCAGTCGGGACAGCCGAAATGTCCCACCGTCGATCAGCGGTACCCCCCAACGCCGGCAGAAGACGCCGAGCACCGCGTCCTCCTCGGCAACCCGGAGGTCGCACCAGAGCGCCAGCTCCAGCCCGCCCGCCACCGCGTACCCGGAGATCGCCGCGATCACCGGCTTGGACAGCGTCATCCGGGTCGGACCCATCGGGCCGTCCCCGTCCGGTGCGACCCGGTTGCCGGTGCGGGTGCCGATCGCCTTCAGGTCGGCACCGGAACAGAACGTGCCGCCCGCACCGCAGAGCACCGCCACCGCCGCGTCCGGATCGGCCTCGAAGGCGCGGAACGCGTCGGCCAGCGCCCGCGCGGTCGGACCGTCCACGGCGTTCCGCGCCGACGGTCGATCCAGGATCACTGTGGTCACCGTCGCGGACCGTTCGACGCGTACGCCCATCGGGACAGCATGACCCCGGCGGTGTCCGGCCCGCCAGCGCCAGCCCACCAGCGGGGTGCCGGGCGCCCGATCTCGGCGTGCAGGCTGGCATCGTCCCTGGAGATCGGATTAGATTGCTCGGCGACGTGATCATGTGAGGTGCCCGATGGACCTGTACGACGTCATCCACCGCCGCCGGGACGTGCGGGCGCAGTTCACCGGGGCGCCGGTGCCCGCCGAGACCCTGGACCGGGTGCTCGCCGCCGCCCACGCGGCCCCGAGCGTCGGATACTCGCAGCCGTGGGACTTCATCGTGGTCCGCGACCCGGAGCTGCGCCGCGCCTTTCACGAGCACGTCAGCGCCGAGCGGAAGGTCTTCGCCGCGACCCTGACCGGGGAGGCGGCGGAGAGGTTCGCCCGGATCAAGATCGACGGGGTGTTGGAGTCCAGCCTGTCGATCGTGGTCACCTACGACCCGGCCCGGGGCGGACCGGCGGTGCTCGGCCGGCATGCCATCGCCGACACCGGGCTCTACTCGGCCTGCCTGGCCATCCAGAACCTCTGGCTCGCCGCGACCGCCGAGCAGCTCGGCGTCGGCTGGGTGTCGTTCTACCGGGAGCAGTGGCTCGCCGGGTTGCTCCGGATCCCGGCCGGGATCCGTCCGGTGGCCTGGCTCTGCCTCGGCCCGGTCACCCACTTCGAGGCGGTACCCGACCTGGCCCGGCACGGCTGGCGGAGCAAGCGCCCGTTGGCCGAGGCCGTGCACACCGACGGCTGGGGCGAGGCGCCGGCGTAGGGGACTGGGGCAGTCGTAGGGGCGGGGACAGTCGTAGGCCGGGGTCAGTCTCGCCGGTGCCGGCCAGCCGGCAGTTCCCACCGCCGTTGACCCGGCAGCGGGCGCCGGTCGGTCCCGGTACGTGCGGTCGCCGGGCGTCGGCGCAGGCCGAGCGCCGCGCCGATCTGCGCGCCGACGATACTCGACACGGCGAGGACCGCCGAGACGGCGAGCGGCCGGTTCACCCGGTTCGGATCGCCGGGACCGGCCGCGCCCACGGCCACGACCGGCACCTCCGCCGCCGGGTCCGAAGCGACCTGGTCCGAAGCGACCTGGTCCGAAGCTGCCGTATCCGTCGAGGACGCGTCCGAAACCGCCATCCCCGAAACCGCCGAGTCCGCACCAGCCAAGTCCGCACCAGCCGACTCCGCAGGTGACGGCGGCGTTGACTGCTCAGCCGACGCCGGTGCCGGCGCGGGTGACCGGGGTGGGGTCGGTCGGGCGACCAGCCGTCCGGTGGCGTGGGGGCCGGGGCCACGGTCGTGTGCCTCGGCGGGCAGCCGCAGGAGCTGACCCGGGTGGATCCGGTCCGGATCGGCCAGCCGGTTCAGCGTGGCCAGGCTCCGGTAGTCCTCGAAGCCGTCCAGGTACCGGGCGGCGATCGATCCGAGGTGGTCGCCCCTGGCCACCCGATAGACCGGTGCCCGCTCCGGCACGTCTGCTGGCGCTGTGGTTGAGGCAGTGGATGCGGCAGTCGGTGCGACGGTTGAGGCAGTGAATAATGGCGGGCCCGCCACCGCCGCCGTGGATGCTGGCGGGCCCGCCGCCACCGCCGCCGCGCTGGCCGCCACCGGACTCGCCGCCAAGATCAATGCTACTGAGCCGACCAGCGCGGCGGCGGCCCGCTGTTGCCGGCCCATCCCCGGCAACCGGGGGGCGGGGCGACGGACGGCGAGGGCGCCCAACTCGACCAGCACCGAGAGGGCGAAGGTGGCCCAGCCCACCCAGCCGGCCACCGCCAGCACCCGGATGAAGAGCTGGCCGTCGTCGCGACTGGTCAACACCGTGCCGATCTCACCGAGGGTCGGCACCTGCGACGGCAGGGGATTACCGGCGAACGCGAGCAGCGCCACCGGGGCGCCGACCAGCAGCACACCGAGCAGGGCGAGGGCACCGAACCCGGTGAGCACCCGGCCAAGGAGACGAGCCGATGTGGACATGGCGGCCTTCCTTCCTACAGTCCACCGGTCAGCGCCCGAGCGGTCGCCTCCCCGGTGACGTTGACGGTGTCGTCGAAGCCGACGAGGCCGAGCAGCGACCTCTCATAGGTGACGGTGACCTGGACCCGAACCACGGTCTCCCCGTCAACCATGGGGAAGCTGACGGTGTGTGCGCTGGCACCGGCGGCGGCGAGATACCCGGCCACCGACCGCCGTGCCTGCGGCTCGTCGATCCGCTTCGGCCCTCCCTCGATCGCGGTGGCCAGGTCGATCGACTGCCCCCCGGCGCGGGCGGCTTCGCTGGCGAGGTTGTCGGCTCGCTGCAGCGCGCGTAGCTGCCCGGCCCCGTCGAAGGCGAGCGCCACCACGGTGAGAATGCCCAGGGCGGCGATGGCCAGGAAGATGCTGACCCGGCCCGAGTCGTCCCGGCCCGAGGCGCTGCGGCCCAGGCCGGTGCGACCCAACCCGGTGCGGCCCGAGGCGGTGCGGCGGGTCGGCACGGCGGTCATCCTCTGCTCCGGTAACGGTCCAGTGGTGAGGTGAAGCTGGCGGACACCCGGCGGCTGTCCGGCACCCCGGGAATGGTGTCCAGCCGCAGGTCGGACAGGTCGACGGTGCAGGAGAGGCGAACGGTCACCGACGCCTGCTGGCCGATCGGGCTCCGGAACGCGGCGGCGAAGCTGGTCGCCTGCCCGTTGACGGTGCCACTGAGGTCGACCGTCGGCGTACTCGTGCAGTTCAGACCGCGCCAGTCGAGCTGCCGGACGGCCGCCTCCCGGGCCCGCTCGGCGGCGGCGTCCGCGTCGCGGGAGATGGAGGCGGCGCGGGCGGCGTCGTGCGCCGCCGCCTCGACGGCCTCGGCCGCGACCGCGGTACGCCCGGCGACTCCGGCGAGGACCATCAGCCCGATGAAGGCCGGCGCGAGGATCGCCGCCTCGACGGAGACCGACCCGCGGTCGCGCTGCGGGCCGCCGCGTCGGCCACGGTCGCGTTGCGGGTCGCGGCGTCGGCCACGGTCGCGGGTCATGGCTCCGTCCACCGTTCCACCGTCCCGTGTGCGCTCTCGCTGATCGGGAAGTCGACGCCGGGTACGACGGAGAGCGAACGGCCGCGGACGGTGCAGGTCACGTCGGTCGCGTCGGTCTGGCAACTCGGCCCCGGGGAGTCCCAGTCGACCAGCCAGCCGCCGGCCGCGGCGAGGAAGCGTCGCGCCCGGTCCGCGCCCGCGTCCGGCGGGGCGTTGAGCACCCGCTGCGCGTTGACCCCGCTCTGGGCCGCGTGCATCGCCGTGGATCGGGCGATGAAGACGGCGGCCACCTGAATCGCGCCGAAGAGCAGCACGAAGATCACCGGCATCACCACCGCCAGCTCCACCGGGTTGGCGCCCCGGTCCGTACCGCCGAGCCGTCGGCGCAGGGCGAGGCAGGCCCGTCGCACGTGCATCGGATCAGGGTGCGGTCGGAATGGCGTTCATCCAGTCCTCCGCCCGGGTGGCGACGAGCGCCGTGACGGTGATCGCGGCGGCCACCAGACCGAAGATGATCACGGCGGTGGGGACGGGGCTGTCCCCCCGCTCGCGGTCGGAGCGCAGCTCGGCCAGGCGCGCGGCCAGCGCGACCTGTAGGTGAACGAGGAAGGACATGGCGGGCTCCTTGTCGGACGGTCGTCAGAGACGGGCGAGGAACGGGTAGGTGGCGAAACCAAGCAGTACGAAGACGAGCAGGGCACCCGGGATGTCCAGTCGGCCGGTCACCCCCTCCGCCCGCGCCAGGTTGTCGGTGCGGATCTGGTCGCGCAGTGAGTCGGCCCGGCTGCGCAGGGTCTCGTGCACCTGCGCGCCCTCGCTGCCCGAGGAACGCATGATCGCGCCCACGTCACCGAGCTCGGGAATGCCGATCCGGTCGGCGAGGTCCCGCAGTTCGTCCCAGGGCGAGTGCATCTGGAGCTGGGCGAGGCGCAGCGACTCCCGGATCCGGTCGAAGACCCAACCGTCGCAGACCTCCGCCGCCCGCTCCAGCGACTGCACCGGCCCGTGCGCGGCGGAGAGCTGCAACGCCACCAGATCCAGGTAGGTGCAGACGGCGGCCCGGAACTCGCCGCGGGCCGCCTCCGCCTTGGTCAACACCGCGCGGTGCGCGAGCCACGCGCAGATCAACGCCAGGCCGAGACTGCCCAGCACCGGTACGGCCACCGGCAGCGCGACGCCGGTGGCGGCGAAGGTGACGCCGAGCAGAGTCGGCGAGGCGAGTCCGATCAACGCGGAGAGCAGCAGCGACAGGGCGTACTGCTCGGGGGTACGGCCGAGCAGGGCGAGCTGTTGGTGCGGGGGACGCAGCCACCGGGTGAGCCCGGTCAGCCACTCCAGCCGCTGGCCGGCGACCCCGGCCGGGTGGGCCGTTCCCGGCGGCTGGTGCAGCCGCCGCAACGCGGGGCCGAGCGCCGGGGTCGCCGGAAGGAGCTCCTGGACCACCAGGAAAACCCCGAGCCCGACCAGCGCCCCGGCGGTCACCGCGATGGTCAACAGCCAGTCCGTCACGTCAGCACCTCCTGCGGCTCGGGCGCCGGCAGGAAACGGGCCGGCCGCTGCGGCTGACTCATCGCGCGGACCCAGGCCAGCAGCACGATGAAGGACACCCCGAGTACCGCCATCACGAGCTGCCCGGTCGGGGTGCCGTACGGGCGGATGTAGTCGGTGTTCAGCAGCCCGTACGCGAGCACCGCCAGGGTCATGCCGGTGAGGAAGCGGACCGCGAACCGGGGCTGGGTACGTTTGGCCTCGATCTCCCGCCGGGTGGCGACCTCGGCGCTGGCGGCTGCGGCGATCGCGCCGAGTACGTCGCCGAGGCGCTCCCCCCGATCGGTCAGGTGCAGAATCAGCGCCGCCACCACCTGGTCGCAGACCGGGTCGGCGATCTCGTCGGCGAAGGCCAGCAGGGCGGGCCGGGCCAGCCAGCCGGCCTGGAGGCGGGCGGCGAGCAGCCGTACCTCTTCCTGGATCTCCTCCGGCGCGGTGGCGACGGTGCCGGTGATCGCGGCCTGCAGGCCCTGCCCGGTGGCCGAGATGTCCTTGAGTCGTCGGGTCCACTCACCGACCGCCTCGATTCGGGCGATGGCCTGTTGCTCGGCCCGGCCCACCGAGAAGAGCCAGGGCGTGCCGGGGACTGCGACGGCGACCAGCAGGCCGACCACCGGGAGCCCGGTCAGCAGGAAGCCCAGCGCGCCGGCGAACACCGCGCTGACCAAAAGCAGCCGGTGGAGGCGGCGTTCCCGCGCGGTGGTGCCGAGGCCAAACCGGCTGAGCCCGCGCCGGGCTCCGGGGCCCGGCCCGGGTGGGCGGCGGGTGCCGACGATCGCGACGACGGCCAGCAGCAGCCCGGCCACGCAGGCGGAGCCGGAGAGCACCGCGACGAGTTCGATGTCGACGGCGGCGTTCATCGTTGGGCCAGCCGCGTCTGCCGGGGGCGTCGCCAGGCGCCGCTACCCGCCTCGATCCACCGGCTCAGCAGTCGGGTGTCGTAGCCGACCCGCAGGAGCTGCGTGCGGATCCGCTCCGGTAGGTGCCGGGGCACCGCCCGCCCGTCCGGGCCGGGCCCGAAGACCGTGGTGGTGGTGATCCGGTCGCTGTCGCCGACGCCGATCACCTCCTCGATGTGGGAGACGAAGCGGTGCTTGCGGCCGCCGATCGCGGTCTCGTCCTCAATGGTGACGTAGACGATCAGGTCGAGGGCGTTGCCGGCCATCCGGCGGGCCTGGTCCACGGTCATCTCCCGGCCGTGCGCCAGGGCCAGCTCGATGATCCGGTCGCCGACGCCGGCCGGGGTGCGGGCGTGGATCGTGCACATCGAGCCGCGGCTGGTGGTCATCGCCTGGAGCATCGGCACGATCTCCCGGGAGCGGACCTCGCCGACGATGATCCGCAGGACGCCCATCCGCAGCGACACCGGGATGAGGTCGGCGATGCTGACCTCACCGGCGGGGCGGCCGTCCGGCCCGCGTTCGCCGTGCCCCTCGCGGGCCTCGAAGCTCATCACCGCGCGGTGTCGGTCGCCGCGGCGGGCCGGTAGCAGCTCCCGGCTCTCCTCCAGCAGCACGTACGGCTCATCGGCCGGGATCTCGTTCATCAGGGCCCGGATGACGGTCGTCTTACCCGCCCCGGCCAGGCCGGCGACCATGATGTTCAGGCCGGCGCGCAGGGCGGCGCGGAGGAAGTCGCGCAGCAGCGGGTCGAGCATCTCGTCCAGGTCGTTCCGGCCGCCGGCGAGGTCGTCCAGCCCCACATCGAGCGTGTGGTGCTTGCGGATCACCGCGTAGGGACGGTGGCTGACCAGGAACACCGCGGCGAGCCGGCTGCCGTCGGGCAGTTGCAGGTCGAGGGTGGGCTTGGAGGTGGAGAGCGAGCGTTCGGTGGCGCCCGCCCGCCGGGCCGCCGCCTGCAGGATCTCCACCAACTCCTCGTCGCTGTCGGCGATCGGATCGATCCAGTCGACCCCGCCGCCGCGCCGGGTGACGCGCACCTGGTCGCAGCCGAGGATGTGCACCTCTTCGATGCTCTCGTCCACCAGCAGGGTCTGGAGCCGGCCGAGCCCGGCCAGCTCGGCGGTCACCTGGTCGAGCAGGATCCGTTCCTCGTCGGCGGTGAGCGGGGTGCCGGCCCGGCGGACCGCGTCGGCGTACGCGGAGACGACCGCGACCGCCAGCCGGGCGCGCTCGGTGTCCTCGGCGTCGGGGTCGAACTCCCGGCCACGCTGCCAGTGGGTGAGCCGTTCGCTGAGCTCTCGGCGCAGTTCCCGGACGACCTGGAAGTCGACCCGGGGGCGGGGCGGCGGCTCCGGCCGGGCAGCGGCGGGCCCTGGCTGCCCGCCGTTCGGCGGGGCCAGCGGTGGCGCGGTCGAGGTGGCGGCCGGGGCGGCGGTCGGGGGGTGCCGCCGGGGGTCGGCGGAGACGGGTTCAAATCGCATTCGACGCCTCCTGCGTTACCGCGCCGGCGCCCTCGTGGCCCGCCGCCGGCCAGGCCAGGCGGGCCCGCCGCCGGTCCAGCAGCGTCCCGACCGGCACCTCCAGCTCGCTGGCGGCGCGCAGCAGCGGCCGACCGATCCGCACGGTCCCACCGAGGGTCAACACCTCGGCGGTACGCGGGTCGTGCGGCAGCCGCGCGACAACCGGCACCTGCAACGCCTTGCTGATCTCGCCACTCCCGTGCCCGTCGCCGACCAGCAGCAGCCGCAGCGTGCCCGGGGCGACCCGGTGCTCGGTGAGGTCCCGCTGGATGGTCCGGACCAGCGCGCGGGTGGCCGAGACCTCGGGCAGCCGCGCCCGGGTGACCACCAGCACCACCGAGGCGGCGCGCAGGAGCGGCCAGGGCGGGCCGGGTACGTGCAGGCGGCCACAGTCGACGAGGACGTCGTACGGCGGGTCGCCGTGGTCGAGTTCGGTGAAGAAGTCGGCGAACCGCTGCCAGAGCGGGGTGACGCTGCCGGCCTGGGCGGGGTCGACCACGCCGGGCAGCAGCAGCCGTTCCCGTTTCGGAGCGTCCAGGTCGACCAGCTGCGACCAGAACGTCGCCTCCAGGTTGCCGTCCCGCAGCTCCCCGACGGCCAGCTCCCCGATGCCCCGGGGCCCGTCGAGCGTGCCACCGAGGTAGCCGGCGAGCAGGGATCCGCCGGCCGGGTCGCACTCGGCGAGCACCAGCCGCCGGTGCCAGGTCAGGGCGCAGGCCAGCGCCGAGGTGGTGACCCCGGGCGAGCCCTTCGCGGCGACCAGCGCGATGATCGCCATGCTCAGGCCGCCTCGGTGAGCACGATGGCGATCCGGTCCTGGGCGACCAGCGCCGCCACCGCCGGCACGTCCCGTACGGCGAGCGCCAGGTAGACCACCATCTCGTCGTCGTTTCCGACGATCTCGGCGTCGATCACGGTGGCCTCGAACCGGGTCGCCGTGGTGACTGACCGGTCGTCGTTGCCGGCCGGGGTGCTGACCAGGGACACCTTGTCACCGGGGTGCAGTTGGCGGGCCGGCGCCTGGGCCAGGTCCAGGCCCACCGAGAGCTGCTGCTGGCCGGCGGCGAGCAGCGGCTTGTCGGTGAGCTGCTCCATGGTGAGCAGCGTGCCGGGGACGAGCGACACCTTCGCCCGCTTCCCGACCACCTCGCCCTGCTGCCCGGCCGGCACCGGGGAGAGCCCCGCCCCACCGGCGACCTGCACGGTCACCAGGTCGTCGGCGCTGACCACCCGGCCGACCTCGACCGGTCGGGCCACCGCCAGGTAGCTGCCGGTGGCGCGGACCGCGTTGACGGCGAAGGCCGAACCGAGCCCGCCGAGGGCGATCAGGAGGACGGCGAGGCCGAGCAGGCCGGGGCGCATCCGGCGCTGCCGGAGCACCTTGGGCGGGGTGATCGGGGCGTCGGCTGTCGCCGCCGCGTTGCTGGTCGCGAGGCTCACTGGGTTACCACCTGAAGCTCATCGATCTCGATCGTCACGGTGCCGCTGGTCCGGGTGACCTCGAAGCTGCCGCTCTCGCCGCCGCCGCTCCAGCTCACCGTCCAGTGCGTGGTCGCCTGAATCTGGTACGTGCCGGGCTCCGGGTAGCCGCTGTGGTAGCCGCAGTCCGGGGAGCGCTTTCCGGCCAGTGGGCTGTCCGACTCGTACGCCGTTCCGGCGCCGGAGCAGGTCACCTTGGTGCCGTTGCCCATGTCCCAGCGCACCCGGGTGACTTCCGCCGCGATCTGCACGGTCAACCCCCGGTCGCTGGCGGAGGCCTGCTGCGGGCCGAAGTAGTGGCGGGGCTGGCCGGATCCGGCCGTGCTGGCCCACATCCACACCGGCAGGCCGACCAGCCCGGAGCCGATGCGTCGGCGGGGGGCGACGGCCACCCGCGGCGGGAGCAGGTCGATCGAGGCGAGCGCCGCCCGGGCCAGTTCCGCCGGGTCGGGCGGGGTGCCGAAGCCGGGCGGCGGGGCGTCGAGTAGCTCCGTGCGCTGCGAGCCGAGGTCGCCCCCGTTGCAGGTCAGCACGTACCAGTCGAAGCCCTCCGGGGTGCCCTCGGGCCGGGGCTCGATCAGCTTGTAGTAGCAGCCGTCACCGTTGTGGAACCAGCCGAGCACCTCGTCGTAGCAGGGGATGACCTGGCCGTCCCACTGGCAGGTCGCACCGCCGCCGCCCCCGCCGTCACCGGGACCGCCGTCTCCCGGGCCACCGCCGTCACCGGGCTCGTCGTCCCAGACCTCGCAGGTGGTCTGCGAGGGCGGGCAGATCACATCCGGCGGATCGGCGGCCGACGCGGCGGCAACGGCCGGCACGGCGGCGGCTGGCCTAGCGACAACGGGCGGCACGGCGGCGACTGGTGCGGCGGCAGCGGCCAGGCCGATGGTGATCAGCGCTGCCAGCCCGCTGGTGATCAGCGCCGGCAGCGGGGTGCGGCGCGATCGGGCGGCCCGGGTCAGCACGGCTGGTCCTCGTGGGCGGCGCCGGTGTTGACCAGCCAGCGACCATCCGGGTATCGGGCCACGGTCACGGTGGCCAGGTGCCGGGTGCTCTCGCTACCGGGGACGTCCCGCTCGTCTTCCGCGTAGACCAGCCGCCACCCGGTCGCGTCGAGGCAGTCCTGGATCTCGACGATGGGCGGGACACTCACGACGTCCACGGCGGTCACGACGGGGTCCGAACGGAGGGTACCGATGCGGATGGCGCCGTGCTCTTTGGCGGTGCGGATGGTGAACCGGACCCGGGTCAACAACGGGTCGGCCAGGTAGGCGGTGAGTTCCGGGTGGTGTGGGTCGCTGTCGCCACTCGCTTCCTGGGTCACCGCGAGATATCCGGAATAGGCGGCGAGCGCGGCTCTCCGAGCATTTCGCTCGTCCACTTCCCCCGACGCCGGGGCAGGTTGATCCACCACGCCCACCGCCTCTACCGGCGCTTCCCGGTCGGTGCCGCAGCCGGCCACGACAGCCAACACCGCGCCCACCACCAGGTACGCCGACACGCCCCTGCGCTGCTTTCCTCGCACTGTCCCGACCCTCCTCGTCGACCTCCACCGGGCGGTCGCTACCCGGTGAATCCGGACATGCGAAAGCGCGGCCGGATGCTGCCAGCCGGGCCCCATACAAGACTTCCGCATTTACCGTTACCGACTTGTAAGAAAGATGACTCCCACCCCGCCCACAGTTTCTTGATCGAATAATTGCAGGGTCGCATTGCACTCAATGGGCGAGCATAGGCTGACGACAGCCGATGCAACAGGGGCAATTCAGGTGAACACGCTCAGTAATGAGAGGAGGTGGGGCGTGGAGCCCTCAGGTCGGGCCAGTCGAGACCAAAGCGCCACCCAACAATTACTTTCCGTATTCAGTCGATGGAGTTCGACATGACGGTGACCGGTTCCCGCCGTACCGCGCCCCGCGCACTGCTGGCCGCGCTCACGATCACCCCGGTGCTCCGGCTCGCCGCCGTACGGCACTCCGTACCGGTGGGGGTGCCGGCCCGGCTCGGCTGCGACGCCTGCGGCGCCCCGATCAGCCTGACCCGACCGGGGCCGGCGATCGGGCCGCGCGCCCGGTGCGGTGGGTGCGGCGCGCGGGTCGGCCCCCCACCCGGCACGGTGGAGGTCGCCGCGCTCGCCGCCGGCCTGACGCTGCTGCTGGCCGGCGGACCCATGATCGAGCTGGTCGCGGTGGCCTGGTGGCTCGGCTGGGCGGTGCCGCTCGCCTTCGTCGACGCCGCGGTGCACCGGCTGCCGGACCGACTCACCGGCCCCGCCACGCTCGGCACCTGGCTGCTGCTCGGACTGGCCGCGACCCTCGACACCGGCTACGCCCCCTGGCTGCGCGCCACCGCCGCCGGGCTCGGCCTGGGCCTGCTCTTCGCCACCAGCACCCTCCTGCTCGGCCGGCGGGGCTTCGGGCTCGGCGACGCGAAGCTGGCGGTCGGGGTGGGTCTGCTCCTGGGCTGGCACGGCTGGTCGTTCCTGGTGCTCGGGCTGCTGCTCGCCTTCACCCTCGCCGCCGGGACCGCCCTGGCGCTGCTCGCCACCGGGCGGGCCCGCTGGTCCAGCCACCTGCCCTTCGGCCCGTTCCTCCTGCTCGCCACCCCGGCGACGCTCCTGCTCACCGGGTGACAGGAGAGTGCCGCCGGGCCGCCAACGCGGTCAGCGAGGGGCCCAGGAGGACGAAGCGCCCGTCCCCTGGAAATCTGCCAGGTGGGGACGGGCGCAGGTCGGGTCGACACCCGGATCGGGATGGCGTCGCTGGTGCCGGGGTGGGTCAGTCGCGGCCGGGTAGCTGGGCGACGAACGCCCGCCACGCCCCCGGCCCGAACACCAGCGCCGGCCCGGTCGGGTCCTTGGAATCCCGCACCCCGACGATGCCGGGAAGGTTGCCGGCGACCTCGACGCACTCACCGCCGCTCGTGCCGCTGCGAGTGGACTTCTTCCAGCGAGCGTTACTGAGGTTCATGCAGGTACTCCGCTTCTTTGATCAGCGCGACCGATGAGGCTTGCGGGAGGGCGACGCCTCGCACGCACTCCCACCTGGTCTGAAGGGTAACTATCTCTTCCTCGGCATTGACAGGGTCGCCGGCAAGCTGGTTCTCCAGGTAGCCGACCCAGCCTCCATCCGGGATCATTGCCAGGGCGAGGGGACCCGAGAGTCCCACGTGCAGGCCCGCGGCCGTGGGAATCACGTGAATGTGGAGGTAGGGCAGCTCCGCCATCCGAAGCAGATGCGCGAGCTGCTCGGCCATGATGGCGTCCCCGAGCCGCAGCGCCCCCTCGTTGATGACCGCCACGACCTGCGGCGGTCGGTCGCGGGTCAGGATCTTCTGCCGCTCCAGCCGAGCCGAGACCTGCTGCTCCACCTCGAACTCGGGCCGGGTGTCGTCAAACCGCAGGACCGTGCGGGCGTAGTTCTCGGTCTGCAGCAGGCCCGGAATCAGGTTCGGGTGAAAGTAGCGGAGTTGCCGCGCGACCGCCTCGGCCTCCAGCCAGGGCTTGAACCAGGCAGGCTGCTCGTCCCGGTGCGCCAGCCGCAGCAGCGACTCGAAGAGGCCGCCGGTCTCCAGGATCTCATCCGCCCGACACGCGTACGGCAGGTCAGTCATCCGGGTGCCGGTCTCCACCGCCGACACGGTTGACGCCGAGTAGTTCGCTCGACGCCCGAACTCCTCCTGACTCATGCCGGCGAGCGCCCGCTGTCGACGGAGCTGCACCCGGATGAGATCGGCGGCACGTTCAGATTCCATCGGCCCTCCAGAGATTCTTCTAGATCGCCAAACGTCGCCAGCCGAATCGTCAAGATCGCCAAGCGCCGCCAGAAAACGAGCAAGATCGCCAGACTTCGCCAGCCCTACCAGCAAGATCGCCAAGCTTCGCCAGGAAAAGAGCACGATCGCCAGACCCTCGCCAGGATCAGCATGAAGCCCTTCCGCCGCCAGGTGGTTAACACAGAGAGTGAATTGAGACGGCGTGAGCCGGTGGAGGACTTTCCCGCCGGAGGCGCCTGTCGGACCGCCCCCACCCCCCGCGCTGTCAGTGGGGGCGGTCCTCCACCAACATCAAGGAGGTCCGAATGCGAATTCGCTGGTTTGGTTGGCGTCGGAAAAACACCGCGCCGCCCCGCCCGCACGACATGAACGCGCCGTACCGGGCAAGCGGACCACACCGGGGCAGCAGGCCGTACCGGGAAAGCGGGCCGTACCGGGAAAGCGGGCCTGACCGCCCAGCGAACCTGCCGGCGTGGATGACCCAACCCACCCTCGCCGAACCCCAACCCGGACGCGTCGGCCGGCTCACCCCCGCCCAAGAATGGCGCGCCAACGGAGGCCGCTGGTGAACCCCCACCACCTCCCCACACCACGACTCGGCCCCCACCCCCAACACCCACGCCACCGCACCAGAAACCAACCACCCCACACACCACTACGACCCACCTGGACCTGCCGCGCCTGCGGCCACCCCTGGCCCTGCGCCGAAGCCCGCCTCCTCCTCAAAGCCGAATACGACACCCGGCACCCAAGCCTGTCGATCTACCTCGCCGGACTCTGCTACGAAGCCATGCACGACCTCTACCACCTCAACCCCCATGACGGACCAAACCCCCGCGAGCTGTTTGAACGCTTCGTCGCCTGGGGGCCGTTCCGGCGATCGGCGCGGAAGCTCACCGATTGAGGTTTCGACGCCGAGGCGAGGCGGGGACGGTGGTCGGCACCGCCAGCAGCAGCGATCAACCGGCCCGGACCAACTGTCGGTACTCCGCGGAGCCCAGGAAACGCGGCACGATCTCCGCGTTAGCCCGCCCGAACTCAAGGGTGAGCACGTCAGCCCGGTCAACGAATCGCATCGCCGCCCCCTCCCCACACACCACATCCGCATCGGTGGCGCTGGTCGGCGCGTAGAAGATGGAAAACTCGCCGACCGCGCCGGGGAAGCCCACCGCCGGAGCCAGTCCCCGCCAGAACAGGCGCAGCTCATCGACTTGGAGACCGGTCTCCTCGTAGAGCTCCCGATGGGCCGCTGCCAGTGAATCCTCGCCCGGATCCAGGTGACCACCCGGTAGGGACCATCGGTGCGGATCTACCTCGGTGTTGCCGTCCCGAAGCTGCAACAACAACCGACCCCGCGGATCAACCAAAATCACACCCGCGATCCGTACGTCCACTCGCGCTGTCATGTGGGCAGCCTAATTCCGCTGGGCTACCTGTATGACCACCATAATCAGCCCCCTACCGGGTTGGGCTCTCGTCACACACGGCGCCTACCGCGAGGCGCACCTCCACCTGTCGTCCCTCAGCCCAGATCATCAGCGGCACGCACTCCGGACTCGCCACCCAGGTGCCGCCGGTGAACACCGACCATGCGGCCGACGTGCTCGTAGCGGGGCAGGCCTCCACCTGCACGGTAGTCACCGGGGTGGCGGCCCCGCCCCAGCCGATGCGGACGCGGTCCTCCCATCCCGGTGCCACCTGCACCTCCACGGCCGCCCCGGCCCGCACGTACAGGCCCCACTTGGCGAAGAGACGAGTCGGCCCCTGGGAGTCGGAGATTTCGTTGGGTTGCAGGACCTGGGACGACACCGCGACCGTCTCCGCCACTATGCGGTACCGCTCGCCCGGATCCGCCTCCGTGGCGACGGAATCGACGCATGACAGGCGCTCTCCGCCCTCCGGCAGCGGTGGCAGCGGCGGGGCTCGCACACCGCTTGGCTCGGGAGATGTGGAGGGGGCCGCGCCAGCTTCAAGCGGATCCCCGACCGTGCAACCAGTCGCTGCCATCAGCAGGCAGGAGGCCACCGCGAAAAGACTCCACCTCGAACCATCGACGTACACTGCTTGATCCTTCCCTACATCGACTGCCGCACCAACCCCTTCACCACGGCCGGCGCGAAAGCTGGTGTCCGAACACGACACAAGGCTTGAGGAGACGCGAATATCCGCCTACGTTTACATCCGCGCCGACCATGACGATGACTGTCTCGAATGCGCCCCCGCGCGGCAAGGCCGCCGTCGTCGTCTCCAGGACAGATGGGGAGGCAGAGCACATGCGGAGGTCTATCTGCGCGGTGATGAGGTGAGTCGCGTCCTTCCGTTCATCGCGGGCGGTGCTCTCCTCGGTGCCGTCGCCGGGCTCTCATTCGGCCTGAGTAACTACACGGCCGCATGGATCGTCTGGCTCCTGTACTTCGGCGTGGTCGAAGTGACGGCCGTGCTGAACAGTCGCGACGGTGACACCCTGTCCGAGCACGTCTGGTTGTGGTTCGGCACGCAGCGCCGCAAGCCCGGCGAGCCGGCCCGGAAGGTCACGGGCTGGGTGTGGCTACGCCGGTTCGCGCTGCTGGCGTTCGTGACCTGGCTCGCCCTGCACTTCCTCACCGGGGGCCTCGTCTGACCGCCTGATTCCACCTGGCCCAGATAGCAGACACATACAGCGCCACGAAAACCCGTGAATGCCTCGTTGAATCCGCTCGCACTCGCCGAGCGGAAGAGGTCGACGTACGGATCGCTGTCGTGCCAGGGGTAGCCGTGCCGCCGGAACGCGACGGCGACCGGTCTCGGGGTGGCGGGGAGCGGCTGGCCGCCCGATCAGCGCGGCGTCTTGTCGATGGGGAACTGTACTTCGGTGAGCAGCTCAGCGGGACTGACCGTTTGAGGGTCGTTGAGGTAGATCTCGCGCGGTGGGCCCGCTGGATGAATACCCTCCTGCTCGATCCAGCCGGTGACGACGTGGTAAGCGGGGCTGATCTCCTGGTATGGCCCTCGGTGGACGGTGGTGGCAACCGGGCCGCCGGGGAGCTCACGGTAGCGGACCGGGTCGCCGGGTAGGACGGTGCCAGCCGGGACCGGGATACAGATCTCGATGTCGCCGTTGGTCTGTTCGTCGATGACGTCGTGGTAGATGACGAACGGCTTCCCGTTGGACTCGGCGCCGGCGTTGCCGATGGCGTCGACGACCGTGCCGAAGCCGCGGCCCAGGTCGGCACCGATCGCATTGAGGCTGGTGTGCAGGGTGAGGCTGGCCACCGGAATGGTGGCGGCTTCCTTCACGATGACGTCGTAGGGCATGACACGTCCTCCTCGATCGATGAGTGCTTGGAGGAAGCGCAGCATCTGCTCCTGCTCGGCGAGCCGGGCCCGCAACCGCTCCCGGTGCGCGACGAGGCGCTTGCCGGTCAGTTCCGGGTCGTCGTCGGCGAGTAGGTCACGGATGTCCGCGATCGGCATGTCGATTGCGCGTAGCATCCGGATCGCCTCGGCCCGCTCGGCCTGGGCCCGCCGGTAGTAGCGGTAGCCCGAGGACGGGTCGACCCAAGCGGGTGCGAGCAGGCCCTGCTCGTTGTAGAAGCGCAGGGCCTTGACTGACAGCCGGCTCATCCGGGAGAAACGCCCAATTGGGATCAGGTCGTCCATGCTCGGTTCCTCCGTTCCGCACCGATGCTCGAGTCTCCCCTGGCGGGAGAGTCAAGCCTGGGATGGCGGTTCGGCGGGTCGCGGGCCAATTCCCGCCACCACCGGCCGCCCAGCGCCGTTTCACCTGCGAACGGCCCGGCTGTACAGACGTAGACGGTCGGCCCGAACTGCTGCAACGGGACCTGGCGCAGGAGTTGGTCGACGTTGGCCAGGAGCCGCCCGCACTGGGCGCGGACCGAACATCAGACATCACTGCCTTACCGGCTTTCAAGTCATGCCCCAAGCGTCTAAGCAGTCCAAACAGCGCCGGCTTCCCGCCCATGCCGGGGACTTACCGCAGCACGTCGCCAGATTGCGCAAGTCAAAGTTTTGGCACTCCTGAGCTAACTAGCCCGAAGCCAGCCAGAAGGGCAACCCTGTCGGGTGTTCCGCACCAGTCGCAAGCGCCAGCTACCCTGCGGTGGCGGGCGGCGTTACTTCGGGGCAGGCATCGGGAAACTACCGAGGGAAGTGGCTAATTGACAGCTGAGATGTGGGCAGGGCTGCCCTCCGGCTGCCTTGCGGTATTCGCCACGCTACTCGGAACTTACTTGGGTGGAAGAGTCGCGAACAATTCCCAAAGAAGACACTACAGACTTACAGGGCAAGGCGATGCATGCGCATCTCTACTTAAGGAATACTCTCGCATCTACCTTCAACTCCTGTCCGCAGCACGGCAGTCGGACCGCAAACCGGAGACCGACACCACAAAGTGGGTTGACTGGGCACCCTGGAACCAAGCAATCTCGATGATCAACCTGACGTGCAATTCGAAAATAGTCCAGGCTGCACATGGCCTTGATGCAGCATTCTGGGAAGTCAGCCTGACCCTCATGCAAGGCAAGCTTGATCGACAGTGCTGGCACAACTGTGCCGTTCAACTTGAAGACGCGAAGCTCAAGTTCACTAACGTTGTGCGTTCTCAATTGGATTACGGGCAGCAACCATTGTCTAAGCTCTCAGGCAGACCACCCCTACCCCAGGAAACAATTCCTCTGAACGAGTCAACGATGGGCGGCGAGCGCCATAGAGGATAGCTGAAGGGCAATAGCTGTTTTGCGGCATCAACGACGGTACAGCGGCAAACCGGGCCGGCGGATGTTCAACGCGCAAGGTCCCGCCCAGCCCCGTCACGAAGAGTATCTACCTGCGAGCCCTGGCGACAGACACTAGAGACGGCGCTTAGCCCGCGCAGCAGCGCTCTATTTTCGGCCCGGGTAGACCCCGAACGGGACGAAGTGGGACTGACCCACCATTCAGATACGCAACCCTGGCCAGCGTTCGCGCTGGTCAGGGGGCGTTTTTTGCTGCCCAGGTGGGCGGAGGGTGTGGGATTCGAACCCACGAAGACATCACTGCCTTACCGGTTTTCAAGACCAGCGCCATCGGCCACTAGGCGAACCCTCCCGGCGTACCACCCCGTGGGGCGGCGACCGTGCCCTAGTCTGCCACGGCGACCCGGCCGACGGGCAGGCGCGCCCACCGACACGCCGTCCACAGTGGGTATGAACGGTATGGGCTCCCGGGTGGGTACCGGCGTCGGGTAGACAGGAACCATGCAGGCGATCACGATCCAGGAGTTCGGCGGGCCCGAGACGTTGGTCTGGACCGAGGTGCCCGATCCGGTGCCCGGCCCCGGCGAGGTGATCGTCGACGTACGGGCCAGCGCGGTCAACCGGGCCGACGTGCTGCAACGGCAGGGCTTCTATCCGCCGCCCCCGGGCGCGCCCCCGTACCCCGGTCTGGAGTGCTCCGGGGTGATCAGCGCGGTCGCCGACGACGTGTCCGGTTGGGCGGTGGGGCAGCCGGTCTGCGCGCTGCTGGCTGGCGGCGGGTACGCGGAGCGGGTGGCGGTGCCGGCCGGTCAGCTGCTGCCGGTGCCGGACGGCATGGACCTGGTGGAGGCGGCGGCGCTGCCGGAGGTGGCCTGCACGGTCTGGTCGAACGTGGTGCAGCGGGCGAAGCTGGCCGCCGGGGAGACGCTGCTGGTGCACGGCGGCGGCAGTGGGGTCGGTACCTTCGCGATCCAGCTCGGCGCGGCCCTCGGGGCGACGGTGCTGGTGACCGCGCGGTTGGCCAAGCACGACCGGCTGCGGGCACTCGGCGCCGCCCACACGATCGACTATCGGGAGCAGGACTTCGCCGCGGAGGTTCGCCAGCTCACCGGCGGCCGGGGCGCGGACGTGATCCTCGACATCATGGGCGCGGCCTACCTGGGGCAGAACGTGGCCGCGCTCGCCACCGACGGCCGGCTGCTGGTGATCGGCCTGCAGGGCGGCCGGAAGGGGGAGCTGGATCTCGGTGCGCTGCTGGTGAAGCGGGCGACGGTGGCCGGGACCGCGCTGCGTTCCCTCCCGCTGGCCCGGAAGGCGGAGATCGTCGAGGGGGTACGCGGGCAGGTGTGGCCGCTGATCGTGGCCGGCCAGGTCCACCCGGTCGTGGACCGCCGGCTGCCGATAACCGACGCGGCCGAGGCCCACCGGCTGATCGAGTCAAACGAACACGTCGGCAAGGTGCTGCTGACCGTCGGCTAGCGCGGCATCGCCAGGCGGGCACCGGGGCCCTCGGCGGCGACCTGGTCGCCCGGGTTGCTGAGAATGCAGCGCCGCAGCGACAGGCACCCACAGCCGACGCACCCGTCGAGGTCGTCCCGGAGCCGGGTCAGGAGCGTGATCTTCTCGTCCAGCCGGTTGCGCCACAGTTTGGAGAGCTGGGTCCAGTCCTCCGGGGTCGGGGTCCGGGCGGCCGGCAGGGATTCGAGCGCCTCGCGGATCTCCTCCAGCGAGATGCCGACCTGTTGGGAGATCCGGATGAACGCCACCCGGCGCAGTTCACCGCGCGCGTACCGGCGTTGGTTGCCGCCGGTACGGTCGGCTCGGAGCAGCCCGATCCGCTCGTAGTAGCGCAGGGCGGATGTCGCCACCCCGCTGCGTGCGGAGAGCTGGCCGATGGTCAATAACTCCTGCATCACGTCACCTTGAGCTAAAGTTGGCTTCAAGTTGCAGGCTAGCCGCATGACAGCCACCACGACCACCGCAGCGATCGCCGAGGCCGCCGCGCCGCTCGACGGCCGACCGCCGGTCGCTCCCCTGCTGGAGCGGATCCGGGCCGGCCGGGAGTTCGGCACGAACGTCTACTCCACCATCGACGTGCTCCAGGTGCTCTACCACCGCGTCCTGCGGGTCCACCCAACGGCCGTTGACGACCCGGACCGGGACCGGTTCCTGCTCTCCAAGGGGCACGCGGTCGCCGGGTACTACGCGGTGCTCGCCGCCGCGCAGTTCTTTCCCGCCGACTGGCTCGACGACCAGGGTGGGCCGGCGAGCCGGCTCGGCGAGCACCCCGACCGGATGCTCGTACCCGGCGTGGAGATCGGCTCCGGCTCGCTCGGCCACGGCCTCGGCCTCGGCGTCGGAACCGCACTCGGGCTACTCGCCCAGGGCCGGCTCGAACCCCGGGTGTACGTGCTGCTCGGCGACGCCGAACTGGATGAGGGTTCCAACCACGAGGCGATCACCTACGCCGGGACGACCGGCCTGGCCAACCTCACGGCGATCGTGATCGACAACGCCTCCGCCACCCACGGCTGGCCGGGCGGGCCGGCAGCCCGGTTCACCGTGGACGGCTGGACCGCGGCGACCGTCGACGGACGCGACCACGACGCCCTGCACACCGCCCTGACCGGGCATGACGGCAACCGGCCCCACGTTGTCGTGGCGGTCGTCGACCCCAAGGAGGACTAGTGCGCGACACCTTCGTCGACACCACCACCGCGCTGCTCGCCGACGACCCGCGTACCGCGCTGGTGCTGGCCGACATCTCCGCCGGCCTCTTCGTCCCGGCGGCGGACCGGCACCCGGACCGGGTGCTGAACGTCGGAATCCGGGAACAGTTGATGGTCGGGGTGGCCGGCGGGCTGGCGTTGACCGGTCTGCGGCCGATCGTGCACACCTACGCGCCGTTCCTGGTCGAGCGGGCGTACGAGCAGCTCAAGCTCGACCTGGACCACCAGAATGCGAGCGCGGTGCTGGTCAGCGTGGGCGCCTCGTACGACCGGCCGGGGGCGGGCCGGACCCACCTGTCGCCGGCGGATGTCTCGCTGATCGACACCCTGCACGGCTGGACGGTGCACGTGCCCGGACACCCCGGCGAGGTGGCGCCGCTGCTGCGGACCGCGGTGGCCGCGGAGACCTCGGCGTACCTGCGGTTGTCGGTGCTGAGCAACGACCGGCCGCTGGGCGGCGACGGAGCGTTGCAGGTGGTGCGGGACGCCGGGCCGGGAACACCCCTGGTGGTGGCCGTCGGACCGACCCTGGACGCGGCCACCGCAGCGCTGGCCGACCTGCCCGTCACGGTGGCCTACACCAACCGGCCGCGGCCGTTCGACACCGCCGGGCTCCGCGACCGGGCCGGCACCGAGGTGATCCTGGTCGAGCCCTACCTCGCCGGGACCTCCAGCCGGGTGGTCTCGGCGGCGCTGGCGGACCGCCCACACCGGCTACTGGCACTCGGCGTCGGGCGCGAAGAACTCCGGCGGTACGGGTCGGCCGACGACCACGCCCACTGGCACGGCCTGGACGCGTCGGGGCTGCGGCGATCGGTGCTGGACTTCGTCTCACCAGCGCGGCGCTGACCTTCCGTCTCGGCGACCAGCGGGGGGGGGCTCGGCGGCCCAGGTCATCTCATCAACGGTCACCGACTCATGATGGCCGATGGGGAGGGCGCGGCATGCTCGGGACAGGTTCGGGTTCGGTACGGAGACGGTCAGCGGACGGTGGCGGGTCGGAAGGCGGCCGGCCGGGCCAGGGCCGGGCCGGGGTCGCCGATCGTGGCGACGAGCCGCTCGCGCGCGGTCCGGACGCGGGTGCGGAAAGCGTGGTTGAGCAGCTCGTCGAGCTGCCACACCTGCTTCGGGTGCCGCGTCCGGATGACGAACCGCTCCCGGACACCGTCGATGGCGGTGGCGGCCAGCTCCAGGCAGTGCAGCCGCGGGTCCGGTCCCCAGGTGACGTCGCTCAGCTCGCGTAGCTCGGTGTTGAGGTGCAGGCGGAGCCGGTGTAGTACCCGGGTCTGCCGGGTGACGACCAGCCGTCGGTGGGTCAACAGCAGGAGGTACTCGCCGGCGGTGGCCGACCGGTCCGGGCGGCGGCACCGGGTGACCAGGACAGGGGCGTCACCCGAGCCGACGCAGCGGCGGAAGACGGGCATGTGCCGGCTGGCGGTCTGGGTCGCGATACCAGCCTCGGCCGCAGCGGGAAGGAACGTTCGGGAGAAGACGTCCATGCCCTGCCCAACGATGCCCCGGCACGGGGTGATATGGGCAGGACGGCCGAACCTTGCATCTTCCACGCCCCCCGGTGTTCATGACCACCGGGAGGCACATGACCATCCGGGGCGGGGTGGTTCAGAGCAGCTCGACGATGGTCGCGTTGGCCATGCCGCCGCCCTCGCACATGGTTTGCAGGCCGTACCGGAGGTTCTCGTCTCGCATGTGCGCCAACATGGTGGTCATGATCCGGGCCCCGGACCCGCCGAGCGGATGCCCGAGGGCGATGGCGCCGCCGCGCGGGTTCAGCCGCTGCGGGTCGGCCTCGGTCTCCGCGAGCCAGGCCAGCGGCACCGGTGCGAACGCCTCGTTGACCTCGTACACCCCGATCTCCTCGATGCCCAGCCCCGCCCGGCGCAGCGCCTTCGCGGTGGCCGGGATGGGTGCGGTCAACATGGCGACCGGGTCGTCGGCGCAGACCACCGCGGTGTGGATGCGGGCGAGCGGGCGCAGGCCGTGCCGGCCGGCCCACTCGGTGGTGGTGACCGCGAGCGCCGCCGCGCCGTCGGAGATCTGGGACGCGGATCCGGCGGTTACCACGCCGTCGGCCCGGAACGGGGTGGCGAGCTCGGCCAGCTTCGCCAGGGACGTGTCCCGACGGATGCCCTCGTCGGCGGAGGCCGTGCCCCCGTCGGCGAGGGGGACCGGTGCCAGCTCGGCGTCGAATGCGCCGGCGTCCTGCGCCGCGCCCGCCTTCTCATGGCTGGCGAGGGCGAACTCGTCGAGCTGGCTGCGGGTCAGTCGCCACCGGCGGGCGATCAGCTCCGCGCCGACGCCCTGGCTGAACGGGAGCGGGTCATCCTCCGCCACCCCCTCCACACCCCGGTAGCGGTCCAGGATCGCCGCGCTGAACGGCACGCCACCGGCCACGCTGGAGCCCATCGGCACCCGGGTCATCGACTCGACCCCGCCCGCCACCACCAGGTCGGCCTGCCCGGAGAGCACCGTCGCGGCGGCGAAGTGCAACGCCTGCTGGCTGGACCCGCACTGCCGGTCGAGGGTGGTGCCGGGAACCGTCTCGGGCCAGCCGGCCGCGAGGACGGCGTTGCGGGCGACGTTCCACGACTGCTCGCCGACCTGGGAGACGCAGCCCCAGAACACGTCATCCACCTGGCCCGGGTCGATGCCGGCCCGTTCGGTGAGGGCGCGCAGCACGTGCGCCGACAAATCGACCGGGTGTACGTCGGCGAGGCTTCCCTTGCGCCGCCCGACGGGGGTGCGTACCGCGCCGACGATGACTGCGTCACTCATGACTACTCCCCGGTAACTTGGTGTGGCGTCGATGCTACGCCGCCCGCCCGGCAACCCGCTGCCCTGGCATGCTGGGCAATATGGATACGACTTCGTCCGGGACGCGGCAGTGGCGGGTCCCCGTCGCCCTACCAGCGGTCAAGGCCGGCGGGGCCGGGGCGCTGGTCGCGCTCGGTCTCCTGCTCGCCGACGGCGACCCGGTCCGGCTCACGTTGGCCGTGCTCGCCGCCGCCGCGCTCCTGGTCTGGGCCGCGCGGGACCTGCTGGTACCGGTCCGCCTCGCGGTCGATCCGGAAGGGCTGACGGTGGTCAGCGGCTTCGCCGGCCGTCGGCGGCTGCCGTGGTCGCAGGTGGCGGAGATCCGGGTGGACCAGCGGGCCCGGCTCGGCCGGTCGAACGCCGCCCTGGAGGTGGATGCCGGGGAGACACTGCACCTGTTCGGCCGATTCGACCTGGACGCCGACCCGGTTGATGTCGCGGCGCAGCTACGGGCGGCCCGCCCGGCGTGATCGTCAGGCGAGCAGGCCGGCGGTTCGGATCAGGGCCAGGCCGAACAGGGCCACCACGAGCACCGTCCCGCCGCCCACCTGCACCGACGTGCGCCGCGACGGTGGGGCGTGGGCGAGGACGAAGGCCATCAGGCCGCCGACCACGAGACCGCCCAGGTGACCCGGGATCGAGATCCCCGGCACAGTTATCGTGAAGACCAGGTTGATCACCAGGATCGGGAGCACCTGGGAGACGTCCCGCCCCAACCGCCGGCCGACGACGAACAGGGCCGCGAAGAGCCCGAAGACGGCCGTGGACGCGCCCGCGGTGGCCGCGTTCGGCGCGCTGAACAGGTAGGCCGCGACGTTCCCGCCGAGGCCGGCGATCAGATAAAGGGCCAAAAACCGGGCCGGGCCGAGACTCGCCTCCAGGGTTCGGCCGAGAATCCACAACGCGTACATGTTCAGCAGCAGGTGGATCACGCCGTAGTGCAGGAACATCGCGGTGACCAGGCGGTACCACTCGCCATCGGCGACGCCACCCACGGTGCCGTTGGGAAAGACCGCGAGCCCGATCACGGCTCCCCACTCGGTCAACGGGGTGCTGCCGCCGAGCAGGCCGCCGAAGCCGGAGCCCCCCACCACCGCGTCGCCGCCCCGGTCGGTGCCGATGGAGAGCAGCATCACCAGGGCGTTGAACGCGATCAACGCCTTGGTGACATAGCCGTGTTGGCCGGCGAGACCACCACCGAAGGCGGTCCGCGCCGGCCGCACACTGCGGCGCCCTTCGTTGACGCACTCCGGGCACTGGAAGCCCACCGAGGCCTCGCGCATGCAGTCCGGGCAAATGACCCGGTCGCAGCGGTTGCACCGGATGTAGGCCTCCCGACCGGGGTGGCGGTAACAGACCGGGGTGGTCGGTGGTGATTCGCTCACCGGACAGCCCAGGTACCCGAGCGCTCAGTCATGCGAGCAAAGGTACCCTGTCCGCCTTCAGGAGCCGGTGCGCTCGATCTCGACCCGCTCGATGACGACGTCGCGCAGTGGGCGGTCGGCGGGGTTCGTCGGGGTGTTGGCGATGGCGTCGACGACCTTCACCGACTCCTCGTCGGCGACCTGCCCGAAGATGGTGTGCCGGTTGGTCAGGTGCGGGGTCGGCGCCACCGTGATGAAGAACTGCGAACCGTTGGTGCCCGGCCCGGCGTTCGCCATCGCCAGCAGGTACGGCCGGTCGAACCGCAGCTCGGGGTGGAACTCGTCGGCGAAGGTGTAGCCCGGTCCGCCCCGGCCGGTGCCGGTCGGGTCACCCATCTGGATCATGAAACCGCTGATCACGCGGTGCGAGATGGTGCCGTCGAAGTACGGTCCGCTGCCCGGCTGGCCGGTCCGCGGGTCGGTGTACTGCTTGGTGCCGTCGGCCAACTCCACGAAGTTGCGAACGGTCTTCGGCGCGTGATTCGGAAAGAGCTGCAGCCGAATCGGGCCGGCGTTGGTGTGCAGGGTGGCGTAGAGATCCTCGGCCACGGGTACTCCTCACTAGGTGTTCAGTTCCATGCGGATCCTCCCATGTGCCCGATCTGGCCATGCGGAGGCATCCGAGGGTGGAGGATGACGAAGGGACAACTCCGAGGAGGTGGGACCGTGTTTGGAAACGGGCGGCGTCAGACCCAGAGCCAGCTTGCCAAGATCGAGCTTGGTCGAAGCTTCGGTCACCTGAAGCGGGCCGCGGGGCACGCCACGAACGGCACCGGCGCCACGGTCGGCCCACGGGTGCGGGCGGCCCGCAGCGCTGTTGCCCCGACCGCGCTGGTCATGCGGGACCGTGCGGCGAGCGGCTACGTATCGACCGTGGCGGCCCTCGCGCCACTGGTCATCGCTGTCCGCGAGGCCCAGGCGGAGGCGGCCAGCCGGGCCGCCGCCGGCCGGCGGGCCGGCGCGGGCAGTTCGACCGTCACCAGCAAGAAGGTGCAGGAGAAGAGAATGCGGGCGACACGCGCGAAGAAGCGGTCCGGTCGGGGCAGGATGACCGGCCTGCTGGCGGCCAGCGTCGTGGTGGGGTTGGTCGGCGCGATGGCGTTGCGACGCCGCTACGAGCGGCGGGAGTGGGTCGAGTACGACCCGGTTCCCAGCCTGGACCCGATGCAGGCCGAGGTGGACATGATCGAGGTCACCACCCGGACCCCGGCCGAACAAACCATGCCGGCGCCGACCGAGCAGGCCACCCCGACGCCGACCGAGAAGGTCCGCGCAACGACCACCGACAAGGCCCCCACGACACCGACCAAGCCGGCCTCCACGACGACCGAGGGGAAGAGCTCCACCGGCCGGACCCCCAACGACCTCTCCAAGGCCATGAAGAACGGTCGCCGCTGACCCCGGGTCAGAGCCAGCCGTGCCGGCGGAACCAGCGGTACAGCGCCAAACTGACCCCGAGCATCAGGGCCAGCACCGTGGGGTAGCTGTAGGCCCACCCCCGTTCCGGCATGAACTCGAAGTTCATGCCGTAGATGCCGGCGATGGCCGTCCAGACCGCCGCGATGGCCGCCCAAGCCGCGATCTTGCGCATGTCGTCGTTCTGGTCCACGGTGACCTGGGCCAACCGCACCTGGAGGATTGAGTTGAGCAGGTCGTCGGCGGAGTTGACCTGCTCCACGGTACGGCTGAGGTGGTCCTGCACGTCCCCGAAATACCGGCGGATCTCCATCGGCACCTCGCGGTTGCGCTCAGCGGTGATCCGCAGGAGCGGGCGCTGGAGCGGCACCACCGCCCGCTTGAACTCGACCAGCTCCCGCTTCACCTGGTAGATCCGCTGGATCCGATCGCCGCCCGGCCGGCGGTCGAAGACATCGGCCTCCAGCGTGTCCAGGTCGTCCTCCAGCCGGTCGACAACCTCCAGGTACTGGTCAACCACCCGGTCGGTCACCGCGTACGCCACCGCCCACGGGCCGTGCGGCAGCAGCTCCCCCTTCGCCTCCAGGTCGGCGCGCACCGGCGCCAGCCGGCAGGCGTCCCCGTGCCGGACACTGACCAGGAAATTCGGGCCGACGAAGAGCAGCACCTGGCCGGTTTCGACGACCTCGGAGTGCTCGGTCAACTCGGCCTGGTCACGGTAGTGGGCGGTTCGCAGCACCAGGAAGCTCACCGCACCGAACTGCTCCAGCTTGGGCCGCTGCTGGGCTTTGACCGCATCCTCGACGGCCAGTTCGTGCAGGCCGTAGGTGGCCGCGATCTCGGTCATCTGGGCCAGGTCGGGCTCGTGTAGGCCGAGCCAGACGAAGCCGTTGCCCGCCTCGCGCGCCGCCACCAGCGCCTCGGCGTGGTGCCGGTGGCCGGGCTGCCGCTCCCCGTCCAGGTAGAGCGCGCAGTCAACGACCGCATCGTGGGGCACGGCCGGCGCCGGTGGCCGGTCCGCGCTGTCAGAGCTGAGCCGGCGGGTCATCGCCCGCACCGGGGCCGCCCAGTCCCGCGGTCGGGTCACCCGGCCCTCCGACGGGGTGACCCTGGGTCCGCGCCGCAACCGGTCCGCCATCGCACCCTCCCCGCTCGACGACGCGTTGCAGCGTACGCCGCCAACCGGGTCAACGGCGGTGCCGCGGGGTCGGGGCGAGCGCCGGGCCGGGCGAGTCGAACCGGCCCGGCGCCGGTGGCGGAGGTCAGCCGCGTACGGCCGCCATCGCCGCCGCGAGTCGACGCGCACCCTCGTCGATCTGGTCCACGGTCACCGCCGAGTACGCCAGCCGCAGCGCGTGCTGCCCGCCGTCGAGCACGAAGTCACTGCCCTTCACGACGGCGACCCCGCGCTCCGCCGCCGCCGGCGCCAGCCGGTCCACCTCGACGTCCTCCGGCAACTCCACCCAGAGGAAGTAGCCGCCGTCCGGCTCGACGAACCGGGCCTCCGGGAGATACCGCCGCAGCGCCTCGGCCAGCGCCTGGGCCCGCTCGCCGAGGGCCCGGCACACGGTGGCGATCGAGCGGTCGATGTCCCCGGAGACGCAGAACTGGTGCACGATCGCCTCGGAGACCATGCCCGGCGAGATGTAGAGGCTGGTCGCCTTCTTGGCGATGTCGGCGATCAGGTCCGCCGGCCCGACCAGGTAGCCGACCCGGACGCCCGGGCAGACCGTCTTGGTGAAGCTGGAGGCGTGCACCACCCGGTGGTGGGTGTCCAACGAGAGCATCGAGGGCAGCGCCTCGCCGCGGAACCGGACGTCGGCGTACGGGTCGTCCTCAAAGATCGTGAAACCGAACTCGACGGCGAGGTCCAGTAGCTCCCGCCGCTTGGTGAGGCTCAGCGTCACCCCGGCCGGGTTCTGGTAGTTCGGAATGATGTGCGCCAGCCGGGGCCGCACCCCGGACTCCAGCAGCTTACGCAGCTCGGAGGTGTCCAGACCGTCCGGCTGGATGGTGATCCCGTGCAGCTCGCTGCCCATCCGCCGCAGGTTCAGCAGGGTCCGGTCGTAGGTAGGACGCTCCACCACCACCGCATCGCCGGGTCGGACGAGATGGTCGAAGAGGAACGCGTCCGCCTGCAACGAACCGTTGGTCACCAGGACCTGGTCCGCCCCCACTCCGTGCTTCTGCGCGATCCACTCACGCAACGGAAGGTACCCGGCGGAGGGGCCGTACGCCGTCACACCGGTGGGATCGGCGTCGAACGCACGGATGGCGGCGGCCTTCAGCCCCTCGAGATCGACGATGTCCAACGAGGGAGCGCCACGGGCGAAGGAGATCAACTGCTCGGCGGTCATGGCTGTTCAGCGTACGGAAGGCGGCAGCGGATCCGCCGACGGCACGACGAGTGCCGTCGCGGAGCCACCGGACGGGTGACCGGTCTCACCCGGGGACGACCCGTTCGGTCGCCCAGACCCGGACGACGTCGCGGAGCGAGATCACCCCGGCCACCTCCCGCCCGTCGAGCACCACCAGGTGCCGAAACCCGCCTCGGGCCATCGCGGTCGCCGCTTCCTCGACCGTCCACTCCGGCCCCGCGTACACCACGTCCCAGGTCAGGTGGGCTCCGGTCGGCTCGTTGTCGCAGTCCAGCCCGCGCCCGATCGCGTTGAGCAGGTCCCGCTCGGTCATGATTCCGACCCCTTCGGAATCCGGATCGATCACGACGGCCGACCCGATGCCCCGCTCCATCATCATTCGCGCCGCCTGTCGGAGCGTGTGCTCCGGGCCGACCACCAAAACCTGGCTGGACATCACTTCCCGAACCTGCATCACACATCAACCCCTGCGAAATGGTGGCACTCGGTAAAAACATGGTGCACCTAGTGTGTTACCGGGACAAGGCTGCCGCATGCGATCTGACCAGTCCGATTCAGTCGAGCGGCGCCAGCAGCCCTGCGCTACCCACCCACCAGCCGGTCCGGTTGCCCCCAGGAGCCCCAATCGACGGCGCTATCCTCCTCGGGTGACAGCCGAACGAACGCAGAACGATGCCGGAATGGTCGGGATGGTGCTGGCAGCTGGCGCCGGACGCCGCCTGCGCCCACATACCGACACGCTGCCGAAGGCACTGGTACCGGTTGACGGCGCGACCACCATCCTCGACATCGCGCTGCGCAACCTGGCCGAAGTTGGACTCACCGAGATCGTCGTCGTGGTCGGCTACGCCGCCGACGCGGTTCGGGAACGCCAGGCGGACCTGGAGCAGAAGTACGGCGTCACGCTCACCCTGGTACCCAACGACCGGGCCGAGGAGTGGAACAACGCGTACTCGCTCTGGCTGGCCCGCAGCTGGTTCGCCCGCGGGGTCCTGCTGGTCAACGGAGACACCGTCCATCCGGTGAGCGTGGAGAAGACCCTGCTCGCCGAGCGCGGGCCGGGGATCCTGCTGGCGATCGACACGATCAAGACGTTGGCCGAGGAGGAGATGAAGACCACCTTCGACGCCGACGGCCAGCTCACCCGGATCACCAAGCTGATGGACCCGGACGAGGCCCGCGGGGAATACATCGGTGCGACGCTGATCGAGCCGCACGTCGCCGAGGCGCTCGCCGACGCGCTCGAGGCGACCTGGCGACACGACCCGAACCGCTACTACGAGGACGGCTACCAGGAGTTCGCCGACCGGGGTGGCGAGGTACGCGGGGCGCCGATCGGCGACGTCGACTGGGTCGAGGTCGACAACCACGACGACCTGGCGCGGGCTCGGAAGATCGCGTGCCGCTACTAGCCCGTACCGTCGCCACGCCGCTGGCCATCGAGGTCCGCCGGGGTGCGGTCGCCAACCTCGGCGAGCTCCTCGCCGACCGACGGATCTCCGCCGGCGGAGACGTGGCCGTGGTGGTGGGGCCCGGGCAGGGGGAGAAGATCGTCGAGCTGTGCCGGCCGACGCTGGGCTCAGCCGATGTCTTCACGGTGGCCGGCGGCAGCGTTGACGCCGCCACCGAATTGGGCGACCGGCTCCGCCGCCGGCACTACGACGCGGTGGTCGGGATCGGCGGCGGCCGGACGATCGACACCGCGAAGTACGCCGCCACCCGCTACGGCATCCCGATGGTCACGGTCGCCACCAGCCTCGCCAACGACGGCATCGCCTCCCCGGTGGCGTCGCTGACCCACGACGGCGGCAAAGGCTCGTACGGCGTCCACATCCCGATCGCCGTCCTGGTCGACCTGGACTTCGTCGAACACGGCCCGGACCGGCAGACCCAGGCCGGGATCGGTGACGCGGTGAGCAACCTCAACGCCTGTGCCGACTGGGAGCTGGCCCACGAGCTGCGCGGCGAGCCGATCGACGGCCTCGCCGTGACGCTGGCCCGGACCGGCGCCGAGGCGCTGCTGAACCACCCCGGCAAGATCACTGACGACGCCTTCCTCACCACGCTGGCGGAGGCGCTGATCCTCGGCGGCATCGCCATGTCGATCTCCGGTTCGAGCCGGCCGGCCAGCGGCGGCGACCACGAGATCTCGCACGCCATCGACCACCTCTGGCCCGGCACCAGCGCCCACGGCGAGCAGGTCGGGCTCGGGGCCCTCTTCTGCACCTGGCTACACGGCGACCGGGACCGGTTCGGCCAGCTCGCCCGCTGCCTGCACCGGCACGGCCTGGCCACCCGCCCGGCCGAACTGGGCCTCACCAACGAGCAGTTCGTCGAGGCGGTGCACTTCGCGCCCCGGACCCGGCCGGACCGCCACACGATCCTCGAACACCTCGCCCTGTCCACCGACGAGCTCCGGGCTCGGTTGGGAGATTGTCTTGACGCCCTCGGTGAACACCTTGGCTGAACCGTCCCGGCCGACCCCAGCCGACTTCTACCGGACCAACCGGGGCGGCGGGCTGTTCAGCGAGGCGATCAGTCAGCGGATCGGGGCCGCCTTCGCCAGCGGCGCACACCGGTTCGGGCTGCGGCCCACCACCCTGAGCATCACCAACCTGGCCCTCGGCCTGATCACCTCGGTGATCGTGGCGACGCTGGCCGAGCCGGTCGCCGCGGGCCGCGTACCGGCCGGGCTGGTCGGGCTGGTGGCGCTGGTCGGCTGGCAGGTGGCGTACGCGCTGGACTGCGCGGACGGGCAACTCGCCCGGGTCACCGGTCAGGGCAGCCCGGCCGGGGCCCGAGTGGATGTGCTCAGCGACGTGGCGGCCCAGATCGCCCTGGTCGCCGCACTCAGTGCGACCGCGGTCGCGCAGTCACCGTCAATCCCCGCCTGGCTGATCGCGGCCTTCGCCGGCACCTGGATGGTGAACCTGGTCACCTCGGTGATGCAGGCCGGGCCGAACGCGACCAGCATGGTCACCTCGACCTCGCCGCTGGTGCGGCTGGTGAAGCTGATCCGCGACTACGGCGCGGTGATCTTCGTTGCCGCGCTGGTGCTGCTCTTCGCGCCCGGCCTGACCAGCTGGGTGATCGTCGCCTTCACCGCGATCAACGGCGGTTTCCTACTCGCCAGCATCGCCTTCGCCGCTCGGGCCTCACTGCGCTGACCGGCGGCCCGACCCGGCCATCCGGGCGGTGTCGGCGTAGATGTCGAGCAGCCGCCGGGTGACCACATCCGGGTGGAAGGTGCGCTCGTAGCGGGCCCGAGCGGCCGGTGCCCGGCTGGCGGCGTCGGCGGCTGCCGCCGGCAGCGCGGCGGCCAGCGCGGTCGGGTCCGGCGGCACCACCCAGCCGGCGGGTTCCGGAGTCTCGGCGCCGACCAGGAACGGGATACCGCCGAGGGCGGTGCCGAGCACCGGCCGACCGGCGGCCAGCGCCTCGATGATCACCGTCGGCAACACGTCGTGCCAGGTGGAGGTGGCCAGCACCACCGCGCTCGCCGCCAGTGCGGTGTGCACCCCGTCCCGGTCCAGCGGACCGAGGAAGGTCACATCTGCCCGCTGGGCCGCCGCCGCCTCCACCAGGGGTCGCAGCTCACCGTCACCGGCGACGCGGAGCGGGCCGAGCGCACCGTCCGGATGCCGACGCCAGGCATCCAGCAGCAGGTCCAGCCCCTTCTCCGGGCTGAGCCGGCCGAGGAAGAGGAAGCCGGTGCCCAGCGGCGCCGGGGCACCCGGGTCGGGAATCGCGTTCGGCTTCACCACGATCCGTTCCTCCGGGATGCCGTAGTCCCGGAGGTGCTCCGCGATCGAGGTGGTCAGCGCGATGAACCGGTCCACCGAACGCCAGGTGCCCCGATGCACGGCGAGCGTCGTCGCCATCAACGCGCTCTGCGCCCGGGACCCCCGGTAGCAGCGGTGCACGATCGCCGGTACGCCCAGCACCCGCCCCCGGCAGTCCTGGCAGATCGCCCCGTCCCGGAAGTACAGCCCGGACGCGCAGACCTGCCGGTAGTTGTGCACCGTCTGCACCACCGGCACCCCGTGGTGGTGCGCGGTCCGCACCACCCAGGGCGAGAGCAGCGGGTACGGGTTGTGCAGGTGCAGCACGTCCGGCCGGTGCTCGGCGAGCAGGCGACCCAGCTCCCGCTGGGCCCGTGGGGCGTAGATCGGAGAGATCGGCAGCAGCGCCTTCGCGGGCCGGGACATCGACGCGATCTCGTCGGAGCTACGCAGGAACGGCAGCACCTCGACCCCGGCCGCGGTCAGCTGGGCGATCTCCGCGTCGACGATGGTGTTCTCGCCGGACGGCTGAGCCTCCCGGTACCGGTTGTGCGCCACCACGATTTTCATGGAACTTGAGGCTACCGTTGGTGGGTGCCCGAGCTACCAGAGGTGGAGGCGCTCGCCGACTACCTGCGCCAACGCGCCGTCGGCCGGCGGGTTGACCGGCTGGAGATCTCCGCGATCAACGCCCTGAAGACGTACGACCCGGCGCTCACGGCCGCGGCCGGACGACCGGTCACCGACGCCCGGCGCCACGGCAAGTTCCTCGACCTGGTGCTCGGCGCCGACCTGCACCTGGTCGTTCACCTGGCCCGCGCCGGTTGGCTGCACTTCCGGGAGGAGTTCTCCACCCGCGTCCCGCTGCGCCCGGGCAAGGGCCCGGTGGCGCTGCGGGCCCGCCTCGACGACGGCTCCGGGTTCGACCTGACCGAGGCGGGCACGCAGAAGAGCCTCGCCGTCTATCTGGTGACCGATCCGATGGTGGTGCCCGGGGTGGCCCGGCTCGGTCCGGACGCGCTCGCCGTGGACCCGGCCACCTTCGCCGAGCGGCTCCGCAGCCGAAAAGGCCAGGTCAAGGGGGTACTCACCGATCAGACGGTGCTCGCCGGGGTGGGTAACGCATACTCCGATGAGATCCTGCACACGGCGCGGCTGTCCCCGTTCGCGCTGACCACCCGGCTGACCGACGACCAGCTCGCCACCCTGCACGCGGCAACCCGGGATGTGCTCGGCGACGCGGTGTCCCGGTCGGTGGGGCAACGGGCCGCCGAGCTCAAGAGCGAGAAGCGCTCCGGTCTGCGGGTACACGCCCGCACCGGGCTGCCCTGCCCCGTCTGCGGCGACACCGTACGGGAGGTCTCGTTCGCTGACTCCAGCCTCCAGTACTGCCCCGGTTGCCAGACCGGCGGGAAGCCGCTCGCGGACCGACGGTTGTCGCGAATTGTACGGTGAGTAAGGACGCTCACCTCTGACCATGAGTATTCCGCCCGGGTGCGACGAAGGTCGGGATTGGGGTTCTACTCGAACGGCCATCCATCGGTATAGTGGCCCGGTCCCGGCTTCCGTAAAGGTCCGGAGCCGGCCAGCTGCCAATCGCCACTCCCCAGAAGCGAGGTCCTACCGGTCCGCGCTCGGGCTCGGGTGACGCATGGGAGACTGAAGTGGTGGGCGACACGGTCCCTCACTCCGAGTGAGCGGTCCGCGTCCTGCGGGAGGACATGAATGAGGTGACGACAAGCCTCCAGCGCCCGGTAACCAACGGAGGCCAAAGCAGAACGGTGCGGCACGTCGACAGCTTCGAGATCCAGCCGCCGACACCGCCGTCTCACAACGGCGTACCTCGGTCGGCCTGGGCCCGTAGCCATCGTCGGGTCTCCCGTTGGCACCGCCCCTACACCGCGGCCCTGGTGCTACTGGACTTCGCCGCCGCCGCCTTCGCGAGTTTCACCGCCATCCGCGCCTTCGACCAGGCGCGGTCCGGGTTCTACAACGACGACCCGACCTGGTTCTACACGGTGGCGTGCCTGTTGCTACCGCTCGGCTGGGTGGCGATCCTCTGGTTCAACGGTTCCTACGACCGGCGCTACCTGGGCCTCGGCCCCGACGAGTTCAAGCGGGTGCTCCGGGCCGGCGTGGCGGTCTGCGCGACGGTCTCCTTCCTGGCGTTCGCCACCAAGACACATCTGTCCCGATATTCGGTCGGCACCGCGCTACTCCTCGCCCTGCTGCTGATTCTGCTGGTCCGGATCCTGGCCCGATTCGTGCTGCACGTGCTCCGGCGCAACGCCGGCCGGGCCGGGCACCGGATGGTCCTGGTCGGCACGCTGCCCGAGTGCCTGGAGGTCCACCGCCAGGTCACGCGGAGCCCCGCCGCCGGACTGGTGCCGGTCGCCATCCACCTCACCGACGGCTACGCGGCTGCCCGCGGCGTGGAGACCCCGGTCCCGGTCTACGCGGGGCGGGACCTCCTCGCCCTGGTCCGCGAGGTCGGCGGCGACACGATCGCGGTCTGCGGGTCGGCCAGCGCCGAGCCCGGTGAGCTGCGCCGGATGGCCTGGCAGCTCGAAGGCTCCGGGGTCGACCTGGCGGTGGTGCCGCAGCTGACCGACATCGCCGGGCCGCGGGTGCACATCCGCCCGATCGAGGGCCTGCCGCTGCTGCACGTGGAGGAGCCGACCCTCTCCGGTCCGGCACTGCTGGCGAAGAACATGCTCGACCGGGTGGCGGCCGGCCTCGGCCTGTTGGTCCTGCTACCGGCCTTCCTCGCGATCGCGGTCGCGATCCGGATCTCCGACCCGGGCCCGGTCTTCTTCCGACAGCCCCGGGTGGGCCACGAAGGGCGGACCTTCCAGGTCTGGAAGTTCCGCACCATGTACGTGGACGCCGAGGAGCGGCTGGCCAGCCTCGTTGACCAGAACGAGACCGACGGCATGCTGTTCAAGATGAAGCGGGACCCGCGGGTCTTCCCGGTGGGCCGCTTCCTGCGCGCCTCGTCCCTGGACGAGCTGCCCCAGCTGATCAACGTGTTGAAGGGGGAGATGTCGTTGGTCGGGCCCCGTCCGCTGCCCGCCGACGACGGTGACTTCCTCGGCGACGTACGCCGCCGGCTGCTGGTCAAACCGGGCATCACCGGCCTCTGGCAGGTCTCCGGCCGCTCCGACCTCTCCTGGGACGAGGCGGTCCGCCTCGACCTCTACTACGTCGACAACTGGTCACTGGCGTACGACCTGAGCATCCTGTGGCGCACGGTCGGAGTGGTGCTGGCCCGCAAGGGCGCGTACTAGCCCCGCGCCGCCGGCCCCACACCGCTCCACCACCCGCGCGGTGCCGGCCGGCGCCCCTTGGCACCTCCGGCCGGCACCGGCCAGGATGCACCCCGTGAGTGGCAGCCTCCCCGCCGTCTTCGGTGTCGTCGCACTGGCGACCGCGCTGACGGCGACCCTCGTCGCGGTGCTGCGCCCGCGCGGCCACCGCACCATCGCCACCGCCACCCAGCGGGCCACCTACGAGGTGCTGCACACCGCCGGCCTCGCCGCCGAGCCGCTCCGCGCCGGGCTGACCGCCGCGAACGCCGCCAAGGCCGTACGCCACCTCCGGGCCCTGGTGGGGGCGGGCGGGCTGGCGCTGACCGACACCGCGGCGTTGCTCGCCCTCGACGGGCGCGGCGCGCACCACCAGGCCCAGCTCGTCGCGGCGGCCCGCCGGGTCGCGGCGGCCGGCCGGTCGACCGTGCTCGGGGAGGCGGAGCTGCCCTGCGACCGGGTGGACTGCCCGGTCCGGGGTGCCGTGGTCGCACCGTTGACCGGCGCCGACCGGCGGATTGTCGGCGCGCTGTTGGCCATCGCGGACGGGGCACCCGCGCCCGGCCTGGTGCAGGCGACGCTGGAGACCGCGCACTGGGCCGGTAGCCAGCTCGCCCTCGCCGAGCTGGACTCCTCCCGAGAGCGGCTGGCCCGCGCCGAGGTTCGCGCGCTGCGGGCACAGATCAGCCCACACTTCATCTACAACGCGCTGACGGCGATCGGGTCCTTCGTCCGCACCGACCCGGACCGGGCCCGGGAGTTGATCCTCGAGTTCGCCGAGTTCACCCGCTACTCGTTCCGGGCGCACGGCGACTTCACCACCCTGGCCGAGGAACTCCGGTCGATCAATCACTACCTGACCATCGAACGGGCCCGGTTCGGCGAGCGGCTCCAGGTGCGGCTCCAGGTCGCCCCCGAGGTACTGCCGGTGACCCTGCCCTTCCTCTGCCTGCAACCACTGGTCGAGAACGCGGTCCGGCACGGGTTGTCCGGCAAGCCCGGGCCGGGCATGGTGAGCATTGAGGCCCGGGACGCGGGCACCGAGTGCCACATCACGGTGGAGGACGACGGGGTGGGGATGGATCCGGCCACGCTGACCGCCGGCATCGCCGAGCTGGCCGCCGCCGGAAGCGCCCCGCCGGGTGCGCCGGGCGGGCAGGTGGGCCTGTCCAATGTTGATGAACGACTTCGGGCGGTTTTCGGGGACGAGTTCGGGCTAGTGGTGGAGACCGGCCTCGGCTTGGGTACGCGGGTGAGCATGCGGGTGCCGAAGTTCCATCCCGGCGTACGGGCCGGCTCGTGACCGGGTTCCTCCGGGTCCTGGCGGTTGACGACGAGCCACCGGCCCTCGACGAGCTGGCGTACCACCTGCGGGGCGACCCACGGGTCGCCCGGCTACACACCGCCGGCGACGCCACCGAGGCGTTACGGGTGCTTCGCGACGGCGATGTGGACGTGGTCTTCCTGGACATCCGGATGCCGGGGCTGGACGGGATGGAGCTGGCCCGGGTGCTCCGCCGCTTCGCCCGGCCGCCGGCCATCGTCTTCGTCACCGCCTACGACGAGGGCGCGGTGGACGCGTTCGACCTGGGTGCGACGGACTACGTCCGCAAACCGGTCCGGGCGCAACGGCTGGCCGAGTCGCTGCGGCGGGTGGTCGGAGCGCGGCGGGTGCCCCTGCAGCCGGCAGCGCCGGCACGGGAGGAGGACCCGACGATCCCGGTCGAGCTGGCCGGGACGACCCGGATGCTGCCCCGGTCGGCGGTGCGCTGGGTGGAGGCGCAGGGTGACTACGTGCGACTGCACACCACCGACGGTTCCCACCTGGTCCGGGTCTCCTTGGCGACCCTCGCCGAGCGGTGGGCTGACGCCGGCTTCGTCCGGATCCACCGCTCCTACCTGGTCCAGTTACGGCTCGTCGCCGAGCTACGGCTGGTGCACTCCGGTTACGTGGTGGTGGTCGACGCGACCGAGTTGCCGGTCAGTCGGCGGCACACCCGCGAGCTGAAGGAGAAGCTGATCCGGGCGGCCAAGCAGGACTGGGCCCGCTGACCCGCTAGCGCAGCACGGCGACGAGCGCCGCCCCGAGCAGCGCCGGCCCGTACGGGAGGGGGGTTCGCCGTCCGGCACGACCGGCCACCAGCAGGACGCCGACCAGCGGAAGGTTGACCAGCGGAGCGAGCAGAACCCCGGTGACCACGGTCGGCCACCCCAGCCAGCCGAGGTAGAGCCCGAGCGCCGCACCGAGCTTCACGTCGCCGAAGCCGAGTGGGGACCGGGGCAGCAGCGTGAGCGTCAGGTAGCCGGCCCCGCAGAGTGCGGCGGCGAGCAGGGCCCGGCCCAGCGCCGGGAATGCCGGGTCGGCCACCGCGGCGAGCAGCAGTAGCGCCAGCCCACCGCCGGCGACGGCCCCCACCAGCGGGTCGGGTAGCCGCAGCACCCGCAGGTCGACCGCGGCCAGTGGCACCCCGAGGGCAGCGAGCAGCAGAAACGCCGGCAGCGCCCAGGTGACTCCGACGCCGGCTCCCACAGTGCCGGTGACGGCGGCGGTGAGGGGCACGGTGACCGCCCAACCCGGAGTCAGTGGGCGACGACAGTCCGGGCACCGCCGGGGTGCCCGCCACCAGGGTGGCCGCGCCCCGGCGCAGTCCGGGCAGGTGCCCCGCCAGGCGGGCCGGGGCCGACCGGTCGGCCAGTCGACCGCGTACCGGTCGATCAGCCCGGGCAGCAGCAGCCCCCAGCCGGCACCGGCGACGGCGGCAACGAGGGGGAGCAGCACGGCGGGAGCGTAGCGTCCGCCCGCCTCGCCCCAGCGTCTTCGCCGGCGCCGGTCCACAGGTCCCGCCGCAGGTCAGAGCGGTGACGGATCGCAGTTATCCACAACAAGGACCCCTTGTCCACAAGTTATCCACAGGGCGGTGTGCTGCTCCACCGGCCAGCAGGGCAGCGCTTGACTTTCCCCGGAATCGAGCGAGACTGCCGGGGTGGTCGCCGATGACCGCGTTTCCGCGCGGACCCGCATCGTGCTGGCCGATGTGGTCCGGCGCGAGTCCGACAGCGAGCACCCCCGCACCGAGCATCCCCGGACCGAGCACCCCCGCACCGAGCTCGCCGAGCAGACCCGGGTCGGCGAGGCTCTGGTCCGCGGCCTGGTCCGGGCGCAACTCTCCCTGGCGTTGCGGCTCTGGCTGGTGGTGGCCGTCGGGCTCGGCGGCCTGCCGTGGCTGTTCGCCATCGCGCCATCGGTCAGCCAGGTCACCGTGCTCGGGGTGCACCTGCCGTGGGTGCTGCTCGGAGTGCTCTCCTTCCCGTTCCTGGTCCTGGTCGGCTGGGCGTACGTGCGCCTGGCCGAACGCAACGAGCAGGACTTCACCGACCTGATCCAGCGGCCGGAGCGCTGAGTGTGGGCAACGGCTACGTCGCCACGGCGCTCGTCGCGGTCACCCTGATCACCGTCGGCATCGGCTTCTACGGTCTGCGCTTCGCCCGTACCACCTCGGACTTCCTGGTGGCGTCCCGGGCGGTCAGCCCAACCTGGAACGCCGCCGCGATCGGCGGGGAGTACCTGTCGGCAGCGAGCTTCCTCGGCATCGCCGGTCTGATCCTCAAGCACGGCGTGGACGTGCTCTGGTATCCGGTCGGCTTCGCCGCCGGGTACCTGGCGCTGCTGCTCTTCGTCGCCGCACCGCTGCGCCGCTCCGGAGCGTTCACCCTGCCCGACTTCTGTGAGCTCCGGCTGGGCTCCCGGCGGCTGCGCACCCTCGCCACCGCCTTCGTGATCTTCATTGGTTGGCTCTACCTCGTCCCCCAGCTGCAAGGCGCCGGGCTGACCCTGGCCACGCTGACCGGCTCGCCCTACCCGCTGGGCGCCCTCCTGGTCGCGGCGGTGGTCACCGCGAACGTGGCGCTCGGCGGCATGCGCGCGATCACCTTCGTCCAGGCGTTCCAGTACTGGCTCAAGCTGACCGCCCTCGCCGTACCAGCGATCTTCCTGGTGTTGCAGTGGCAGGCCGACGCCCGCCCGGCGGTGACCCCACCGGAGGGTCCGACCTTCCGCACCGCGACCACCGTCGTGGTCGAACATCCCGCCACCCTCACCCTCCCCGACGGCCAGCTGCGGCAGGTACGCCCCGGTGACAAGCTGACCTTCGCCGCCGGGCAACCGGTGCCCGACGTGGCCGGGTCCGCCACCGACCCGGCCGACTGGTTACTGCCCAGCACCGGAGCCGACGAGCAGGGCCTGTTCACCACCTACTCGCTGATCCTCGCCACCTTCCTCGGCACGATGGGCCTACCGCACGTGCTGGCGCGCTTCTACACCAACCCGGACGGGGCCGCCGCCCGCCGCACCACCCTGGTGGTGCTGGCCCTGGTCGGCGCCTTCTACCTGCTGCCGACCGTCTACGGGGCACTCGGCCGGATCTACACCCCGCACCTGCTGCTCTCCGGGGAGACCGACGCGGTGGTGCTGCTTCTGCCCGGCGCGGCCCTGGGTACGGGGACCACCGGCCGGCTCCTCGCCGCGCTGGTCGCCGCCGGCGCGTTCGCGGCGTTCCTCTCCACCTCCTCCGGCCTGCTCACCAGCGTCGCCGGAGTGATCTCCACGGATGTGCTGGGCCGCGGCTCGGTACGCGGGTTCCGACTCGCCACCGTGCTCGCCGGCAGCGTGCCCACGGTGTTCGCGCTCAACGTCTCCGGGCTGGAGGTGTCCCAGGTGGTGGGGCTGGCGTTCGCGGTGGCCGCGTCGAGCTTCTGCCCGCTGCTGGTGCTGGGCATCTGGTGGCGGGGGCTGACCGCCCGCGGCGCCGCCGTCGGCGTGCTCGTCGGTGGGGGCGCCGCGGCCGGGGCGGTACTGGTGACCGTCCTCGGCCCCCCGCTGACCGGTTGGCCGGCCGCACTCCTCGCGCAGCCGGCCGCCTGGACGGTCCCGCTCGCCTTCACCGTCATGGTGGCGGTGTCGACGGCCACCCGCCGCCGCGTCCCGACCGATGTCGGCGCCACGATGCTCCGCCTGCACACCCCCGAAGCCCTGCGATAGAGCGCCGTAAACCGCAGGTACGCCCCGGCGACGAGCAGACCTTCGCCGCCGGACACCGGTGCCCGAGGTCGCCGGGGCCGCCACCGACTCGCCACACCAACAGTCCACGACGTTGTGCCAAACGTTACAAAGTAATACTAGCCACTCTGATCTTTTGCACTTAACATGTAACCGCCCTAAAAGTGATGAACGAAGGGAATAAGGATGAAACCGCCCCTCCGCTGGTCTGCCGCAGCCGGCATAACGCTCGCGCTGATCGCGACCGGACCCGTGAACGCCAACCCAGCACCAACCACGACTGACCCTGACAGCATCGCGAGTAGCGTCGCCCTCACCAAAAGTAATCGGATGGTCGCCAGCGACGAGACCATCAACGAGGTCATCGAATACTGGACACCTGAACGGATGAACAACGCCGTCCCTCTCGAGGTGGAGGGGGCACCCACGGCGACGCGGCAGGCACCCCAGCCGGACGGGCCGCCGACGATCGTCAGCTCACCAGTACCACCAAGCACCACCCACAACCGCAACAACGCAATCAACACCCGCTCGATAGCTGTTGGAATACTCTATTTCGTCTCACACGGCGAGGATTCTTGGTGTTCGGCGAGTACGGTAAGCAGCGCCAAGGGCCGCTTGATCTCCACCGCTGGGCATTGTTTACACCCGGGGGGGGATAAAAACGCTCCCTGGCACAGTAATGTTGTCTTTGTGCCAGCTTTCGACAGTGGAAAAGAACCCTACGGGAAATGGGCGATTGTACATAAGTGGTCCTTCAGGGGGTGGACGGAAAACGGAAAATATACACATAATATCGGGTTTGCCGAAACGGCGGCTGCCGGAGACGGCACGACGGTCGTCGATCGGGTTGGAGCTCACGGGCTTTACGTCAACGCGCCGGTGCAAAAAACCACCCTCGTCGGCTATAATGGGGGTCTCTGGGGGGACGACGACCCGAACCAGTACACCTGCGAGGACGGCTCCCCAATCCATAGCGTAGGCACAATCGCAATTGCTTGCGCAGCTGTAATGATCTCAGCCGGCGGGCCCTACCTGATCAATTTCGATGCCGGCTCCACCTGGGGGTGGCTCACCGGCGTCGCTAGGAGTACCAATCTCACTGGGACAGCATATGGGACGTATTTCGACACTAAAGTTCGGGGTCTCTACGATGACGCAGAGGAGGCTTCCGACGGCTGAGCCGCCTCACTACGGCCCAGGGCCCTGGCAAAGTCGTGACGCTGTCCGATTTTAGGATTCTGAAGTAGCGGCGCCAGTGTTGGTGGCAGCAAGACGGGCATGGCTGACTCCGAAAGTCATCAAGGTTCCTACGCCACAATGACTGATCCGAATCCAGTCATGCCCGCTCTGTCATCACCGCTGATATCGTCTTACCCTGCAAGTGTTCATCGACGAGTCCGGTCCCGGCCGACTACGGTCGTACGCATGACAGCAGAGCACCCCGCCCTCGCGCTGCGCGGTCTGGTGAAGCGCTTCGACGCGAAGATGGCGGTGGCGGGCGTTGACCTGACCGTGCCGGCCGGCTCGTTCTACGGGCTCCTCGGGCCCAACGGCGCCGGCAAGACGACCACGTTGTCGATGGCCGTGGGGCTGCTCCGGCCAGATGGCGGCGGCGCCTGGGTGCTCGGCCACGACGTCTGGGCCGACCCGGTACGGGCGAAGCAGCTCCTCGGCGTCATGCCCGACGGCGTACGCCTCTTCGACCGGCTCAGCGGCGCCGAGCTGCTCGCGTACCACGGTCTGTTGCGCGGCATGGACCCGGCGGTGGTCAACCAGCGCGCGGCGGAGCTGCTGGACGTACTCGCGCTCGCCGACGCCGGCCGGACCCTGGTGGTGGACTACTCGGCCGGGATGAAGAAGAAGATCGGCCTGGCCTGCGCGCTGCTGCACGGCCCCCGGCTGCTGGTGCTGGACGAGCCGTTCGAGGCGGTCGACCCGGTGTCGGCGGCGCTGATCCGGGACATTCTCACGCGGTACGTCACCGGCGGTGGCACCGTCGTCTTCTCCAGTCATGTGATGGAGGTCGTGGAGCGGCTCTGCTCGCACGTGGCGATCCTCGCCGACGGCGCCATCAAGCGGGTCGGCACCCTGGACGGGGTCCGCGGAGAGCAGACGCTGGAGCAGGTCTTCGTGACGGTCGTCGGCGGACGCACCGCGACCGGTGAGGAGCTGGCGTGGCTGTCGCGGTGACCGACGCGGTATCCGATGTGGGGGCGGCCCGGCGGGTCTCGGCCCGGCACTTCGTCCGGCTCAAGCTGCGGGTGCTGGTCAACAACTTCCGGGGCCAGGATTGGCGGGTCGGCCTCTTCGCGCTCGGCGCGTTCCTTGGGCTCTGGCTCGCTGCCTTCGGCTTCTTCATCTTCGCCGCACCGGGCCTCGCCGGCAACGACCAGTACGCGACGCTGCTGGCGGCCATGGGCGGCGGGCTGCTGGTGCTGGGCTGGCTCCTGCTGCCGCTGATCTTCTTCGGGGTCGACGAGACGCTGGACCCGGCCCGCTTCGCGCTGCTTCCGCTGCCCCGCCGGACCCTGGTCACCGGCCTCTTCGCGGCGGCGCTGGTCAGCGTTCCGGCGGTCGCCGTACTGCTGGCCGCCAGCGGTTTGATCATCACCGCGGGGGTCTTCGGCGGCTGGGCGGCCGCCCTCACGCAGGCGGTCGGGGTGCTGGCCGGCCTACTGCTCTGCGTCGCCGCTGCCCGCGCCGTCACCAGCGCCTTCGCCACGATGCTGCGTTCTCGTCGGGTCCGCGACCTGGCCGCGGTCCTGCTCGCCGGGGCTGCCGCCCTGATCGCGCCGGTGCAGCTGGCCGCCGCCGCCGCGCTGCAGGACGCGGACTGGGACCGGTTGGCCACGGTGGCGGCCGTGGTCGGCTGGACACCGTTCGGCGCGCCGTGGACGATCGGCATCGAGGTCGCGCAGGGGCGGGTCTGGGCCGCAGCGGTGAAGCTGCTGATCACGGCAGTGACCGTGGTGGCGCTGCTGCTCTGGTGGTCTCGCTCGCTGGAGTCGGCGATGATCGGCGCCGCGAGCAGCGGCCGGACGTCAACCCGGTCACCGGCGACCGGCACCGCTGTCACGCAGCTCTTCCCCCGACCGCTGGGCTGGCTCCCCCGGGGCCGCTTCGGCGCGTTGGTGGCGCGGGAGGCACGGTACTGGTGGCGGGACGCCCGCCGACGGGCGAACCTGATCACGCTGGCCGTGGTCGGCCTCTTCGTCCCGGTCATACTCAACCTCGGCAGCGCCGGCCTCACCGGGGGCGGCAGCGCCACGGAAAGCCCGTCCCCGGTCCTGGCCACTCTCTCCATGGTCTTCGTCGGGGTGCTCGCCGCCACGACCCTGGCCAACCAGTTCGGCTTCGACGGCAGCGCGTACGCGGCGCACGTGGTGGTGGGGGTGCCGGGCGCGGTGGAGCTGCGGGCCCGGATTGCGGCGTTCTCGCTCTACCTGCTGCCGCTGGTTCTGGTCATCTCCGGGGTACTCGCCCTTCTGGTGCTGGGGCAGCCGGGGTGGATCGGCCTGACGGCGGGGAGCCTGCTCGCCACCTTCGGCGCCGGGCTCGCGGTCAACACCCTGCTGTCGGTACTCGGGGCGTACTCGTTGCCGGAGACGAGCAACCCGTTCGCGATGAACAGCGGCGCCGGGGCGGCCCGCAGCTTCCTGGCCATCCTGTCCATGCTCGCCTCGGCGGTCGCGGTGATCCCGATGGTGGCAGCCGCCGCGCTACTCGGCGACGTCTGGCTCTGGCTGGCCCTGCCGGTCGGCGCGGCGTACGGACTGGGGGCGGCGCTGCTCGGCGCCTACCTGGGCGGCGACGTGCTGGACCGGCGTCAGCCCGAACTACTGGCGACCATCACTGCTCGTCGTTGAGAACTCGGCCCCGGCTGTCCGCAACCATCGATCGGGGTAAGGAGTCTGCTGAGTAGAGCCGCGCGATCAGCGGTCAGCCAGCAGGGGGGACGCCAACGTGATGGTAAGCATGCACGGCCCGGGAAACACCCGGGAGGAACCACCACCCACAGTCGCCGAGGACACGGGCGGCGTGGTCGACAGTTTCGAGGAGTTCTACGCCGCCTCCTTCCAACCGTTGCTGCTCCAGCTCTACGCCTACACAGCAGACATCGACCACGCCCGCGACGCAGTCCAGGAGGCATTCAGCCGAGCCTGGCCCCGCTGGAACAAACTCGCCCACTACGACCACCCGGCAGCCTGGATCCGCACCGTCGCCATGAACGTCGCCCGCAGCCGCTGGCGCCGACTCCGCGCCGCCCGCGCCCACGCCCGGTTCCGCCGCGACGACACCACCGAAGGACCAAACCCAGACCGGGTAGCACTAGCCCACGCACTCGCCACCCTGCCCGAAAAACAACGGCGAGCAATCGTGCTCTTCCACATAGCCGACCTCAGCATCACCGAGATCGCCGAACAAGAGAGAGCCGCTACCGGCACCGTGAAGTCCTGGCTACACCGAGGCCGCGCCGCACTCGCCACCGCACTCTCCGACCCGGGGACGGAGGAAACCAATGCCTGACAACGACAACACCCCACACCTCGACGACATCTTCACCGCATACACCTCCGGCGGACCACTGGCAGCCCCAGCCGGCGCCGCCGCCGCACAACACGTCGCCCGCCGCCGCCGCACCACCCGCATCGTCGCCACCGGCGTCCTAGCCATAGCCGTACTCGCCGCAACCCCAGCAATCGCCGCAACCTGGACCCCCCAGGACCCACCCGCCCTACCCGCAGACACAGCGACACCAACCACACCGACCCCGTCGAACCCCACCACCCCAACCGCCACACCCAGCCCATCGGCTACGACCAACACACCACCGCCGGACGGCCAGATCGGGAAGACGGAGCTCGGTAACGCCACGCTGGAGCTCCCCGCCTGGCCCGAGTACCTGAAGGAACACTGCCCAGCAGGACGGGTCAAGTTCTCCGACGGCACCGCGCAACCGGCGTCCAACTCGGAACTCCGGATCACCATCTCCGAGGTCGTCCACGCTGACCTCGATCAAGACGGGGCGAAGGAGACGGCCGCGCTGATCAACTGCAGCGGGATCGAGATGGGCGAGTCGCGGGTCCTCGCCTTTGACCGGAACGTCTCCGACACCATCGTGACGATGGGTCTGGTGACCGGGCACGCCGGCGACATCGCCTGGATCAAGGGGATCCGCGCGAAAGGCACCGCCGTCGAGGTGGAGGTTCTGGACGCGGCCGGCGAAGGAGTCGTGGACGGGTTCCCACAGTCGCAGTGGCGGGCCTACTCCTGGTCGGGCAAGGGCTTCGTCCAGTCGGGCGGGCCGAGTGCCTTCCCGCCGAACCCACGGGTCACCGACCTCTCGATCAGCGGGGGTGACGTTCAGTTCGTCCCGGACGGCGCGGACACGGCGACTGGGACGCTGCGCCTGACCATCGGCAACCAGGGACCGCAGCGCGCCACCGACCCCTATCTGAGGGTGGATCTGCCGGCGAAGGTCACGATCACCTCGCTACCCGCGAAGTGCGAAACATCGAAAACCCCGAGCGGTACGCGCTATCGGTGCTGGCTGCCGGCACTGGCGGCGGGTGCCGACTCCGTTGTCAACCTTCCGCTGTCCGCGTCGCAGTCCGTACTCGGAGGGGCGCAGCCCAGCCAGTGGGACGCCGACATCGTCTGGGGTTTCACCGGAACCGAAACCGGAGACGGCAAAGGCTGGCCCTACCCCGAGCCCGACGGCGCCGAGGGCGACAACTCAGCGAAGGGAAACCTTCTGCCAGCCCCGTGATCAACGCACGAAGCCGCCCAGCGACCGCCACTCGGTCGCTGGGTGGGCGGCGCGTCCTCCGGCCGCCG